>CAZQPP010000292.1:0-10557 GCA_964594295.1 uncultured Myxococcales bacterium | reverse complement strand
CACGAACAACACGGCGCCTTGCGAAGACGACAACCCCTGCACGGTGGACGACACCTGCGCCGAGGGCCTCTGCGAGCCCGGACAGATGATGGACTGCAGCGACGGCACCTTCTGCAACGGCGAGGAGTGGTGCGACTCGGCCACGGGCAACTGCGAGCCCGGCGAGGAGATCGACCCCGACGACGGCGTCGACTGCACCGTCGACTCCTGCGACGAGGACGCCGACGAGGTCCTCAACGAGCCCGACGACGGCTACTGCAACGACGAGGAATTCTGCACCGACGACATCTGCGACCCGGCCTTCGGCTGCGACTACAAGGACAACTCGGAGCCCTGCGACGACGGCGAGCCCTGCACCGAGATGGACACCTGCGTAGACGGCGGCTGCGCCGGCAAGATGGTCATCTGCGCCGACGAGAGCTTCTGCAACGGCGAGGAGTGGTGCGAGTTCGGCACGGGCTGCATGGAAGGTGAGGTGCCCGAGCTAGACGACTACAACGACTGCACCGTCGCCACCTCCGACGACGAGACCAAGTCCATCGCCCACGGGCCGGATGACGCCCTCTGCGACGACGAGGACCCCTGCACGAAGGACTTCTGCGACGTGGTCATGGGCTGCTCGAACGACTGGATCCCGGGCTGCGGGGACGAGTGCTCGGCCGAGATGCCCTGCCCGATGGACAACCTCTGCGTGCCCCAGGAGTGCATCGAGGGCGCCTGCGTGGCCTTCCCGGTCGACTGTGACGACCTAGACGAGTGCACCATGGACGAGTGCGATCCTGGCACCGGCACCTGCGTGCACCCGGTGATCCCCGAGTGCGGAGAAGATGTCCCCTGCACGACGGACAGCGCGTGTCCGCCCGCGGGCCCCTGTCAGGAGAGCTTCTGCGCCCAGCCCGACGACGGGACCGAGGGCCACTGCAAGATCAGGCCGCGCCACTGCTTCGACGGCGACGTCTGCACCCACGACCGCTGCGACCTCGCCACCGACGCCTGCGACTTCAAGCCCATCGAGGGCTGCGGAGAGCCCTGCAGCGACGAGGAGCCCTGCACGGGCGGCGACCCCTGCGCCTACCTCTTCTGCGCGGCCGACGGCACCTGCGCGCCGGAGCCCTTCCACTGCGACGACGGGAACAAGTGCACCCACGACTTCTGCACCCTCGAGCACGGCTGCATGCACGACTACATCCCGGGCTGCTCCGAGCAGGGCTGCATCCCGACCGCCGAGTACGACATCTGCGGGGACGGGTTGGACAACGAGTGCGACGGCCAAGTCGACATGCACTGCATGGAGGCCTGCGAGACCGACGAGGAGTGCTTCCCGCCGGAGCCGGACCTCTGCACGGAGCACATGTGCATCCTCGGCTTCTGCTACCACGACCCGATCAAGTGCGAGGACGAGGACCCCTGCACCAAGGATCACTGCGATCACGCGATAGGCTGCACCAACGAGCGCATCCCGGGCTGCGGTGAAGGCTGCGTCAACGACGCCGAGTGCCCCGAGGGCGACGCCTGCATGCACTTCTTCTGCGAGCTCGAGAAGGGAGAGTGCATCCCCGAGCCCAAGTGGTGCGACGACGATGACCCCTGCACCGATGACCGGTGCGATCCGATAGAGGGCTGCGTCTTCGAGCCCCAGCCGCACCCAGGCTGCCCGCCCGTGCCCATCGAGTGCGAGGGCGACGGCGACTGCGCACCCAAGGGCGCGTGCGACATGGGCGTCTGCAACCCCGACGGCTTCTGCGACTTCATGCCCATCGACTGCACCGACACCGACGAGTGCACCTGGGACTACTGCGAGCACGACACCGGCGCCTGCGCGCACGAGCCCATCCCCGGCTGCGGCGGCGGCTGCACCTCGGACGCGGAGTGCGAAGGCGGCGACCTCTGCACCCTGCTCTGGTGCAACACCGAGACCGGTTCATGCGAGGTCGAGCCCCTCGACTGCAACGACAAGAACGAGTGCACCGTGGACATGTGCGACCCGAAGATGGGCTGCTTCCACGAGCCCTTCCACTGCGACGACTTCGACGTCTGCACGTGGGACGAGTGCGACCCTGGCGCCGGCTGCGTCTTCGAGCCCCAGCCCTGCCACGACGGGGACCCCTGCACCGAGGACTTCTGCGACCCGCACCACGGCTGCGAGTTCAAGCACATCCCGGGCTGCAGCTCCGCCCAGGACCCGTGTGAGACCGACGAGCAGTGCGTGAGCGAGGACCTCTGCCAGGCCGGCAGCTGCGTCGAGGGCTTCTGCATCTGGATCCACAACGACTGCTTCGACGAGGACCCCTGCACCTACGACATCTGCGACCCGGCCACGGGCGACTGCAAGTACGACCCCGTCCCGGGCTGCGGTGAGGACTGCACGTCCGACGAGGACTGCAACGTGGACGGCGCGGACATGTGCGTGCCCTTCTTCTGCGGTGTCGACAGCAAGTGCCACCCCAAGCCGCCTATCGACTGCAACGACGACGACATGTGCACCCACGAGCACTGCGACCCGGCGACGGGCTGCGTCTACGAGCCGGTGGACTGCTTCGACGGCATGCCCTGCTCGAACGACCACTGCGACCCGATGATGGGCTGCGAGTGGAAGCACATCGAGGGCTGCATGCCGCTCGGCGGGCACTGCGAGACGGCCGAGGACTGCGGCCCGGCCGACGCCTGCCACGCGCCCGAGTGCATAGACAACATGTGCGTGGCCTTCGCGCCCGACTGCGATGACGAAGACCCCTGCACCATGGACCACTGCAACCCGGACGCCGGCGGCTGCGAGTACAAGCCCATCGAGGGCTGCGGCCAGAGCTGCGAGACCGAGCCCTGCCCCGAGGGTGACGCCTGCATCCAGTTCTTCTGCAACGACGACATGGTCTGCGAGATCGAGATGAACGACTGCGGCCACAGCGACGCCTGCGTCCACAACTGGTGCGACCCCGAGATGGGCTGCATGAGCGACCACACCGACTGCGACGACGGCGACGAGTGCACCGCGGACTGGTGCGAGCCGACGCACGGCTGCATGCACGACCCGATGGTTGGCATCCCCGAATGCGATCCGGGCCCCGACACCTGCGAGACTGACGACGACTGCATACCCGACGACCTCTGCAACAAGGGATACTGCGAGGGCGGGGTCTGCCACTTCATGCCGAAGTGCAACGACGAGGATCCGTGCACCATCGACCGCTGCAACCATGACACCGGGGATTGTGAGGAGCCGGAGGTCATCGAGGGCTGCGGCCTTCCCTGCGACGTCGAGACCAACCCGTGCCCGCCGGGCCCGGACATCTGCCTGCTCCTCGTCTGCGACGCCCCCGACGGCACGACGGGCACCTGCCTGCCCAAGAAGCAGGACTGCGACGACTTCGACCCGTGCACCCACGACTGGTGCGATCCCACCACCGAGCCGGGAGGCGACCCCTGCCACCACGACCCGATGCCCGGCTGCGGCATGGACGAGGACTGCACCAACGGCGTCGACGACAACGACGACGGCCTCGTCGACTGCGAGGACTCGATCTGCGCGCACCTGCCGCACTGCAAGGAGCCCGGGTGCGAGACCGACGCCGACTGCGAGCCCATGAATCCATGCGACGTCGGCAGCTGCGCCGAGGGCATGTGCGTCTTCCTGCCCGTAGACTGCTACGACGCCGATCCCTGCACGATGGACCACTGCGACCCGGCGAACGGCGCGTGCGTAAACGATCCCATCGCCGACTGCGGCAACGCCTGCGAAACCGAGACCGACTGCCCGCAGAGCGACATGTGCATGGCCTGGTACTGCGGCGACCTCGGCGACGGCAGCGAGCCGATCTGCATGGTCGAGATGACCGAGTGCAACGACGGCGACGAGTGCACCATCGACCACTGCAAGCCCGAGGAAGGCTGCGTCTACGACGACATCCCCGGCTGCGGCGAGCCGATGCACGAGGACTGCCAGAACGGCGTCGACGACAACGGCGACGGCCTCGTCGACTGCGAGGACCCGATCTGCGCGCAGCTCCCGGAGTGCATGCCGCCCGAGTGCGAGGTCGACGACGAGTGCGTCAGCGCGGTGCCGTGCGACGTGGGGGTGTGCCTCGAGGGCCACTGCCACTTCGCGCCGATGGTCTGTGACGACTTCGACCCGTGCACCAGGGACTACTGCGACCCGACGGTGGGTGAGTGCGCCCACGACGTCATCGAAGGCTGCGGCGCCGCCTGTAGCGACCCCGCCACGGACTGCCCGCCGAGCGACGCCTGCACAAGCTGGTTCTGCGGCACTGTCGGTGACAGCCTCGAGATGGTCTGCCTCATCGAGGCGACCGACTGCGACGACGGCGACGCGTGCACCATCGACCACTGCGACCTGGAGACGGGCTGCGAGTACGAGCCCTTCTTCTGCGACGACCTCGACCCCTGCACCGACGACCACTGCGACCCGACCTACGGCTGCGAGCACAAGCCGATCCACGACTGCCACGTCGGGGATCCCTGCTCCTCCACCGAGGACTGCATGCAGCCCGAGGGCGCCTGCCGCTTCGCCGAGTGCATCGATCTGGGCGACGGCTCCTACTGCGTCGACCGACCCGTCGACTGCCGGGACTCGGACCCCTGCACCATCGACGGCTGCGAGCCGGTAGACGGCTGCTTCAACGAGCCCGTCGACGGCTGCGGCAATGCCTGCAGCGACCCTGTCGCCGACTGCCCGCCGAGCGACATGTGCACGTCCTGGTTCTGCGACGACTCACCCGACGGCACTTCGCTGATGTGCCTCTTCGAGTTGCTCGACTGCAACGACCACAACGAGTGCACCATCGACCACTGCGACCCGGAGGCCGGCTGCAAGCACGACCCGATCCCGGGCTGCGGTGAGCCCAAGCCCGAGGACTGCCACAACGGCGTCGACGACGACGGCAACGGCCTCGCAGACTGCCATGACCCGATCTGCTGCGAGTACGCTCACTGCCACGACCTGCCGCACTGCGGCGCGCAGCCCCAGTGCGAGACCGACGGAGAGTGTTGGCCCGCCAACTCCTGCGACGAGGGCAAGTGCGTCGCGGGCATCTGTGAGTTCGTGCCGAAGGACTGCGACGACTTCGACCCGTGCACCAAGGACTTCTGCGATCCGAGCACCGGTGAATGCGGCCACGAGGTCATCGGGGGCTGCGGCGACGGCTGCGAGACCGACGGCGACTGTCCGATGAGCGACATGTGCATGAGCTGGTTCTGCGGCACCTCGCCCGACGGCACCTCGCTGATGTGCCTCTTCGAGAAGACCGAGTGCGACGACGGCGACGCGTGCACCGTCGACCACTGCGACCCGGAGATGGGCTGCAAGTACGACCCGGTCCCGGGGTGCGGCAGCGACTGCGGGCCTGTCACCGAGACGGGCTGCTGCAACGGTACCTTGTTGACCTACTGCGAGGGCGGCGTCCTCAAGGAGCTCGCCTGCGAGATGTCTTGCGGGTGGAACGCCGACGAAGGCTACTACGACTGCGAGCACGAAGGCGCCGACCCGACCGGAGCACACCCCCTCACCTGCTTCGGTGTGGAGGACTGCCACAACGCCGTCGACGACAACGGCGACGGCCTCGCCGACTGCGAGGACCCGCTCTGCATGGACCTACCGCACTGCCAGGTGGATCCCAGGTGCGAGACCGACGCCGAGTGCATCTCCGAGAACCCCTGCGACGAGGGCAAGTGCGTCGAGAACTACTGCGAGTTCGTGCCCGTCGTCTGCAACGACTTCGACGAGTGCACCGTCGACCTCTGCAACCCGGACGCCGACGGGTGTGAGAACAAGCCCATCGCGACCTGCGGCGCTGCCTGCGAGAGCGATGGCGAGTGCGCGAGCGATGACCCCTGCGTCCAGCTCACGTGCATCGATTCCGTGTGCGTAGAGATGTACCAGGCCATGCCCATCTGCGACGACTCCAACGAGTGCACCACCGACTCGTGCGAGCACTTCGTCGGCTGCCACAACGACCCGATTTCCTGCGACGACGGCAATCCCTGCACCGAAGAGTACTGCGAACCCGACATGTGGGGTTGCAGCTACGAGCACATCCCGGACTGCAAGCCGCTGGGCGGCGGCCCCTGCGCGGCGGACACGGACTGCCCGATGCCCATGGACGCGTGCAGAGTCTCGCTCTGCATCGGGGGCTGGTGCGCCGGCATGCCCCTCGACTGCAACGACGAGGACTTCTGCACGAAGGACCACTGCGATCCGGAGATCAACGACTGCGTCTTCGAGCCCATCGACGGCTGCGGCGCCGACTGCTCGACCGAGCCATGCCCGGAGGGCGACGAGTGCATCTCCTTCTTCTGCAACGCGGACATGACCTGCGAGGCAGAGCAGGCCGACTGCGACGACTATGACGCGTGCACGCACGATGGCTGCGACCCGATCGACGGTTGCACCTCGGATCCCGTCGACTGCGACGACCTCAACGAGTGCACGACCGACAGCTGCGACATGGAGATGGGGTGCATGCACGCCCCCGTCCCCGGCTGCATCCCAGCTGAGAGCTGCACCGACGGCATAGACAACGACTACAACGGCCTCGCTGACTGCGAGGACCCGGTGTGCTGCGGATTCGCGCAGTGCGCCGACCTGCCGCATTGCCTGTTGGAGCCGACGTGCACAAACGACGATGACTGCGTCCCCGAGAACGTCTGCGACAAGGGCATCTGCGAAATGGGCTTCTGCAAGTTCGTGCCGGAAGACTGCGACGACGACGACGGGTGCACCTTCGACCACTGCGACCCGAATGCCGGCGGCTGCGTGAACAAGCCCATCCCGAGCTGCGGCGACCCCTGCGACCGCGACGAGCCTTGCCCGAACGTGGACGAATCCTGCTTCCACCTTGTGTGCAGCCTCGTCGAGTGGAGGTGTGTTCCGTTCGGGAACCATATCTGCGACGACTCGAACGCATGCACCACCGACTGGTGCGAGGAGGGCGTCGGCTGCCACCACGACACGACCCCGCCGTGCGACGACGGCGATCCCTGCACCAACGACCACTGCGACCCGGCGTGGGGCTGCGTGTTCGAGCCCGTACCCGACTGCACGCAGACCGAGCACACCTGCGAGACCAACGACGACTGTCCGATGCTGGACGCGTGCAGCGGCCCCATGGAGTGCGTCGAGGGATGGTGCCTCCTCGGCACACCGGTTGACTGCAACGACGGAAACTCGTGCACCTTCGACCACTGCGACCCGACCGACGGCTGCATCAACGAGACCGTCGAGGGCTGCGGCGACTTCTGCGGTGGTGACAATGTTTGCCCCGAGGTTGAAAACCCCTGCATCTCCTTGGCCTGCTGGCATATGGCGGCCATCCCAACGTGCTATGTCGTATGGACAGACTGCAACGACCAAGACGCCTGCACCACAGACAGCTGTGACCGGATCGACGGCTGCGTCAACGAGCCGGTCGTTTGCGACGACGGAGATCCCTGCACCAACGACCTCTGCGACCCGGAGCTTGGCTGCACCTACGAGCAGATCCCCAACTGCGCGCCGTTTGCCGACCACTGCGAGGTGGACACAGACTGCCCGACGCCGAATGACGCCTGTGGCGTCTCGACCTGCGTCGAATCCATGTGCGTCCGTCTGCCCCTCGACTGCGACGACGAGGATGCGTGCACGAGGGACTTCTGCGACGCCCAGACCGGCTGCATCAACGACCCCATTCCGGGCTGCGGCGCCGACTGCTCGAGCTGGCCCTGTGACGAGGGCGACGCCTGCGTCTCCTTCGTCTGCAACGCGGAGACGATGACCTGCGAGGCCGAGACGACGGACTGCGTCGACGCGGACGCCTGCACGCACGAACACTGCGACCCGTACGAGGGCTGCACCCTCGGTCCCATCGGCTGCAATGACTCCGACGCGTGCACCGATGACTCCTGCGACCCGCTCATGGGCTGCGTGCACGACCCCATCCCGGGCTGCGTGGTCGAGCAGGAGACCTGCGACGACATGGTCGACAACGACGGAAACGGCCTCGCCGACTGTGATGACCCGGTCTGCTGCGAAGCCCCGCACTGCGCCGACCTGCCGCACTGCCAGGTGCAGCCGATGTGCGAGACCGACGCCGACTGCTCCAGCGACAACCTCTGCGACGAGGGCAAGTGCCTCGGTGGCTTCTGCGAGCTCATGCCGAAGAACTGCGACGACGAGGACCCCTGCACGGCTGACCTCTGCGACCCGACCACCGGCGAGTGCACCCACGACGGCGTCGAAGGCTGCGGCGCCCCGTGCGCTACCGGCGACGCCTTGACCGACTGCCCGCCGGACGACGCCTGCATATACTGGTTCTGCGGCGACGCGCCCGGCGGCACCGGGCTGATATGCCTCTTCGAGAAGGTCGACTGCAACGACAACGACGAGTGCACCATCGACCACTGCGATCCGGCGACCGGGTGCACCCACACGCCCGACCCGACCTGCACGACGCCCGACGAGGACTGCTTCGACGGGGTCGACAACGACGACGACGGGCTCGCCGACTGCGAAGACCCGCTCTGTATGGACCTCCCGCACTGCGGCGGCCCCGCGTGCACCCCTGACAACTGCGTCGCGCCCGACCTGTGCCACACGGCCGAGTGCGTCGACGTGGAGGGCTACCTCGTCTGCGAGATCCTCAACGTCGACTGTGACGACCTCGACCCCTGCACCGACGACTACTGCGATCCGCAGACCGGCGCGTGCGTGAATGATCCCAACAACGAGCCTGGCTGCGGGCCGCCCGAATGCACCAGCGACGGAGAGTGCACGACCGAACTGCCGTGCCGGGACGCCTTCTGCGTCGAAGGAAAGTGCGTCGAGGAGTACCGGGTTTGCCCGGATGACGGCGACCCCTGCACCCGCGACCACTGCGAAACCCGCGCCAACGCTTGCGTCCACACCGCCGAGGGCGGCTGCGGGGATAGCTGCGAGATCGGCAACCCGCAGCACTGCCAGAACTACTCGACCAACCCCTGCATCAACCACTTCGAGTGCGTCTTGGACGATACTGCCGGTCCTCTCGCCAACCGCTGCATGCCGGTTCCCACCGACTGCAACGACGGCGTCGAGTGCACCGAGGACTCCTGCAACCCGTCGATCGGTTGCGTGCACAAGCCCATCCCCGGCTGTGAGGGCTGCATCCCGGACTGTACCAACAGGCAGTGCGGCGACGACGGCTGCGGCGGATTCTGCGGGGACGGCTGCCCCGCCGGCCATGACTGCGACGAGAACGGCCATTGCCAGCCCCCGCAGTGTGAGGAGATGCAGACCGACCGCGACTGCGACGGGCACCCTGACGCCGAAGACAACTGCTACAGCGTCCCGAACCCCGGCCAGGTCAACGTCGACCAGGACGCCATGGGCGACGCCTGCGACCCCGACGACGACAACGACGGTGTCGACGACGAGGTCGACAACTGCCCGAAGACCCCCAACCAGGACCAGGCGGACGCCGACGGCGACGGCATCGGTGACGCCTGCGTGGGCGAGATGGACGGCGACATGGTCCCGGACGAGGTGGACAACTGCCCCGAGGTTTACAACCCGGGACAGATCGACACCGACGGCGACGGCGTGGGCGACGCCTGCGACGATGACATCGACAACGACGGCATCCCCAACAAGGACGACAACTGCCCCCACGTCATGAACGAGGGCCAGCATGACTCCGACTACGACGGAATCGGCGACCTCTGCGACGACGACATGGACGGCGACACGATTCCCGACGCGGACGACAACTGCCCGGACGTCTACAACCCGGGACAGACCGACCTCGACGGGGACGGCGAAGGTGACGTCTGTGACGAGGACATGGACGGCGACGGAGTCCCCGACGGCGAGGACAACTGCCCGGAGGTCGCGAACCCGGACCAGACGGACTCCGACGACCACGGCGTAGGCGACGCCTGCGACAAGGGGCCCGACTCCGATGACGACGGCATCCCCGACTCGGAGGACAACTGCCCGCAGGTCTACGATCCGACCGGGTGGGACACGGACGGCGACGGCGACGGCGATGCCTGCGACGCAGACGACGACAACGACGGGGTCCCCGACGAAGACGACAACTGCCCGACGACCGCCAACCAGGACCAGGCGGACACGGACCAGGACGGCGTAGGCGACGCCTGCGAGCTTCCTTTCTAGGTCCGACCCGCACGACACCTCAGACGGCGGTCAAGCAGGCCTCGGCCGCCGTCTGATTTCCACAAAGGGCTTGACTCCCAGCCCTCGTCCCTGTAGCAGGCCCCGCCGCGGGGCGGGCCTCAAGGGAAAAGGCTTCGGGCTCGTCCACCCAAGCAAGGTGTTTCGCTTGTGAAACGCCTGCCCGCCAAACCTGATGATCTGCGATCCAACAGGGAGTAATAGGATGTCTCAGCTCTCCAAGCTACTTGCTCTTCTCGCCGTCATGGCCCTCGCGCTGAGCGCGCTCGGCTGCGGCGACGACGACGGCGACACCACCACCACCGACACCGGCGCGACCACCGACAAGGGCGCGACCACCGACGGTGGCGAGATGAAGGACGAAGGCACCCCCGAGAAGGACGAGGGCACCCCCGAGA
>CAZQPP010000291.1:0-10580 GCA_964594295.1 uncultured Myxococcales bacterium | reverse complement strand
ATCGCCGTGCACGGCGGCGCGGGTGCCATCGACGTGTCGAAGATGACCCCCGAGCGAGAGGAGCGGTACCGCGACACCCTCGCGGCGGCCCTCGACGCCGGCTACGCCGTGCTCGAGAGCGGCGGGACGAGCCTCGACGCGGTCGTGGCCGCCGTCGTCCTGCTCGAGGACTCGCCGCTGTTCAACGCCGGCCGCGGCTCGGTCTTCACGAACGAGGAGAGCGTCGAGATGGACGCCTCCATCATGGAGGGCGGCGCCGGCAACGCGGGCGCGGTCGCGGCGATCCGCGGCGTCAAGAACCCAATCCTCGCGGCGAGGAAGGTGCTCGAGGACTCGCCTCACGTCCTGCTCTCGGCCGGCGGAGCGGAGGCCTTCGCCGAGAGGCACGGCCTCGAGACCATGCCCCCCGAGTACTTCAGGACCGACGCGCGCCTCGAGCAGCTCCGCCGCGCAAAGGAGAAGGAGCGCATCGAGCTCGACCACGGCTCCGACCGGAGCTCCGCCGAGCCCTTCACGCCGGAGCCGGGCATAGGCACGGTGGGGGCGGTCGCCCTCGACCGGCGAGGCCTGCTCGCCGCCGCGACCTCCACCGGCGGCATGACCAACAAGCGCTTCGGGCGCGTGGGGGACTCGCCCATCGTCGGCGCCGGGACCTGGGCGAAGAACACGACCTGCGCGGTCAGCTGCACGGGCCACGGGGAGTACTTCATCCGCGAGGCCGCGGCCCACTCGGTGTCGGCGCGCATGGAGCTCGGGGGGCAGCCCCTCGAGGAGGCCGCGCGCGCCGTGATCTTCGAGCAGGTGGGCGTCGCCGGCGGGCGGGGCGGGCTGATCGCCGTCGATCGGGAGGGCAACGTCGCCATGCCCTACAACTCCGGCGGCATGTTCCGCGGCTTCCGGCGCTCCGACGGGGCCCGGGAGCTCCGGATCTGGGGAGAGTAGCCCGATCTACTTCGGGAAGATGAACTCCCGCACCTTGACGGCGTGCACGTCGCCGAGGCCGCCCGCGTTGAAGACCGACACGTGGGATCCGGAGACCTCCCCGTAGACACGCTCGTAGAGCTTCGCGACGCTGAGGTCGGGGTCCTCGCGGTAGGCCTCGAGCATGGCGTAGGAGAACTGGTCGGCGGCCCACACGCCGATGTCCGGCACGTAGTTGGCGGCGAGCGAGTTCTCCACGCCGTTGGCCGCCGTGAAGAGCACCACGTCCTTGACCTCGCGCGCCTCGAGCTCGGGTCCGAGCACGCCCGAGTGACAGGCCTCGACGGCGATGAAGACCCTCCTGTAGCGGTCCTCCTCGTCCATGGTCTCGATGGTGTCCGCGAGGCGCTTCGGCGTGAGGATGTTCTCCTCCTCCGAGAGCTCGTAGACCGCCTCGTTGGCCAGGAGGAAGACGCCCTGGTGCCCGCCGTGACCCACGATGAAGACGTAGACGTTGTCGTCCGCGTCGCTCTCGATGACCGTCGGCAGGGTGTCGGACTTCTTGCCACCGAGGATGTCGAAGACCGAGCCCGCCCCGATGTCCGAGAGCTTGTAGTCGATCTGAATGGTCTCGTAGACGTTCGGGCCCTCCTTGACGTTGACGACGAGGCCCTGCTCCGGGTTCGCCTCGTTGGCGGCGATGTCGTCGGCGACCACGAGGATGATGCGCTCGTCTGTGAAGCCGTTCTTCTTCAGGAGCTGGTAGTGGGCCAGCGCGTCGGACTGGTGCCGGTAGTTGGGCCAGGTGGCCGAGGAGGCGACGATGAGGGCCCAGGAGTCGCCGAGCTCGGGCAGCGCGTGCGCCTCACCGGACTCGAGCGACTGCCGCCGGTTCTCGGAGGCCAGCGCGCGGGCCATGGAGGTCTGGGACTCCGCTGCCTCCGAGCCCTCGTCCGCGGTCGTGACGTAGCCCGTGGTCTTGAAGGCGCCCGCCTCGACCTCCCAGCGCGCGTAGAAGGTGTTGACCGGGTCCGTGTAGAACTCCTTGTCGAAGGTGAGCGGGCCGGTGGCTCCTTCGATGTCGGGCTTCTCGCCGTCCAGAATGGCCTCGATGGTCTTGGCGACGCCCTCGGTGGACCAGGGGATCTTCTCGCCGCGCCCGTCGACGGCGGCGCGGATGCCCTCGTCGAGGGCGGCTCCCGGCTTGCCGCGCGAGTAGGCGAGGCCGTAGGCCGCGAGCAGGACCGCGTCGAAGCTGTTCGCGGCGTAGGCGGTAGGCTCCCCGCCGGTGCGCTCCTTGAAGGCCTCGGCGAAGCCGCTGTCGGGATCGGGGGCGGGCACGAAGCCCGAGAGGCCCTCCGCGTCCTCGCCGAGCATGCTGATGAGCAGAGGGGTGTAGGCGGAGTCCGAGAGCAGCACCCTCGTGTCCGCGCTCTTCGCCTTGACCACCTTGACCGCGCAGACCGCGACGTGGGGGCGCTCCGGCACGACGATGAGCACGTCCGGCGAGTCCTTCAGGGCCTCCTCCACCCAGGACTCGCAGATCTCCAAGATGGGCTTCTCCTCGGGCGGCCTCTCGTCGCCCATGTACTCGTCGAAGGCCTCGACCTGCTTGAAGCGCACGACGCCTTTGGGAGTCAGGCCGAGCTCGGAGGCCTGGAAGCCGAACCAGTCGAAGAAGGTCGTCCCGTACTGCTGCATGCTCGTCAGGAGCGCTACCCCCACGTTGTCCTTGCCCATCTCCCTGCCGATCTTGCGCGCCTCGGCGAGCAGGAGCCAGCTCTGCACCGTGTCCGACTCCACTGTCCGCCAGATGTACCCGGTGCCCTTGAAGGCGCGGAAGAGGTCCGCGGTGGTCGAGACCGAAGAGATGAAGGGGACCTTGCTCCTGATGAACGCGGGCGCCATGACGAAGGAGAAGATGCCCGTGGCGGCGGCGATGTCCGCGTCCTCGAGGATCTCGTCGCCGAACCTCTTGGCGCCGGCCGCCCCCCTCTCGGCGGTCATGAGGTTGAAGTAGGCAGGCTCGAGGTTGATGCCCGGGAGGAGCCCGGTCTCGTTTACGACCTCGGCGGCCCATGTGATGCTGTCCTCCATGACCATGGGGCTGTCGGGCACGCTGGGGTCGACCGGGAAGGTGAGCACGGCGAGCCGGAGCGTGTCGCGCTCGCCGCTCCCTTCGGAGCAGGACAGGATCGCCACGCACAGCAGCGCGACGGCGGCAGGGAGAGCTTTCCTCATCGCCAGTGGACCTTCTCTGTTTTGGGCGTCAGTACCAGTTGATGCCGTTGTCCGGCGCCTTCGCCGAGTAGCTCAGGAGGAAGTCGAGCTCCTCGACGGTGCCGCTGGTGGTGGCGCACTTGACGAAGGGCTGGCACTCGGCGGCGGTGTGGACCAGGCAGAGGTTGATCGGGTGGTCCGTGCTCTCGGTCTTGAGGGCGTTGAAGCAGGTCTCCACGACGACGCCCGTGCACTCCGGGGGCTTGGCGTTCGGGCACCCGTTGGCGTTGTCGACCGTGATGCCGGTCTTGTTGCCCTTGCCGTCGTCGCAGATGAAGGCCTTGTCAGCGCCTCCCGCGGCCGGCAGCGCCCATTCGCAGAAGGCCTCGAGCTCGGTGCGCTCCATGTCGCTGAGCTTCTTGTTGGCGTCGTAGGAGACCCCGTCTTCGTCGGAGCCGCAGGCCAGAACGCTTGCGGCGAGGAGCAGGACTAAGAAACGCATGGCTGGCATCCCCTTGTGTGCGGCGGGTTCATCTTCCTTTCCGGGCAACGCCGTGTCAACGAATGGGCGCTCCTAGCTCTCGAAGCGCATGTCCACCCTGGAGCTTCGCGCCGTGGCTCGCCTGAGGCGGCTCACGAGCGTGCGCAGCAGGCCCAGCGCGATCTCCGGCTCGGAGTGGAGCAGGTCCGAGAAGACGTCCGCGGCGATGCGCAGCAGCGAGCCGTCCTCCCGGACCACCGCGGTCGCCGAGCGCGGCGAGTCGTCGATGAGGGCCATCTCTCCGACACACTCACCCGGCCCGAGCTTGGCCACCTCCACCTCCCCGTCCCCGACGAGCACCCCCACGGCGCCCTCTCGCACCAGGTAGAGAGAGTCCCCCGGCTCCCCGGCGCGGAAGAGCACCTCACCCTCGCGGACCGGGACCTCTTCGCAGATAGGCACCAGGGCGGTGAGGTGGTTGGCGGGGATGTCCTCGAAGAGGGCCACCTCCTTCAAGAAGGAGATGCGCGCCATCACGTCCAACAGCGAGGGATCTGCGCTCATGGTCCGTTCTCCACCAGGGCTCTTCTCGATCCGGCAGGCCAGCGCCGCCCCCCACGCGTCGAGGGCGTGCAGGCGGGACAGGGTCTCGGGCGGCGGCGGCTCGCCCGCGCTCGTCGGGGCGTCGAAGACCCGCATCGCCGAGAGCACCGGCTCGCGCAGGGTCCGCGGGAGGAGCTCCTCCAAGAGCTCCAGCGCGTTGCTCCTTCCGCGAGGCGACTCTCCGCGAAGTCGATACTCGATGCTCCTCGTGCGCCGGCCTCCGCACCAGGGGATGCAGAGGGAGAGCAGCACGCGGCCGTAGAGGGCCCCGTGATCCCGCACGGCCGCGGCGGTCGCGGGCGAAACCGGCAGCTCCGCGGCCTGCAGCAGCATCGCGACGGTCGCGGCCTCCCGACAAACCTGCTCCTCGAGAGCGACGCCGGCGGCGGGCAGAAGGGAGCGCGTGCCCGGGATGAGCCGCAGGGCCGCCCCCATCGCCGCCCTGAGCTCGACGGGGCCCGGGGCGGCCAGGCGCTCCCAGAGCAGCGACGCGGCGCCCGCGCCCCCGATACGTGCGACGGCCCGCGCGATCAGCCCTCCGACTCGCGCGGGGCAGCCATCGCGGTCCAGCTCGGCGGCGAGGCGCGGTAGGATGGTGCCGGGCATGGGCTCGAGCGCACCGGCGACCGCCCGAGCGAGGCCCGGCCGGTGAGCGGCGGCCATGAGCCGGTCGGCGAGATCCTCCCTCCCCCGGGCCGCCCGCGCGGCCGCACAGGCGACCTCGAGCTGCTCGTCCTCGATGAGCCGGGCGAGATCCTCGGCGGAAGAGGCAGGCTGTGCCCTGCCGATCACCCGCGCCGCGCGCGCGCGCTCCGAGGCGGACCTGCTCCCGACGAGCTCTGCGAGGGCAGCGCCTGCCGCGCTCCGCTCGCCCTCGTCACCGAAGCGGAGACAGGCCACGAGCGCCGCGTCCGCCACCAGGGGCTCCGGGTCGGCCGCGCGCGCGCTGAAGTCGGGCCGCTCCCCGCGCGCGAAGGCCTCGGCCGCGGAGACGAGGGCCGCGGCGCGGACGGCCGGGCGACCGTCCTCGAGGGCCTTCAGCAGCACCGCCTTGGGCCTGGCCCCGCCCATGTCGCTCAGGGCGGACACGGCGGCGCAGGCCACCCGCTCGTCCGCGTGGCCCGCGAGGCGCGAGACGGCCGCCGCGAGGCGCGGGTGCGGGTGGCTGCGGCTCATGTCGACGGCCAGGCAGAGCGCGCCGGCGTCTCTCGTCGCGAGCATCTGCTCGAGCACGTGGATGGGGTCGCCGCGCTCGAGGAGGTGCTCGAGGTCTGCGGCTCCCAGCCCGCGGCGCGCGATCGCCCCGGCCAGGGTCCGCCGGTACAGCACGCGCAGCACCACGAGCAGCGCGATCGTAGCCAGGGAGGTCGCCACCACCAGCCACGCCAGGCCCCGCACCGAGAGCCAGCCCGCCACCAGCAGGAGGACCACGCCGCCAAGGCCTTGGCCCAGCGGCACCACGGCGCCCGAGACCAGCGCCTGGCTGCGGTGGCGCACGCGCGACGGCAGGGGCAGGAAGAGCAGCTCTCGCGCGGGCATCTCCAGGGCGTCCTTCAGCACCAGCCGGAGCCCGTAGAGCACCGATATGACCACGATGCCGGGCATGGCGTAGAAGGCCACGCCGCCGGCGACCAGGACCACGGGGAGCAGCGTCAGGCCCCAGATCACGCCCCCGCGGCGCAGCAACCACCCCACGACGGCGAACTGGAAGACCAGGTGGACCGCGCCGATCGCGGCGTAGAGTGCCCCGAAGAAGCTGGCGAGGGCCGCGCCGTGGAGGGTCCTCGCGGCCACGATCTTGAGCTGGAAGTCCACGGTGATCGAGCCCACGAGCCCCAGGAGCACGACCGCGACGATGAGCAGCACGAAGGGGTGCTTCAGGGCTGCGCCCGCCCCGCGTGTCCCGCCGGCGCCCGGCGAACCCGGGTCTTCCAGGAGGGGCAGCGCGCGGCGGATGTGGACGGCCAGGACCGCCGAGGCGGCCAGCGTTCCCCCGCAGACGTAGAGGAGCTCCGCGGGGTCGCCGAGGAGCCGCACGAGCGGGTCGATGAGCAGCCCGCTGAGCACCGTGCCGACGGCGAGGCCGCCGCTGATGTAGCCGTAGAGGCGCCGGGCGTCGCGGCTCGCGAAGTAGTCGCCGGCAAAGGAGAAGAAGAGCGCGATGGACAGCAGAGCCGCGCCCTCGAGCCAGATGACGAGCGGCAGCTCCACGGAGATGCCGAGCCTCAGGAGCTCGCGGAAGACGACCACCGACAATCCGATGGCCACGTAGGTGACGGGGATCAGCAGCTCGCGACGCAGGTGCTGCTGCAGCACGTCGTAGGCGGCCGTGACGGCGACCATGGCGACGCCGATGCCGACGTAGACCCAGGGCAGCCAGCGCAGGGCGCGCTCGGGTCCGTAGTGGGACAGGAAGAGCGCGTCCCCGATGGCCGACCCGAAGGTGAAGAACATGCCCACGGCCACGAAGAGGGCGAAGAAGAGGTGCACGGCGTGGAGCTCGTCACGCCGGATGCGAAAAGCTCTCTCGAAGAAGACGGCGATTGTGTCTGGCTTGGCCACCCGGATCTCTCTGGCGTGCCCAGATCCTCGACGAGATGCACAACATTGGCAATGATCCCGGCTTGCACTACCCTCGGTGGGTGCGTGACCCTCGGGCCGCCGCTTGCTGAGCCGGCTGCCCTGCTTCCTGGAGCCCTGGTACCTCGGAGGAATCGGCATGCTGCGGAATTCACAGGTCGCGGGGGAGTTGCTCCTGCGGTGGCTGGCCGCGGCCGCGCTCTTCGCCGCGGCTTCACTTGCTTGCGGCTGCGGGTCCGAGGAGGGGAGCTCCTCCCTCCGCATCGCCGTGATGCCCTCGTCCTTCTTCTCGCCCAACCACCGCGTCCCCTTCGAGTGGGCGCAGGAGAGCGTCGCCGAGGCCGGCGGGGTCGCCGGCAGCGATCTCGAGCTCGTCTTCTTCGAGGAGGGAGCGCAGGACTTCGAGCAGCTCGTAGACGAGATCCTCTCGGAGGAGTCCTTCGTCGCCGCCATCGCGCCGACCCTCTCCTCGAGGCTCTTCGACATCGCGCCCCGCTTCATCGGCGCCAGGAAGCCCCTCGTCTCGCCGACGAGCACCTCGTCGGAGATCTTCCGGGCCTACGGTGGCCAGGACTACGTCTGGCGCCTCACCGAGTCCGACATCGCCCAGTGCAAGGCCCTGCTCACCATCGTGGCGCGGGACCACGCCGAGTCCGACGACCCCGACGCACCCGCAAAGGTGGCGCTGCTCACCTCCTTCGACTCCTACGGCATGACCTTCTTCGAGTGGTTCGGCTTCTTCGCTCTCGAGCTCGGCCTCGAGCCGGTGAGCCTGGTGCGCTACGACCAGGAGAGCGACGACCCGAAGGCCTGCGAAGCCCCCCTCGAGCAGGTGCTGGACGAAGAGCCCGACACCCTCGTCGCCATCCCCTCCTACGTGAAGGACGGCGAGTGCATCCTCAGCGCCCTCTACGAGCGCCGAAAGAGTGGGAAGCCCGTCCCGCGCCTGCTCTTCTCCGACGGCGGCGAGCCCATGGAGCTGCTCGGCGCCCTCGGCGAGACGGTCATGGAAGGGGCTGAAGGGGTAGGGACGAGCTGGGACGGCCAGAGCGGCTTCGCCGACCGCTACCGTGACATCCACGAGACCGAGCCCCCCTCCTACGCGGCCAACATCTTCGACTCGGTCACCCTGCTCGCCTACGGCCTCGAGTACTCCGGTGGCAAGGGCGGCGAGGCCCTGGCGGAGGGCCTCAAGAAGGCCGTCGACGGGCGCGGGCGGCGCACGGGCTGGGACTCCCTGGGCATCAAGAACGCCCTCGCCAAGATCAAGGCCGGCGAGGAGCCCGACATAACGGGGGCAACCGGGGACCTGACCTACGACCAGGTGCTCTACACGGACCTGACCTCGTCCACCTACAACCACTGGGTGGTGAAGGGCGGCCAGGTGGAGTTCACCGAGTACGTGGCCACCAAGGAGACCAACGAGGTCAACCTCAGGGCGGCCTTCCGCACGCTGGGGAGCGAGGCGCACATCCAGAAGTTCGCGCCCCCGTCGGAGACCGGCGGGCCCAGCACGGACCCGGAGCTCAAGGTCGAGGAGCGCCAGGGGCTCTGGGCGCTGATCGCGGCCACCTCCCACGGCTTCGACAACTACCGCCACCAGGCCGACGCCCTCGCCTACTACCAGCTGCTTCGCGGAGCGGGCGTGCCCGACGACAGGATCGTGCTCGTGCTGGCGGGGGGCCTCGCCGACAACGAGCAGAACCTCGAGACGGGGGTGGTGCGCAACGAGCCCGGCGGGGACAACCTGATGACGGACGCCGAGGTGGACTACGCCCTCGCGGACGTGGAGGCGGAGGACCTGCTCGACATACTGGCCGGCAAGAAGAGCGAGAGCCTGCCCGCGGTCATCGAGGCAGGCAAAGACAGCGACGTCTTCGTCTTCCTGGTGGGCCACGGCGGCTCGCCGGGGCTGGCCGTCGGAGGAGAGACCGCCGCGGACGGCGCCGGGGTCGGCAAGCAGGTGGACTTCCTCACCCCCGACGGGCTCGCGGGCACCATCACCGAGATGGCGACGGCGGAGGCATATCGCAGGATGCTCATCGTGCTCGAGTCCTGCCACGCCGGCGTGTTCGGCGGGCCCCTCGAGGAGGCCAAGCCCCCGCGGGTGGCCATGATGACCGGCGCCACGGTCTTCGAGACCTCGATCGCGGGCAACTACGACCCGGCCTTGAAGATCTGGCTCGCCGACGTCTTCGCCTACGAGCTCTTGGGAGTCGCGCAGAAGCCCGGCGCCAAGAAGCTCACCCTCTCGGAGGCCTACGCCGAGGTCTACGAGCTCGTGCCGGCCTCCCACGCGCGCTTGTTCAACACGACCCGCTTCGGAGACGTCGGGGAGATCGTGCTCTGGGACTTCCTCGGCCCGTGAGGGTCACCCTCGCCTTTCCTTTCTCGGCCGATCCAGCGATGCCGCACGGCGCCCTGCCGTTGCTCAAGGCGATCCTGGACCGGCGGGGAGGCTTCGAGCTCCGACTGAAGGACCTGAGCCTCGAGACCTTCAACGACCTGCTGTCGCGCGAGTGGCTCGAGGAGGCGGCAAGGAGGGCCGGCGCGCGCCTCGAGGCGGGGGGGCTCGATGCGAGCGAGCGGGGCTCGGTCGAAGCGGCCCTCGGAGAGGCCGGCGATGTGGTCTCGGCTCTGCCGGCGGCCCTCGACTCCCTGCGGGCGCCCGAGTCCTTCTACGACCCCGAAGAGCTCTTTGCGGCCAAGCGGACCCTCGGATCGGCCTTCGCGCTCCTGTCGGCGTCCACGGAATGCACCACCTTCGGGAAGTACTCCTACTCCCTGCGCTCCTACGACGGCTTCGACGAGGTCCGTGCCGCCGTGACGGCCGAGCGCGGCTCGCTCCTCGACGACTACCTCGGCAGCGTCACCGTCCCCTCGATCCTCGCCGAGGGCCCGGAGGTGCTGGGCCTCTCCGTCGCCTACTTCTCCCAGATCGTGCCGGCCTTCATGCTGGCCCGCCGGCTACGCGAGGCCGACCCCGAGCTGCGCATCGTGCTCGGCGGCCCGGTCCCGACCTGGGGAGCGCACCTGCTCTCGACCGACCCGCGCTTCGGGCGCTACCTCGACGCCGTCGCCGTCGCCGAGGCCGACGAGAGCCTGCCCGCGCTGCTCGAGTCCTGGGATTCCGGCGAGCGACCGGAGCAGGCGCCGGGCTTCGTGCTGTACCGCGACGGCTCGGTGCGGGCCCCCGCCCCTTCTCCGCCGGTAGACCTCGACAGCCTGCCCACGCCCGACTACGGCGCCCTGCCCCTCGAGAGCTACCTCGCGCCCGAGCGCGTCCTGAGCGTCTCCCCCGCGCGCGGGTGCTACTACAACCGCTGCACCTTCTGCGCCTACGCCTTCACCAAGCTCGCCCCCTTCCGCGAGAGGAGCCCCGAGCTGATCGTGGCCGACGTGCTCGCCATGCGTGAGGCCACGGGCGAGACCGCCTTCTGCTTCGAGACCGACGCCCTGAAGCCGGCCTACCTCGGGCGCCTCTCGGGCCTGCTCGCCGAAGCCGATGCGGGCATCCGCTGGCACGGCGTCGCCCGCCTCGAAGAGGAGCTCGACGCGCCCCTGCTCGCGCGTCTGGCGCGGGGCGGCTGCTCCCGCCTCTACCTCGGCCTCGAGTCCGGCAGCCAGCGTTTGCTCGACCGCATGCACAAGGGCACGCGCCTGCCCGTGGTGTCGCGCATCCTTCGCGACTGCCGCCGCCACGGCATCTCGGTGGAGGCAGGCGTCTTCACCGGCTACCCCGGCGAGACCGCGGAGGACGCGGAGGCGACCTGCC
>CAZQPP010000290.1:0-10630 GCA_964594295.1 uncultured Myxococcales bacterium | reverse complement strand
CCGCATGCACCCCGACTGCCAGGAGGCCTGCGCGAGCGACGCCGACTGCGACCAGACCGGATCGTGCCTCGCTGCCGTGTGCAACACGGACATCGCGCGCTGCGACTACCGCCCGAAGCCCGACGGCTCGCCCTGCCACGGGGACCTGTGCTCCGGCGAGGGGCAGTGCATCCGCGGGGACTGCGAGGGCGGAGAAGCCGCCGGCTTGGAGTGTGACGACGGTGACGTGTGCACCTCGGACGACTGCGCCTCGCATCGCGGCGGCGGGCACTACCCCGAAGATGGCAGGACTGCAGCGACGGGGACCCGTGCACGACCCCCGACCTCTGCTTCGGCGGGCGCTGCGAGGGGGGAGAGGCCCGGCGCTGCGACGACCACGACCCCTGCACCGCCGACAGCTGCGAGGAAGGCCAGTGTGTGCACGTGCCGGCCTGTGGCGAAGAAGAGGCCTGCCTGTTCGGGCGCTGCCTGCCCCTCGAGCCTTGCGATGCGGTCGCCGACTGCCAGAACGACGACCCGTGCACGAGAGGCGAGTGTCTCCTGGGCAACTGCGTGCACGAGCCGGCCTGTGACGACGGCGACCCCTGCACCGCGGACCAGTGCGCGCCCATCGGAGGCAAGCCCGTCTGCCTGAACACCCCGACCGACGGCCTGCCCTGCGACGACTACAACCCCTGCACGGTGGGTGACACCTGCTCCGAGGGCGAGTGCAGGCACGGCGAAGACAAGGACTGCGACGACGGGAACCCGTGCACGGAGGCTTACTGCTCCAGCGACGGCGGCTGCGTGCAGGGTGGTGTCGGCTGTGATGACCAGGACGAGTGCACCGACGACTACTGCGACGCGGAGGCGGGAGGCTGTGTGAACGAGCCGAAGGTCTGTGGCTCCGGCAAACGATGCGCCCAGCCCCTCGGGTGGTGCGTCCGGGATCGTGTCTGTGAGAGCGACGCCGACTGCCCGGACGAGGACGCCTGCTGGGTTGGGGCCTGCGCTCCCGTCGAGGACGGCCAGAAGAAGTGCACCGTGGTGCCCCTGTGCTCCGACGACGGCAACCCCTGCACCGACGTGCACTGCAAGGGCGGAGGCGAAGGCGAGCCCACGTGCCTCACCGAGAACAAGAGCTCCGACCACGGGTGCGAGGACGGCGACCCCTGCACCGAGGGCGAGCACTGCGTTGAAGGCACCTGCTCCGGGGGCAGCCCCAAGCACTGTGACGACGGGGATCCGTGCACGGAAGACTCCTGCGACCCTGAGTCCGGGGAGTGTGCCTTCGGGCCCGGCTCCTGCCCCGAGGACGAGGTCTGCATTCGCGAGCACGGCGGCTGCGTGCCCGCCGAGCCCTGCAACCCGGACACGCCCGAGATGTGCGAGGACGGCGACGCCTGCACCCATGACAGCTGCGAGCACGACAACTGCTTCCACTACCCGGCCTGCGACGACGGCGACATGTGCACCGTCGACGCGTGCTCAGCCGGTGTGCACGGCGGCGCGGAGTGCACCTACGCACCGGCCGAGCCCGGAGCGCCCTGCGAGGACGGCGACCTCTGCACCGAAGGCGACACCTGCGAGGGCCTCGGCTGCGTGCCCGGGGAGCCCAGAGACTGCGACGACGGCGACGCCTGCACCAAGGACCTCTGCCACCCCGACGAGGGCTGCCGTCACGACTGGTTGAAGTGCGAGGACTTCAACCCCTGCACCGACGACTCCTGCGACCCCGGCTCGGGCTGTGTCTTCGACAGGGACGAGGAGCGCGACGGCTGTGGCGGCGGGGGCTACTGCGACAACCCCCACGACCGGACCGCCCTCGACGACCTCGATCGCGGCCTCCGCGAGACGGGCCTCAAGATCGAGGCCGGGCGCCTCTGCGTGCTCCGCTGCAGCGAGGACCTCGAGCGCCACGGGGCCGACTGCATGGCCGAGTGTGTGCGGGAGATCGCCTTCACCCACGCGGCCGACAGCTCGGCCAAACCTGGCGAGCCCTGCGAGAGCTGCCTCATCGGATACGGCCGGTGCATATACGACACCTGTCACGTGGCGTGCCGCCTCTTCCCCGACTCGGGCCACGGGCTCTGCGGTGACTGCCTCGACCGGGCCGACTGCGACGGCGCCCTCGACGAGTGTGCCGGCTTCCCGGTCGGCGTGGGCGGCGACTGCGAGACCCTCGCGGACTGCCTCGGCGAGGAGGACGTTTGCGTCGACACCGTGTGCGAGCACGGCTATTGCCGCGCGCGCCCGAAGGATTGCGACGACCGAAACCCCTGCACGAACGACCGCTGCGAGGCCTCGGGCGACTGTGTGAACGAGGCCTCCCCGATGTGTGCGTTCGAGGCCGAGTGTCTCGACAACGTCGACGACGACGGCGACGAGCTCGTCGACTGCGAGGACCCGGACTGCGCCGGCGGGCTGGACTGCGCGGCGCCGTGCGCCGAGGACTCCGAGTGCGACGACGGGGACGCCTGCACGACGGGCCTGTGCGTCCTCGGGCGCTGCGTCTTCGACTACCTCGGGACCGAGGGCCTCCGCTGCGGAGGAGACCAGTGCCGCGGCCCCGGCTACTGCAACCGCGGGCAGTGTGTGAATCCCGGGAGCCCGACGCACTGTGACGACGGCAACCCCTGCACCGCGGATCGCTGCGATCCGGCGCTCGGGTGCGTGGCGGAGCCCGACGACTCCGGGGGCTGTGACGACGGCGACGCCTGCACGGCGGACGACCGCTGCTTCGGCGGGCGCTGTACGCCCGGGCGGCCCGAGATCTGCGAGGACGACAACGCCTGCACGACAGACCGCTGCGAGGGGGACAAGGGCTGCGTGTTCGAGGACGCCTGCGATGATGCTCAGGTCTGCGTCGAGGGCGGCTGCCACGACCTCAGGTCATGCTCGAGCGTCACCGACTGCGAGGACGGCGATCCCTGCACCCACGACGAGTGCGCTGCGTCGGGCAACTGCGTCCGCCGTCCCTTCTGCGAGGACGGCGACCCCTGCACCAGCGACCGCTGCACCGTCTCCGACAGCCAGCCGAGCTGCACCTTCGACCCGAACGAGGCCGACGACGCCCCCTGCGATGACGGCAACCCCTGCACCGGAGACGACCGCTGCAGCAGCGGCGCGTGCGCGCCCGGCGAGCCGGTCCCCTGCGACGACGACAACCCCTGCAGCGAGGACACCTGCGTCGACTTCGAGGGCTGCTCCCGCGCGAGCCTGGACTGCGACGACCACAAGGCCTGCACCATCGATCTCTGCGTCGCGGAGGACGGAGGCTGCCAGCACCAGCCGGTCGTGTGTCCGGAGGGCCTCGAGTGCAGCGAGCCTGACGGAGCGTGCGTGGACACCGGTGGGCCGTAGCAGCCGCTTCACCCGGATACTCAAGCCTCCTGCGGGCGTGCCGATGAAAGAGCCGAGTGCTTTTTCCCCCAGGAGTCCCCCATGGCATCGGCTGGCATCGATAGAACGCGGGTACGTCTGCTGCCTTTGGGCGCTGTCGCGCTCGTGCTGGCGGCGGCGGGCTGCGGGGCCGACAGCGCCACGGAGGTCGGCAGCGTTCAGAAGGTGGCCCCCGGGCTGGAGACCGACGCTGGGACCGTGCTCGCCGACGTGAGGTTCGGCGGAGAGGGCACGGGGGCGGGCGGGCCCGCGGCGCCGCGCTCGATCGGGCCGCCTGACGGGAGCACCTGCACCGGGGACCAGGACCCGACCGGCTGTCCTTGCGAGGACGAGACCGGCTGCGCCTCCGGCTACTGCGAGGCCACCGACTCCGGGCCCATGTGCGTCGAGCCGTGCGTGGACTCGTGCCCCGACGGCTTCTACTGCACCCGCACGGGGGTCGGACCCGACGTGACCTGGCTCTGCCTGCCGCGCTACGCCAAGCTCTGCCAGCCCTGCAGCGACGACTCCGACTGCGAGATCGCGGGCGCCGGCGCTGCGGCGCGCTGCATCCCCTACGCGGACCAGGGCCGCTTCTGCGGCGTGCCCTGCGTCATGGACGGCGACTGCCCCGAGGGCTTCTTGTGCGAGGAGCAGGCGACGGGCAGCCGCGGTGTCGAGAGACAGTGCGTAAAGGCCGACGAGAGCTGCGAGTGCAACGCGGTCGGGGTGGCCCAGCGCATGACCACACGCTGCCACCGCGAGAGCGACTTCGGCACCTGCCAGGGGCTGCGCAAGTGCACCGACATGGGGCTGAGCGACTGCAACGCCGAGGTGCCGGCCGAAGAGCGCTGCAACGGCCTCGACGACGACTGCGACGGTGGGACCGACAACATCGGGACAGAGGGGAGCTGCGTCACCACGAGCCAGTACGGCGTCTGTGAGGGGACCCCCAAGTGCAGGGCGGGCGCCCCCCTCTGCGAGGGACCCGAGGCCACGGCCGAGATCTGCGACGGCTTGGACAACGACTGTGACGGCACCACCGACGAGGGCACCTGCGACGACGGCATCGAGTGCACCATGGACGTCTGCGACCCCGAGTCGGGGCAGTGCAGCTTCGCGCCGCGGGCGCAGGTCTGCGACGACCAGAACCCCTGCACGAGCGACAGCTGCGACGTGCGCTCGGGCTGCGTGCACGAGGACCTGAACGGGCAGCCCTGCGACGACGGCAGCTCCTGCACGGACGCCGATCTCTGCGTGGACGGCGCCTGCCGCGGTCAAGCGAGGGAGGCCTGCTGCGACGTCCACTCGGACTGTGACGACGGCAATGCCTGCACCATGGACGTCTGCGATCCGGTGGCGGGCACCTGCAGCTACGACTCGGCGGCCGTCGAGGGGCAGCCCTGCGACGCCGACGGCGACGCCTGCACCACGAGCGACCACTGCGTAGCTGGGAGCTGCCTCGCCGGCCTGCCGGCCACCTGCGATGAGTCTCCCTTCGAGTGCCAGGCCGCGCGCTGCGTGTCGGTCGACGCCTTCGAGCACGGCTGCGAGCTCGTGCCGAGGCCGAAAGGCGCCTCCTGCTCGGACGGCAGCGCCTGCACCCTGAACGACCTCTGCGACGGAGAGGGGGCGTGCGCGCCCGGTGTGGTGCTCCCCGGCTGCTGCAGGAGCGACGCCGACTGCCAGGACGACAACGCCTGCACCCTCGGCCGGTGCGACGTGGACACCGGCACCTGCAGCAGCGAGCCGCTGGCGGACGGCTCCGCGTGCGACGCGGACGGCAGCGGCTGCACGGCTGGCGACTCCTGCCTCGGCGGACAGTGCGTCGCGGGCGCGCCCGTCGAGTGCGGCGGCGGCGGGCCGTGCAGGATCGCTCGCTGCCAGCCGGCGGGGCCCGCGGGCCACGAGTGTGTGGTCGACAGCAAGCCCAGCGGCACGGCCTGCTCGGACGGCGACGGCTGCACCCTCGGCGACGCCTGCGACTCACGCGGGAACTGCATGCCCGGAGCGCCGATCGAGAGCTGCTGCCGGAGCGCGGCCGATTGCGACGACCTGAACCCCTGCACCGCCGACGCCTGCGACGTCGACGACGGGAGCTGCACCCACGTCGCCCTGCTCGACGGCGCACCATGCGACGCCGACGGGGACGGGTGCACGCACCCCGACTCGTGCACGAGCGGCGTGTGTGTCCCGGGAGCCCCGGTCGACTGCGGGGCCGGCACGGACCCCTGCACGAGCGTGCGCTGCGAGTCCCTCGGCGCGGATCGGCACGCCTGCGTCACCGGAGGCGGCAGGGCGGGGGAGACATGCGACGACGGGGACGTGTGCACCACCGGGTCGACCTGTGATGAGGCCGGCAGCTGCGTCGGGGGCGCGCCCCGGGACTGCGAGGCGGAGGTGGGCGGCCCCTGCCGCGAGGCCTTCTGTGATCCTATCGAGGGTGGCTGCGTGGTCCTGCCGCTGCCCGACGAGGCGCCCTGCGACGACGGGGACGAGTGCACGGTGGAGGACAGGTGTGTGTCGGGGATCTGCACGGGCGGCTTCGAGGCCTGCGTCGAGGAGCGCATCTCGACGACCTCGGGGGCGGGCCTGAGGCCGCAGGTCGCGGGCGTGGGCTTCGGGCGCTACGTGACCGCCTGGACCGCGGCGGGCTCGGGCGGCCTCCGCGTCAGGTGGACCGGGAACGACGGCGGCCGAGAGAGAGAGGAGCGCGGGGTGAGCCGAGGCGGCACCGGGCTCCACTGGGAGACCCGCATCGCCGTGGACGCCTTCGGCAACGCCATGGTCCCCCAGCGGGACGGCAGCCAGGTGCTGCTCACCCTCTTCGATCGGGAAGGGAGCATGCTCCACCAGGGTCGCGTGCCCATCGTGGCCACCAACCGCGGCGTGGCGCCGGGTGAAAACGACCCCGGACAGCTCATCGCCCTCGCCTTCAGCGACGGCTCCTTCGGGCTGATAGTCGACTGGGGGCCGTCGGGAGGCCCAATGCAGCCTGCCTATCACCGGCTGAGCAGCGAGCTCGTGGCTTCTCCGCACGTGGTCCTGGACCTGGGCGAGTACCACTGGATGGCGTTCGACGCGGCGGTGATCCCCGACGGCAGCGATCGCTTCTGGGCGGCCTGGGGAGGATACAGCGGCGACAACGGCACCTACCTGCGGCGTTTCCGGGCCGACGGCACCCCGGACATGAGCGGGGTGACCCAGCTCGCCGGCGCTCGATCCAGGAGCATGCGCATCGACATCCACGGCGACGCCGGGGTGGCCGCGGTGTGGAGGCACTGCGACCGCTGGGACTGTGATCGCGGCCCCCAGGGTGGCGCCATCGTGGACGCAGCCGGTGACGTAGCGCGCAAGATCCCGGCGAGCGCCCTGGGCGCCAACGAGACCCGCAGCATGTCCGACATCGCCGTCTTCGAGGACGGCGGCTACGTGGTCGTCTCCAACGACAGCGTTCGCGACCAGGACGGCCTGGCCGTCACGGCGAGCCTCGTGTCGGCCTCCGGCGAGGTCGAAGAGATCCCCGTCAACACCCGCTGGCAGGGCGACCAGCTCGATCCGGCCGTGGACGTGCTCGACGACGGCACCTGGGTCGTCGCCTTCCGCGACGCCGAGGGCAGCGTCTGGACCCGGCGCTTCGATCGCGCGGGCGAGCCCCTGCCGGGCCGCGTGGAGCGCCGGCTGAGCGTGAGCGCCGGCGGAGATCAGCTGAGCCCGGTCGCCGCCATCAGCGGGAGCACCGTTGCGGTGGCCTACGCCTCACCCCGCTACTCCGGCGGCGACATGGACATCCTCGTGCGCAGCTTCAAGCCTGACGGCGAGCCGATCCTCGGCGAGATGCTGCTGAACGAGGAGAGCTCCGTGAACGAGAGGGCCCCGGCGCTGGTCGCGTCCCCGCAAGGCTTCGCGGCCGTCTGGTGCGAGGGAGACGAGCGCATCAACATCAAGCTCCGTAACCTGGACGTGGAAGGGAGGCCCGCCGGACCCGTCATCGACGTCTTCGACGAGCACGCTGGCCCGAGCACCCCGAAGATCGCGGTGACCTCCCAGGGCGCCGCCCTTGTCGTGTTCGGCAGAGGAGAGGACGAGGATCGTCCGATCCTGCGCTTCAAGATCTTCGACAGGCTCGACAACCCGGCCGGTTCGCCTACCGACTCCATAGGCACGGACGCCTCGCACCCGAGCGTGGCCGCGCACCCCACGCTGGACGAGTGGGTGCTCGCTTTTCGCGGCCAGACCTCTAGCGGGGAGGGCACCGCGGTCACCGTCGTGTCCCGCAGCGGAAAGGTCCTCCGGGGCACCTCCAAGCTGGCCGGCGACGAGACGCACTGGGGCGAGTCCGAGCCCACGGTGGCCGTCTCCGCCCAGGGCGATGTCGTGGTCTGCTGGCTGGACGGCGGCAACCACCAGGACGTGCTCTGCCGCCTGCTCGACTACGACACCCTCGATCCCCTCGGCAGCCTCATCGAGGCTCACCCGCGGATGGTGGCGGCCGGCTCCCCGCGCGTGGCCTGGGCCCCGGCCGGAGGCTTCGTGGTCGCCTGGGACATCCTCGGCGACCACGTGGACGGCGACAAGAGCGCGGTGCAGGTCCAGGCCTTCAACGCCATGGGCTCACCGGTCGGCGTGCGCCGCGTGGCGAACCGCTACGGCGCGGGAGAGCAGCACGTGGGCTTCGTGCTCCCGTTGAGCAGGCTGCGCACCTGGGTCGGCTGGTCCGGCCCCGAGCCCGGCCGCGACGACGTCGGGGTCAGGGTGAGAGAGCTGGGGGCGTTCTAGGAGCGTGTCGCGGATTGCGCCCGCAATCCGCGGACGCGACGCTCCGCCGAGGCGAGAAGCCTCGGCGCCGCTCGATTGTGTCTGACAGTCGCCAAGTTGCGGCGGAGCGCGCAGCGCGAGCCGGGACGGCAGGTCGGACACAACTCGGGCGGAGAGGCTGTTTGGCGGGGCAGGCGTTTCGCAAACGAAACGCCTCTACGCGGGGTGTTTCGTGCCGAAACTCCTTGTTGTGCGCTATGCGCAACAGCCTCCCAGGGCCCTCCGGCGCTGGGTCTCCCGGGCCCCCGCTTCGCCCTCGCGGCAGAAAGACGTATGCTGCCGCGCTCTCGTGGTCCGGCCCTCTCTCAGCTGACAGGTTTCCATGCGTTTCCCCTCCCTCACCCCGGCCGCGGCCGTGGGTCTCTGCCTGGCCCTCGGCCTGCTCTCCTGCGAAAGCTCGGACGGCGGCGCCTACTCGGCCCTGCCCGTCGGGGCGTACCCCGCGGCGGACGGAAGCTCGCCCCCGGCAGCCGACGCGACCGCCCTCGACGTAACCGGCCGAGACAGCCCCTCGATCGACCCCGGCTCGGCGGTCCCCGCGGGCGACGCGGCGGGCGGCGAAGACACCACCCCCGTTGCTGCCGACCCCGGCCCCGAGCAGCCGCCACCTCCTCCTCCCGGCGTCGAGGTCCTGCTGACCGGGCTCACGGTCCCGATCACCGACGGCGTCTCCCCCGAGTTCAGCGTCGAGGTGCCGCCGAACACCGTCTCGGTCACGGTCACCATGCTGGGACCTGACGGGCAGTTCTTCAGCCTCGGCTCGTGGGTCCTGTCCGACGGCTTCGAGAACGTCACCCCCAACTGGTACTCGCGGCAGCCGCAGATGTGCGTCTCCTGCAACAACCGGGTGGCGGCCATGGTGGAGGGAGCCTCGGCCTCCATCGCGCCGATACAGCCCGAGGGCCGCGTGGACCCGGGCCTGCACCGCATGACGGTCATGGCCTACCGCACCGAGGGCAACATGCTCTTCCCGTCCATCGTGTGGATCAGCACGGAGGTGCAGGTGTGGGTGCACGCCAAGGTCCGGCCCGAGCCGCCCGAGACCGGTGTGCTCGACCTGAACCTCCACTTCTCCGGCGCCCGCGGCTGGACCGCCGAGAACGCCCTCGACGACGCGGCTTTCGCCGCCATCTTGCAGTCCGTGCGCTCGATCTACGGCCAGGTCGGCATCACCTTCGGCGACATCAACACCTTCGACGTCGACCCGGGCTTCCAGGTGATCGAGGGCTTCATGGGGGCCGGGAACGAGCTCCACAAGCTCTTCGAGACGACGGCCGGGAAGACCGAAGGCGCGGTGAACCTCCTCTTCGTCGACGAGTTCACGGGCGGCCCCCTCGGCGGCATGGGCATGGTGCTCGGCGTCTCGGGGGGTATCCCGGGCCCGGTCCTGAAGCACGGGACGGTTCGAAGCGGCGTGGCCATCGCGGCGCGTGAGATCCCCGGCGCGCCGGCGGGCGTGGACACCACCATGGCCCACGAGCTCGGCCACTACCTCGGCCTCTTCCACACCAGCGAGATGAACATGGGCTTCGGGGCGCAGCAGCACGATCCCCTGCCCGACACCCCCGACAACGACGCCACCTACCTGATGTTCAACACGGGCGCGGGCAACAAGCTCAGCGACTTCCAGGGGAGCGTGATGCGCTCCAACCCGTGGGTCCGCCACCCGGAGGTGCAATGATGAAGCGCTCCGTCTCGCACCTTGCCCTCATTCTTGCGCTCGCCCTGAGCTTCACGGCGCCGGCTCTCGCCGCCAAGCCCGGCGAAGACGCCCGCTTCGAGGCCATGCTCCGCGCCATCGAGGTCGCCCCCGACCGCGCCGCCCTCGACGCCGCTTTCACCGACGCTCGCGGGCGCCTCCTGAAGGTCGCCACCGACGAGAGCCGCGACACCTGGTCCCGCCTCCGCGCGATCACCATGGCCGGTCTCTACCCGGACAAGGGCGTGCGCGCCGCGCTGACCGGGCTCGCCCGCCACAAGGACCCCGAGATCCGCCGCCGCGCCCTCTACGTTGTGGGCCGGGCATTCGGCCCCAAGCCCGACCTCGCGCTCGTGAAGCTCTTGAGCGAGGCCCTGACGGACCCGGTGCCGGACGTGCGCCCCATGGCCTTGCGCGGCCTCGGCTGGATCGAGCACCCGGCGGCGGAGCAGGCCCTCGAGCGAGTGGCCGCCGGGCCCGACGCCAAGCTCGCCCACCTCGCGCGCTACGTGATCAAGCGCCACGCGGAGAGGAAGGCGGCAAGGAAGAACACCGAGACGAAGTGAAACAAAAGCTCGGAGCGGATCGCCTGTCCGTCGCCTATGCGTCTGACCGGGCCGACGTGCTCAGCTCAGACGCGCGTCCGGCGCACGGGTTTCCTCCTCTAGGCGAGACCGTGGTTCTCCAGCTGATGCCGAATCACGTAGGGAGCAACGTCAAAGGCCCTTGCAAGGACGGCGTCGTCTCTACCCC
>CAZQPP010000289.1:0-10658 GCA_964594295.1 uncultured Myxococcales bacterium | reverse complement strand
CGCCACCGACACGGTCCCCGACACCGCCACCGACACGGCCTCCGACATTGTCCCTGACACGGCCACCCAAGACGGCTCCGCCGCCGATGGTGATACCGTCCCCAGCTGCGTGCCCGCCGGCGACCGCGTCGACCCCGTCGACCCCGCCAGCGCCTGCTGCGCCGGGCTCTCCCCCGTCCGCGCCTGCTACCCCATCGACGCCGCGACCCCACAAGAAGACCAGTTCGACTGCGCCTGCCCCGACCCCATGGAGTGGGTGTGCGCGAGCTGCGGCGACGGGCGCTGCGGCCGCGGTGAGACCGCCTGCTCCTGCGCCGACTGCCCCTTCCACACAGACGCCGATCAGGACGGCGTCCACAACGAGAACGACAACTGCCCCACCGTGGTGTCGCTCTCGACCGTCGACTACGACGGCGACGGCATCGGCAACGAGTGCGACCCCGACCACGACAACGACGGGACCGTGAACGCCCTCGACTGCGCACCGCTCTCCGCCGAGAAGCACCCGGGCGCCCAGGAGACCTGCAACTTCGAAGACGACGACTGCGACGGGCTCTACGACGAAGAGCTGCCAGCCTGCGCGTGCGCCGGTGAGACGACGTCGCCCGACCAGGACAACTGCCCCAGCGCCTGCAACCCAGGCCAGGAGGACCTCGACGGCGACGGACAGGGCGACGCCTGCGACGACGACGACGACGGCGACGGCAGCCCCGACTCGCAGGACTGCGCGCCCTGGGACCCCGCGATCCACCCCGGCGCCGCCGAGGACTGCGACGGCGTCGACCAGGACTGCGACGGCACCCCCGACGACGGCTGCCCGTGCAAGACAGCGGGTGAGCCTTTCACGTCGAGCTTCCCCTGGCTCGAGTGCTGCCCGACGCTTGCCGCCATCCCCGTGTGCGAGGTCGTCGCGGGCGCCGACTGCGACGACGCCCGCTGCATCTACCGATGCTCCTGCGCCGAGGCCCTGCGCTGGGTGTGCACGGCCTGCGGCGACGGGAGCTGCAGTGAGACAGAGAACCTCTGCAGCTGCCCGGAGGACTGCCCGGGCCCGTAGGGTGTGGGCGTGGACTACCCTCGCCCGTGCATCCACTTCCTGAGCAGCGGCGTCATGATCAGCAGGACGACGCCCGCGCCGCACGAGACGCTGATCAAGAAGACCCAGAGGTTGATGCCGTGCTGGTGCACGATGTACTCGAGGCGCCCCGACAGGTAGTCGGCGACCGCCGTGCAGGCGAACCACACCCCCATCATCAGGGAGACGACCCGCACCGGGGAGAGCTTGGTCACCATGGACAGGCCGATGGGGGAGAGGCAGAGCTCGCCGACCGTGTGGATCAGGTAGACGGCGACGAGCCACCAGAGGCTCGCGAGGCCGAGCTCGTCGGCTTCGAGCTGGCCGAAGTACATGACCACGAAGCCGAGGCCCAAGAGGATCATGCCCACGCCCATCTTGGCGGGCGTGCTCAGGCCCCAAGACTTGCTGTCGTTCCAGCTCCAGAGCTTGGCGAAGGGCAGGGCCAGGATGATGATGAACAGGGGGTTGAAGCCCTGGAAGAAGGTCGCCGGCATCTCCCAGCCGCCGATGTGGCGGTCGGTGCGCTCGTAGGCGAAGAGGTTCATGGTGCCGCCGGCCTGCTCGAAGCCCGCCCAAAAGAAGATGACGAAGAAGGAGATGATGAAGACGACGGCGATGCGCTGCCACTCCTCGACGGTGAGCTTGCTCTTGATGAGGCCGTAGAAGATCCCTCCGAAGATCGGGATGAGCACACCGGACTGCACCCAGCCGGGCAGCGCGGTCCAGATCGGACCGACGAAGCTCCAGCTCATCACCGCCAGTACGACCAGGACCGTGACGGACACGGCCCAGACTACGACGTCACGCCAGTCGCGGGTCTCGAGGCGGCTCTCGGGCGTGACCTCGCGGTTCGGCGGGAAGCCGGCCGTGCCCAGGTGCTTCTGGCCCCAGATGAAGAGGATCAGGCTCAGGATCATGCCGATGCCGGCGAAGATGAAGCCGAGGTTCCAGCCGGTGGGGTCGGTCTCGGCGACGGCCTCGGCGTAGCCGGCGCCGAAGATCGCGAGGAAGGCCCCTAGGTTGATGCCCATGTAGAAGATCGTGAAGGCCCCGTCCCTCCGTTTGTCGTCCTCCGCGTAGAGCCCGCTGACGATGGTGGAGATGTTGGGCTTGAAGAAACCGTTGCCCGCCACGACGAGCGCGAGCCCGTAAAAGACGAGCTCCTGGCTCGCCATCACGAAGAGGCCGGCGCCCATGACTAACCCGCCCAGCACGATGGCCTTGCGCGAGCCGAGCACCTTGTCGGCGAAGTAGCCGCCGAGCAGGCCCATGGCGTAGACGAACAGGAGGTACAGCCCGTAAACGTGCAGGGCCTCGTCGCGGATGTCGTCTTTGATCCTGCGGGCGACCACCCAGACGGCGAAGTCCGACCCGCCGCTGCTGATGCTCGCCGCCGCCGGGTCCACGTGCTCTCGGAGGCTGTTGGCGCGGTCGAAGGCCCGGTCGAGGAGCGCGCCGCGGTCCGGCGCGGCCTTCAGCGCGGAGAGGAAGAGGGCCTTGCCCTTCTCTGCCGGGTCACCCCCGAGGGCCGCGGTGAAGGCATCCGACGGCGCCTTCTCGAGGTCCTTGATGCCTCCCTCGAAGACGCTCTCCGGCGACTTCGCGAGCTCGGCGCTCAGCTCCTCGCGGTAGTCCTCGGAGGCGCGAAAAGAGCCGAGGAAGACGATGGAGGTGAGGTACAGCACCAGGATGGCGCGCATCGTGTAGAACGAGAAGCGCTCGGCCGCCTCCGTCCCGAACAGCACGTACAGGCCGCGCGGGTGCTTCTGCTTGGCATCGCTCATGTGGTCACCCGGTTCCAGGGGTCGGACCCCGCCCGACACGTCGGGGACCGAGGCGCGCTGCCCAGGGGGTGCGCGCTGGGGAAGCTAGCGACTTAGCAAGTTTCTCCAGCGCGCACACGCGCAGCCTCGAGGAAAGGTGCCACGACCGCGAATACCCGCACGGGTCAATCTCTTGTTCACTCTGGCGCCGAGCGCGCTCCTTTTGACCCCGTCTGTCCCCTGGCACTAAAGTCCCTGCCGTGAGTCACCGCTTCGCCTACAAAACAAGAGCCGCCGCCGGGCCGCCGGGAGGTTCGCGCTGAAACCCGTCGTAGGCCTGCACGCGGGAGCCAACCGCCAGTCCCTGCGCGCCCTCGTAGAGGCCGGCGCGCGCGAGATCTTCGCCGGCTACGTGCCAGAGAAGTGGTCGAACCGCTTCGGCTACGAGGTGTCACCGAATCGGCGATACCGCGCGGTGAACCAGATCACCGGAAAGGAGCGACTCGCGGAGCTCTCGGAGGCGGCCCACGAGCACGGCTGCCCGCTGCTCGTCGCGCTCAACGAGCACGAGTACAACGAGGCGACCTGGTCCCTCGCCATGGAGCTCGCCGGAGAGGCCATGGAGTGTGGCGCGGACGGCTTCATCCTGGCCTCCCCGTCGGTCTTCTCCGAGATCAAGGCCGCCTTCCCCGATGCCCTGCTGCACGTGAGCGGCGAGGGAGGCGTAGTCAACTCGGCGTCGGTCGAGCTCTTCGCGAGGATGGGGGCGACGCGCATCATCTTCGGTCGGGAGATCGGCCTGAAGACCCTCGCGCCCCTGTCGCGCAAGGCGCGCGCGCTCGGCCTCGAGGTCGAGGTCTTCATCATGGGCGAGCCCTGCGTCTTCGACGGCGCGCGCTGCTTCGCCGCACACGGCTACGGGCAGGACCGCGACTTCTGCAACTCGCACACCCGCAAGGTCCTACGCACCCGCGGGCGCAGAGAGGCGGCCGACGTGCCGCCGCCGCTCTCGATCCCCCCGGGCACACCACCGCAGGTCGTGGCCCTCGGGAAGTGCGGGCTCTGCTTCATCCCCGAGCTCCGCGAGATGGGTGTGACGCACCTCAAGGTGCCCGGACGCTCGACGGACTCGGCCGTACGGGCCGTCAAGCTCGTCTCGCGCTTCGCCGAGACCGACCGGGATCCGATAGAGGCCGTGACCGCGTTCGGCCGGCCCGAGATCTGCCGCACGGGCAGTTTCTGCTACTTCTCCCGCGAGCCGAGCGGACCCTGATGGAGCTGGCCCTCCAAGTCGCCGACCTCAACCAGCTCCGCTCCCTGCGGGCGTGGCTGGCCGAGCCGCACATAGAGACCTTCGTGCCTCACCTCCGCCCGGTCCGCTACCAGGTCAAGGGGTGGCAGCGCACCTGCGAGGCGCTGCTCGAGGCTGGCGTCGAGCCCCTCATCAGGCGGATCTACTTCGGGACCGAGCTCTGCCCCTGGCGAGCTCCCGGCGCGGACGCGGTCGCCGAGGCCGCGGAGATCCTCGCGGACGGAGAGATGCCCGCGTCTCTCGTCTTGGGCCCCGTGTCCGAGGACCGCTGGGAGAAGACCCTCATCGGAGTCGAGCGCTTCTCTCGATGGGCCCGCGAGCCCGAGCTCGTCGTGAACGACTGGGGAGCGGCGGCCGCCTTCTCGAAGCTGGGCCTCGAGGTCGAGCTCGGGCGCTTCCTGTTCAGGGCCAAGAGGATGGCCCGCTTCGGCGGGCAGATGCCCTCGCCGGCAGGGAACCTCGTGCAGGACCGCGCGCTGATAGCGCGCAGCCAGGTCGAGCAGCTGGCAACGGACCCCTTCGACGCGGATCACGCCCGCCACTTCCTACAGGAGCTCGGCGTGAAGCGTTACCAGGTCGAGCTCCTACCCCAGGGCATGGCCTCCAAGCCCGAGGGCCTCCCGCGGGTGCTGGTGGCGCCGTGGGTGTACGTCACCGGCGGCAGGCATTGCCCCCTCGCGAACCTGAGGAAGCTGCCCGGGGGAAGGTGGGCCTGCGGTCAGCGCTGCCTCACCACCGAGATAGTCTCGCAGTACACAACGCCCACGTGGCCCATCGTGGAGCTCGGTCACACGGTGTTCGCCCTCGGAGTCGCGGTCCTCCCGCACTTCTTGGGGGTGGATCGGGTGGAGCGGGTGCTGCTCGAGCCAGAGATCCCGATTTGAAGGCCCTCGGGCGCGATGCTATTCACGACACCCCCTGTTGCCGGAGCAAGCTGATGCGTCCTTCCCTGGCAGTGCTTCTTGCCGTTGTTTTGTGCCTGGGCTGTACGAAGCCCAAGGTGACGACCGAGGCTCCTGCGCCGTCCAAGAAGGAGGCGAAACCCGCCGCCGCCCCCGCGACGCCCGCCGCAGAGCAGAAGCCCACGGAGAAGGTAGAGGCCGCTGCTCCGGCGAAGGCGGCGCCCGCCGCGGCCGGACAGGCGGCGCCTGCCGAGGAGATCCCCGACCCGGTGGCCGTCGTGAACGGAGAGGCGATCTCCGCCCAGACCTTCACCGAGGCGCTCTCACGCTACCAGAGGCCAAACCTGAAGATCCCCGCAGATCGGCTCAGGCGCCTGAAGACGACCATCCTCGACCGCCTCATCGACGACGTCCTGGTGGCCCAGGTCGTGAAGAAGGAGGGGATCACGGTCCCCAAGGAGAAGCTCGCGAAGGAGTTCGAGGCCTACAAGGGGCGCTTCAAGACGCCCAAGCAGTACACGAGCTACCTCGAGCACAGCCGCATGACCGAGGAGCGGGTGCGCCGGCAGATCGCGCAGCGCCTCGAGTTCGAGGCCCTGCTCGACAAGAAGGGGACGATCAAGGTCGAGGACGACGAGGCGAAGGACTTCTACGACAAGCACCAGAACCTCTACAAGGAGCGCGAGACGGTGCACGCCGCCCACATCCTGGCGCGGGTAGCCAAGGACGCCGACGACCAGGCGCAGAAGGCTGCCCGGGCGAAGCTCACCAAGGCCCAGGCCGAGATCAAGAAGGGGCGCAGCTTCGAGGACGTGGCCAAGGAGCTCAGCGAGGGGCCGTCGGCACCTCGCGGTGGCGACCTCGGCTACTTCGGGCGGGGGCAGATGGTCAAGGAGTTCGAAGACATCGCCTTCTCTCTCAAGCCGGGCAAGGTCTCCAAGCCCGTGCGCACGGCCTTCGGCTGGCACCTGATCAAGGTGATCGACAAGAAGCAGGGCCGCACGCGGAGCTTCGAAGAGGTCAAAGAGCAGCTCGTCGAGAGCCTGCGCCGGAAGAAGTTCGCCAAGGAGAAGCGCAAGGTCTTGAAGGAGCTCCACAAGGCCGGCACGGTCGAGAAGAAGCTGAAGCCCTGACGGTGGAAACACCTCTTCCGGACTTCCCCCTGTCGATGAGAGAGCCGCTCTCCTTCGAGCGGAGCTCCAAGGGCCGCGCAGGATGGACGGTGCGCCCCGCCTCCCGCGGCGAGGTGCGCCTCGAGCCAGAGCTTCGCCGCCGGGAGCCGGCCCTGCTGCCACGGCTCAGCGAGCCCGAGGTGGTGCGCCACTTCGTGCGCCTGAGCCACCACAACTACGGCATCGAGACCGGCTTCTTCCCGCTCGGCTCGTGCACGATGAAGCACAACCCGCGCATGAACGAGGAGCTCGCGGGGCTCCCGGGCTTCGTGGGGCTGCACCCCCACACCCCCGACGAGGCCTGCCAGGGGGCCCTGGAGCTCATGTGGCGCCTCGAGCGCGCCCTCGCCGTCATCGGCGGCATGGACGCGGTCTCCCTCCAGCCGGCAGCCGGCGCCCAGGGCGAGCTCACGGGCATGGCGGTGATTCGCGCGTGGTTGAGCGAGCAGGGGAACCCACGCAAGCGGGTGCTGGTCCCCGACACGGCCCACGGCACGAACCCGGCCACCTGCACGCTCAACGGCTACACCGTCACCAGCGTGCCCTCGGGAGAGGACGGCCGCCTTCACCCGGAGGCTGTCGCCGAGCACAAGGCCGACGACGTCGCCGCCTTGATGGTCACCAACCCCAACACCCTTGGCGTCTTCGAGACGCGCCTGCCCGAGATCACGCAGGTGGTGCACGACGGCGGCGGCCTCGTCTACTGCGACGGCGCCAACCTCAACGCCATCCTGGGCCGGACGACCATGGGCCTGGTGGGCGTGGACGTCATGCACTTCAACCTGCACAAGACCTTCTCCACGCCACACGGCGGCGGCGGGCCGGGTTCGGGGCCCGTGGCGGTGAGGGGCTTCCTCGAGCCATACCTGCCGGTCCCGCGGATCGACATGGATCTGAAGACCGGCTACTTCCGCCGGGAGGACACGGAGGCGCGCTCCATCGGTCGGGTGCACGGCTTCTTCGGCAACTTCGGCATCTTCGTTCGCGCCTACGCCTACATCCTTCGCCACGGCCCCGAGGGCCTGCGCGACGTGGCGGACATGGCAGTGCTCAACAGCCGATACCTGCGCTCACTGCTCGAGGACGTCCTGCCGCTGGCCACAGACTCCGAGACCCTGCACGAATGCGTCTTCCTGCACCGACGCCTGAAGGCCCAGGGCGTGAAGACCATGGACATCGCAAAGGGTCTCATCGACGAGGGCTTCCACCCCTACACCGTCGCCTTCCCGATCTGCGTCGACGGGGCGATGATGGTCGAGCCCACCGAGACGGAGACCAGGGAGAGCCTCGACGCCTTCGCGGCCGCCATGCGACGCCTCGTGGAGCGCGCCGAGACCGAGCCCGAGTACTTCGCGACCGCCCCGGCAAAGACCCCCGTGTCTCGCCCCGACGAGGCCGGCGCGGCCCGTCGCCCGGTCCTGGTGTGGCAGCCTGAGCAGTAGGGCCCCCAGGAGAGGCGGGCGCAGAGGCTCCCCGGGGGCGCGCATCCGCACCGAGGTCGTGCGCTCGCTGTGCAACATCGCCGCCGGGCAGGGCCGGAGCCAGGTGGAGATCGCGCGCGTCGCCGGGCTGCAGGGCCTTTCGCGGACCGACGCGGCCCTGGGGACCGAGATAATCTACGCGGCGCTTCGCCACGCGCCGGCGCTGCTCGCCCGCATCGAGCCCTACCTGTCCCGCGGGATCGCCCGCACGCCCCCGCCGGCCGTGTGGGCCCTGGTCGCGGCCGAGACGCAGCTCGCCCTCCTCGACCGGGTGCCGCGCCACGCAGCCGTGGACACTGCGGTCTCGGCTGCTGCGAGGCTGGCCGGCCGCGGCGCGGGACGCCTCGTCAACGCCGTGCTCCGGCGAAGGCTTCGCGAGCTTGGGGACGCGCCGCCGCCGCCCCCGGATCCCGGGCGGTGTTACCCGGGGTGGATCCTCCGCAGCTTCGCGGACCTGCCGGCCGAGGCCGCCAAGGCAGCTCCGAGGGCGTACCTCCAACGCGCTCCCTACTCGGTGCGCGGGCGAGGGCCGTCCGTTGTTGACAGCGAGGCCTTGCTCGAAGCGCTCGCGAGCGCAGGCGTCGAGGGTGCGCGCCCGGGGAGGGTCCCCGGCACCGCGCTCCTCCCCACGGGAGCTGCAGGGGCAGCGCTCGGGCGCACTGGAACACTGCTCGCGCAGGACGAGGCTTCGGTCGCCGTCGCGAGAGCCGTGGCCGAGCTGGTACCGCGAGGGGGGCGAGTCCTCGACGCCTGCGCCGGCCGCGGTGTGAAGACCGAGCTGCTCGCCTCGCTGCTCGGCCCCGAGGTGGAGCTGCTGGCGACAGACCTGTCCGCCGAAAAGCTCCGCGCGGCGCGCGAGCTCAGCAGAGTGCCCGCCGCCGCGGCTGACCTGTCTCGGTCCGCGCCGCTGCACCCCGGCTCTTTCGACCTCGTCTTCGTCGACGCGCCCTGCACGGGCCTGGGCACGCTCCGGCGGCGCCCGGAGATCCGCCTGCTGCGCCGCGAGCGGGATCAGGCCTCGCTCGCGAAGCTGCAGCGAGCCGTGCTGCGCTCCGTGCTCCCCCTGCTCCGTCCTTGTGGAGTGCTTGTTTATACTGCCTGCACCTACACCCAGGCGGAGACCTCGTCGGCGATAGAAGCGCTCTTGAGCAGCCCGGAAGGGGTGGGGCTCCGGCCCGTCCCGCTCCCAAGCCCGCCGGTGGCATCCTGGGCCCTGCCCGACGGCGCGTGGTTGACCTTTGACGACCCCGAGACCGTCGAAGCCCCCGCCGACACTTTCTTCTCCTGCGCTTTGTCCTTTGCGCGCCCGTAGATGGACGTTATGATCCTCTCGCCTCCTGGACAGGGCAGTAAATGACCCGAAGCCGACGCTCGGTCCCAGCTATTGCCGTCATGCTGTGCGTGACGGGCTGCGGCACCGCCGGACCGAAGACCGAGACCCTCCCAACCGGGACATACGAGGTAGAGCGCAAACGGAGCGAAGTCTCGGCCGAAGAGGCCAACCGCTGGCTCCAGTTCTACTACCTGCACCCGGAGCCCGGGCGAACCGTCGAGATGCTCGACTACCTCGCCCAGCACGGTCTCATCAACGACGAGACCAGGGAGCCGCTGGTCTCCTTCCTCGCCCAGATCTTCAACGAGAACCCCGACCAGGTGCCCTTCTGGCTCGACGACCTGGCCAAGATCGACGCCGGCCTGCTGCACCTCGGCCTGCAGGCGGTCTGGTTCGCCAACTCCTTCAGGACCCGCGAGTACCTGGAGCAGGCCAAGGATCGTTACCCGCCCATGGCGGAGTACGCCGAGCAGCTCCTGAACGAGGAGGCGCCCCAGATCGGCACCATGGAGATCAACTCCCCCATGGTCGTCGACATCCTCTGGCACGCCTACTTCGCGAACGGCAACACGAAGTACATCCGGCGCATCGTCAGGACCATCGACTGGCTCGCAGACGAGATGAGCCCGCACCGTCTGACCATCGCCGGCGCAGCGCGCTGGTCCCTCGAGACGAACGCCGCCAAGCACGAGCGCATCTGGAAGCTCCTGCAATCCGAGCGCTCGCGCAGCCGCGGCAAGGTGCGCGAGATCATGGACGAGATCGTCGCCAAGGCGGAGTCTCTGAAGGAGCCGAAGGTAGAGACTGCCGAGCCCTAGGAGCGTATTGCGGATTGCGCACGCAATCCGCGGACGCGACGTACCGCCGAGGCTGGAAGCTTCGGCGCCGCTCGATTGTGTCTGGCAGTCGCCAAGTTGCGGCGGAGCGCGCAGCGCGAGCCGGGACGGCAGGTCGGACACAACTCGGGCGGAGAGGCTGTTTGGCGGGGCAGGCGTTTCGCAAACGAAACACCTCTACGCGGGGTGTTTCGCGAGCGAAACACCTTGTTGTGCGCTGTGCGCAAGAGCCCCGTAGTCGGGCTCCGGCCGGCCCTATTCCTCCTGCGGCACCTCGGTGTCGTCCGGCTCCTCCGTCTCGTCCGGCACCGCCTCCGTCTCGTCCGGCACCTCCGCGTCGTCCGGCTCCTCCTCCGGCTCCTCCTCGTCGTCCAGGTACTGATCGAGGTCGTCGTCCTCCATCTCCTGGAGGAGGTCTTCGGTCTCCTGGGTGTCCTGCATGTCGGCATCCTCTGAGAGGCCGGGCGCGCCGAACTGGGCGGGGAGCCACAGCGAGAGCGGCTTGATGTAGGTGATCGCGATCACCGAGATCAGGAGCAGGAGCATGAAGGGGATCACGGTCCTGGCCACCTGCAGGATCGGGCGCTTGAAGTGCAGCGCCGAGATGAAGAGGTTCATGCCGACCGGCGGGGTGATGTAGCCGACCTGGAGGTTCGCCAGGAAGATGACGCCGAGGTGGAGCGGGTGGATGTCGTAGGCAGTGGCGAGAGGGATCAGCACCGGCAGCACGGCGACCAGCGCGCTGAAGATGTCCATGATGCAGCCCACCGCCAGCAAGAAG
>CAZQPP010000288.1:0-10720 GCA_964594295.1 uncultured Myxococcales bacterium | reverse complement strand
CCGAGCCCGAGAAGGACGGTGTCTCCCTTGAGACGGAGAGCCGCAGCGGAGAGGAGGACGACCCCCTCGCGACCGCGGGCTACGTGGCAGCAGGCGACGCCGGGCGTGCCGCGTCGACCGATCCCAGCGAGACCGGACGCCCCTCCATCGGGGTGCACAGGGGCTCGAGAACGACCCTGACCCACGCCGAGGACAACGTCTGGGCGGGAGCGAAGCCGCGGCCGACGCAGACCATGGGGTCGCCGCGCCCACGCCGCGCCCGCCCGCCGACGCCACCTCCCCCTCCAACACCGCCCACGCCCCCGCCCCGTGAAGCTGCACCCTTCATGGACGCAGAGGATGACGAGGCGACCAGCATGGTCCGACCACCGGCAGACGCGCCGGTGGACCCACGCCTGGCCGGCGTGTCCAACGAACAGGAGCGCGAGGAAGCGACCCGCCAGGTCCGCACCATGACCTTCGGCAGCGACGAGGTCGGAGCGGCCGCGCAGGCGATGAGCAGCGCGGCGGAGGAGAGCTTCGAGGCCTCACGCGAGGCCGAGCAGGAAGAAGCGCAGGCCCCGGCGCAGCCGGCCATCCAGAGGATTCCCGATGAACCCCCCGCGCCGCGCCGAGCGACAGCACGCTTCGGCTTGGGCGACGACGGCGCACCGGGGAGCAGGCTCAGCGAGCCGACAGAGGCCACCAACACCGACCGACCCGCTATGAGCGGGGGCACCCGCGTGGACGGGGAGCCCATTCCTCCGGGGGAGACCGAGACCTACGCCCCGCCCGAACCCCCTCCAGCCGCCCCGGCGCCGCCGCAGACACCGCAGGAGCCGGAGGAGGACGCGCCTCAGGACCGGGCTCTGTCGCAGACCTTGTGGGCCGCTCCGCCCCAACCGCCTCCCATCCCCAGCGCGGCCAGCGCGGCGCAGCCCCCGGCCGAGGAGCAGCCGCCGCCCCCTGCCGTACCGCCGCCGCTGCCTCCGGAGGCCGTGCCGCAGCCGGAGGTGCCCCCGGCACCGCAGCAAGCCTCCGCGAGCGCCGAGACCGACTGGTGGAGCCCGGCCAGCGAAGACCGGGAGACGCTCGACCAGGCCGGCGACGGAGAGGACGGCGCCTCCTTCGAGGATCTCTCGGACGTGGCGGTCGTGGACCAGGCCCAGGTACCGCAAGAGCCGACCGCGACGGGCCTGCCGGAGTCTACCGGGACCGGGCTCGAGTCCAGCGCTTACCCGAGCCTCGAATTCGAGGGCCTCGACCACCAGGACACCGGCGCGATCCGCACCCAGACCGGCGAGGACGACGACCCCGTCGGTGAGCTCTCCGAGCAGCTGGCCCCTCCGACCACTGCCGACGACGACTTCGGCGCCTCCATGGACCTCTCGGACGCCTTCGCGGCGGCTCCCGAGGTGTCCGAAGAGATGAGCGCTCCGTCCTTCGATGCCGCGGAAGTCTCCGAGGAGCTTCCCGCCGCGCCTGAGGTCTCAGAGGAGATCTCGGCCGTCGGACCGCAATCGGGCGGGAGCGACAGCGTGCAGCTCGACGACCTCGACCCCTTCGGCGACTTCGGCTCCGCCTCCGGAGTCGAGTCCGGGCTCGGCATCACGGGCGAGCAGGCGCTGATGGACGAGGAGTCCGAGCCGGATGACTCCGCCGACGCCGTCGGCGGGCTCGAGGACGTGGACTTCGAGGCCTTCCTCGCCCAGCAGTCCTCCGAGGTCAACATCCCGACCATCGACGAGGCTGCCAGCCGAAAGATGGAGGCCGCGGCCGAGCCCCTCCCCCAACCCGGGACCGGCACCATCGAGTTCCACGACCTCGGGGAGGACGAGGGCGCCGCCGCCCAACCGGAGGACCCCTCGGGCGAGGTCTTCTTCGTCTCAGCGCCGAGCATCTCGGAGCTCGAGCCGGAGGAGCAGGAGCTCCTCGAGGCCATCCGCCTGACCGGCGCCGAGAACGCGGCAGCCGAGCCCAGCGCCGTGCTGGAGCTCGACGTTGCACCGGGCGAGCAGGCGCCTCTGCCGACCGGCGCGGCGGTCACCGAAGCCGCGCCCGAGGCAGGCGAGGCACCCGCCCCGCGGGTAGCAGCCCCGATCGCCCTCCCCAAGCGCCGCCCCCGGACGACCGGCCTGCTGCTGGCCGGCGTGGGCCTCGGTGTGCTGCTCGTCGTGGGCGTGGGCTACGCCCTCATGCAGCTGGGCGTGCTGCCCTTCGGCGGTGGCTCGGCGAACGTCGGGAACGGAGTGAAGACGGGCACGCAGAGGGCGACGAAGATCTCCAAGTCCGCCCTGGCCCAGGACACCCCCGCCGCCTACAAGAGGGAGATCCGGAGGCTCGAGAAGCTGGAGACCCAGTTCCCCGAGGACGCCCAGATCAAAGAGCAGATCGCCGCGCTCTACGCGCGCTTCCGCGAGCGCTTCCCAGTCGACTTCCAGAAGGACCCGGTCCTCAACAAGAAGTGGGGCAAGATCCACAAGAAGGTAGGCAGCCCCAACACCAAGGCCCTGATAGATGCCATGGAGCTGATGGCCAAGGGCGAGGAGGAGACGGCGCTCAAGCAGCTCCAGGAGTACCTCGCCACCTCGGCGCAGGACCCGCAGGTCCTCTACATGCTCGGCAAGATCCACTACCAGCGGGGAAACTACGACGAGGCGGACCGTCTCTTCCGCAAGCTCGTCCAGGCCAACCGCAACGACGTGAGGGCCAACTACTTCCTCGGGCGTGTGCTCGCCGCCGCCGAGAAGTACGACGCGGCCGAGAAGTACTTCCTGCAGGTCTCCAAGCTGAACCCCGACCACCTCGACGGTCGCCTCGAGCTCGCGCGCGTGTACCTGGAGCGAGGCAAGTACGACAAGGCTCGCGAGCAGGCGACGGCGGTCATCGAGTCGGCCCGCCAGAAGAAGGTCCTGTCTGCTCGTTTCGAGGCGCACCGCCTGCTGGCCCGTGTCTTCGCGGCCTTGAACGAGCCCCAGAAGCAGATCGAGCACCTCCGCTTCGCCCTCAAGGTCCGCCAGACCGAGGAGCTGCTCTTGGACCTCGCCGAGCTGCACAGGCGGCAGAGCGAGTACACGCGGATGGGCGAGGTCTTGAGGGAGTGCCCCGAGGTAGGGTGCGAGTCCGAGCGCTACCACAGCCTCTACGTCGACTCGCTCATCGCCAGCAGCCGCTTCCCGAAAGCCGAGAAGGCGGTGAACGAGGCCCTCAAGAAGTACCCCGACTCGACCCCGCTCCACCTGCTCAAAGGAGAGCTCGCCGAGCGCCTCGAGCAGTTCAAGAACGCCAAGAGTGAGTACGAGGCCGTGATCAAGCTGTCGCCGGCCGAGGCGGTGGCCTACGTGCGTCTCTCGGACGTGGAGGTCAAAGAGAAGAACCTCGAGGCGGCGGAGAAGGTGCTCATCAGCGGCCTCGACAAGGTCGGCAACAAGGTCCCGCTCCTCAAGAAGCTCATCACGCTCTACGAGCTGAAGAAGCAGCCGGTCCAACGCCGGGACGTGCTCAGGCAGCTCGTCGAGCTCGAGCCGGGCAACCCGGACTACCGCCTCCGCCTCGCCATGGCCTACAAGTCGCTGGCCAACTACGAGGAGGCCCTCCAGCAGTTCATCGAGCTCCAGCGCACCGCCCGCGTCAGCGAGGAGGCGGCGATGGAGTACGTCGACACGCTCCTGCGCGTCGGCAAGCTCGAGGCAGCCCGGACCGAGGCCATCCGCTACTACCGCGACCACCCCACAAGCGTCGCGGCCGCCCTGATGCTCGGTGAGATCGAGCTCGGGTTGAAGAACTACGAGAAGGCGGCGGAGTACCTGCAGGAGGCGCTGAAGCTTGATCCGCGCGGCGCCCGGACCCACTTCCTGCTCGGCCGTGTTCGCAACGCCGAGGAGAAGCTCCCGGCCGCCATCGACCACTTCCGAAAGGCCGTCACCCTCGAGGAGGACAACTCCGACTACCGCTACACCCTGGCGGAGGTGCTGCTCGCGACCAAGGACCGGAAGCTGCAGCAGGAGGCCAAGACCCACCTCGACTTCCTGATCGTGCAGTCCGAGGAGAAGCGCATCGAGCTCAGCTCGGACCGCCTCGCCGAGATCTACGACGCCCGGGGCAACATCTACATGCGCAACGGGAACCTCAGCAAAGCCTTCGGGGACTTCAGCCGAGCCCTCTCCCTCGACACGGAGAAGATCTCCAACCTCGCCAACTACGGGAAGTCCCTGTACCGCATCAAGAAGTACAAGGAGGCCGAGCGCTACCTGAGCGAGGTAGTGCGCAAGGACCCCTTCCACTCCGAAGCCAACCTCCACCTCGGCAAGATCGCGCTGAAGAACAAGAACCGCTCCAAGGCCGAGCAGTACTTCAAGCGCACGGTGAAGCTCGGCGGCAAGCAGTTCCCGATGGCCTACAAGTTCCTCGGTGACCTCTACTGGGAGAAGGGCCTGACGGACCTGGCCAAGTCGAACTACGAGAAGTACATCGAGTTCAGCCCCACGCGCCCCTACGACGCCGACGAGATCGAGCGCAAGCTCAGGAGGAGGTGACGCGGGCGGCACTCCTGGCCCTCGCGCTGTTGGCGCAAGGCGGGCTCGAGGACTCCGGCCCGAGAGACGGCCCTGCCCGCATCGTCTCCCTCGCCCCGAACATGACCGACATCCTCGTGGAGCTCGGCCTCGGGGAGCGCGTCGTCGGGACGACACGCTACGACCGCCCCACCGTCGGCGGGCGTGCTCCCGGGCAGATCGGCGGCATCCTCGACCCCAGCGTCGAGCGCATCGTGGCTCTCGACCCGGATCTGGTGGTCGGGCACCGCGACGGTCCGCCGCCTCCCTTCGTGCGTCAGCTCGAGGCGGCCGGCGTCCCGAGCCTGCTCTGCCGCATCGTCACCATGGAGGAGCTTCGCGCGTGCATCCTCCTCGTCGCTGAGAAGACACGCCGCGTGGATCGCGGCCGGGCCCTGCTGAAGCGCATGGCACGGCTCTTCGAGGCGCCGGGACGCCGGGCGCGCTCGCCGCGGGTGCTCCTGGTCCTCAACGCGTCGCCCATCATCGCGGCCGCTCGCAGCAGCTTCCCTGCACAGATCGCGCGGCTGGCCGGGTTGGACCCGCTTCCGGGCGGCGAGGGCCCGGACTACCCGCGCCTCTCCGACGAGCAGATCGCCGCGCTGGCGCCGGACCTTGTAGTCGATCTCGTCCACCGCTCGGGCGCCAACGACGCCGGCCTGCGACGGCGCCTCGCGAGCGCCGCTCCCCGCGCCAGGATCCACAGGGTCGACCCGGACGGCCTGTCGCGGCCGGGGCCCCGCCTGCTCGAGGGCTTGAGCGCTCTGGAGAGCGTGGCGGCTCGGAGCCCCAGCCCCCCATGAACCCACGACGCTTGCTCCTCCTCGTGACCGCCGGCGGTCTCGTGCTGCTCCTCGCGGCCGTGCTCCTGTCCCTCCACCTCGCTCCCGAGGGGCTTGGGCTCGAGGCCCTCCGCGAGGGCGCCCCCGAGCGTGCCAGGCTCTTCCTCTTGGAGGTTCGGCTCCCGCGTGTCCTGCTCGGCCTGGCGGTCGGTGCCGGCCTCGCGGTCTCCGGCGCGGCGCTGCAGGCCCTGCTCCGGAACCCGCTCGCCGACCCTTATGTGCTCGGGATCAGCGGCGGAGCGGCCGTAGGTGGGGCGCTGGCCCTCGTCCTGGCGCGCGGCGTCGACGTCGCGCCTCTCCTCGGCGGCTACGCCACGAGGTGCCTCGGCGCCCTCGCCGGCGCCGCCTGCGCCATCGTCTTCATCGCGCGGGTCGTGCTGTCGGGCCGGCTGCGCTCCGTCCACGGGATCATCCTCGCGGGCATCGCGCTCAACATCGCGGCCTCCGCGGTCATCACCGTGATCCAGACCTTGAGCGCACCGCAGGACGCCCAGGCCCTGCTCTTCTGGCTCGTGGGCTCGCTCTCCGAGCTGCCCCCCGGCGTCGCCCTTCCCCTCGTAGCCTCCGGGGTGGTCGTGCTCGCCGCGGCCGCGCTGATCCGCTCGGCTCGCGCGCTCAACATCCTGGGGCTGGGGGAGGAGGCCGCCTCCGGGGCCGGCGTTCACCCGCGCGCGCTCCTGGTCGCCGTGCTCGTCGCCACGGCGGCAATAGCGGGCATCTCCGCCGCCCTCGCAGGCCTCATCGGCTTCGTGGGTCTGGTCGTCCCTCACCTGCTCCGGCTGATCGTCGGCAGCGACAACCGGGTGCTCCTACCGGCCTCCGCCCTCGTGGGCGCTACTCTGCTCCTCCTCTGCGACACCCTCTCGCGGGTGCTCTTCACGCGGGTGGGCACGGAGCTCCCCGTGGGCGTGCTCACCGCCCTGGTGGGAGCTCCACTCCTGATCTTCTTGTTGGTGCGCAAGGGGCCGGCCCACCATGTCTGACCCGTCGACGCAGTCCCTGCTGAGCGGCCGGAGCCTCGGTCTGGACTACCCCACCCACCCCGGCGCACTCGACGGCGTGGACGTCGAGCTCGTGCCGGCCCGGCTCACCTTCCTCCTCGGTCCCAACGGCGCCGGCAAGTCGACCCTGCTCCGACTGCTCGCCGGGTTTCGACGGCCCTCCCGAGGCCGCGTGGCGCTCGCGGACGGCGCCGCCCCCTCCGAGCTGCCCGCCGCTGAGCGCGCTCGCCGCATCGCCTACCTGCCGCAGCGCATCGTCTCGGAGCTCGGGCTGCGAGTGCAGGACATCGTGGCCATGGGGCGTTTCGCCCACGCCCCCGCCCGCCTCTTCGAGTCCGACGAGGACCGCGGCGCCGTCGCTTCGGCCCTGGATCTGCTCTCCCTCAGCGGGCTGGCGTCACGGCCCTTCGGGGAGCTCAGCGGCGGCGAGCAGCAGCGTGTAAGCCTCGCCCGGGTGCTCTGCCAGCAGGCTCGCGTGCTCTTGATGGACGAGCCCACGACCGGCCTCGACCCTGCACACCAGACGGACTTCCTCACCCGCCTGCGCGAGCTCGTGCGCTCACGCTCCCTCGCGGCCCTCGTCAGCGCCCACGACATGGTCGCCGCTTCACGCTACGCCGACGCCGTGATCCTGCTCAAGGACGGCCGACAGCTCGCCTTCGGGGCTCCCGAAGAGGTGCTGCAACCAGACGTGCTCGAGGCGGCCTTCGAGGTCTCCTTCGAGATGCTCCGCGGCGAGCACACCGGCGCCGCGTTGCCGGTACCTCTCGCCCAACGCCGACGGCCGACCGCCGACCGCTGACCGCTGCCTCAGTCCCTCCGGCGACGGACCAGGGCCGCTCCCGCGAACGCGATGACGGCGATGAACGCGGAGGTGCCGAGGATGTCGCCGAGGGAGTACCCCGTCGTCCCGCAGGTCCCGCAGGGGCTGGCTCCACCAGCAGCGGCAGCGGCGGCCGGGGCGGCGATCGCGCCGAGGCCGGCACCGGCTGCCCCGGGTGCGCCAGCCGCACCGCCAGCGGGCCCTCCAGCGCGCGGGGGAGGCGACGGAGCCCTTATGTCGTCAGTGAGGGCATCCTTCAAGGCCGCGATGGCCTCCACTTTCTTGTCCGCTCCGAACATGGCCGCGATCCGCGTCCTCTGCGCTATCGTGCTCTCCGTACCGGTGAGCTTCGACATGCGCGACTCCACCTCGTCGAGCGCGCGGGCATAGAGGGCCTGCGCGCCTTCGCTGTCTTTGATCTCGGTCAGGCCGGCGGCGGCCACCACGAGCGCCCACGGGTGGGTGTCCTTGGACTCGACGGCCTTGGCGATGGCAGCGCCCCTGGTCTTGTCGTCCGAGACCTCAGAGCAGACCGTGCGCAGGGCCTCGATCTTCCTGACCAGGTTCTGCTCGTCCCCGCTCAGCGCGAGGGGGTCCGGCGGGACGGCGTTGGCAGGCACATGCTGACTGGCCTGCCCCTGGACCGGCATGCCCGGTGCCATCGCTCCCGCTCCGACGGGAGCCCCGGCGCCCGCAGCAAGGGTGCCCTGCGCTCCCAGCGGGGCAGGCGCCCCCTGACCCACGGGCGCTGCCTGGGTCGCCTGGCCCATGGGCGCTGCCTGGGCCGCCGGCCCCGTGGCCGCGCCCTGTCCAGGCCCGGCAGCAGGACCGGCCACAGACGGGGCGGCGACCGCCCTGCCGAGGCGACTTGGTGCCGGCGCCGCGGTCCGGTCATCCGACTGCGCCGTCCCGCTGGCGGCGGCGGCAGGCTCGAGCGGGCCGTGCTCAGTCGTCGTCCACTTGAAGGCCTTGGCCTTGCTCTTGATGCCCTTCTTGACGGCCGCGGCGAGCGCGCCCGTCACGGGCGTCTTTGGGTCCGGCACCCACGCGAAGGGGCCCACAGCGGCCGCGCCTTTCGCCACGGGGGCGCTCTTGTGGGTGAGGCTCACCCTCGCCAGGGCACCCTTGGGCCCCGAGTAGCTCACCTGTACGGAGGCTTGCAGGATCTGCGCGCGCTCCAGCCTCCACCCGGCCGGCAAGCTGGTGCCCAGCATCTGCTGGACCACCTTCTCCATCTCCGGGGCGATGACCGGTACGCCATCGCTCGACTGTGCCGTGCCCACGGCCGGAACTCCGAGCAGGAGCACGACCAACACCGTCATCAACGCCTTCATGAAGACCCTCCGTCTGCGGCCGCCCCATGTGTACCATTCGGCGTAAAAGACAGGAAGCGCAAAAACCCGCCCTCCGTCCATATGCCGCGCCCGTTCGCCGGCCCGGGATTGACCCCCCCTTGGCCGCGTGCTATTCACCCGCGCCCTCGCTTTCCCGGGCCTGATCTGTCTTCCGGTTCGGGCGCTTTGAAATGGAGCCCCCATGGACGCCATCGCGATAAAGGTCAACACGAGAGAGGCTCTGGAGAAGTCCGGAGCACGCGCGTGCCGGCGCGCCGGGCGCGTCCCGGGCGTCCTCTACGGTGAGGGGCGCGAGAACGAGCACGTCGACGCGGACCCGCGCGACGTGATCCGCATCCTCCGCTCCGACTACGGCCCGAACACCATGCTCAAGCTGCAGGTCAACGGTGATCCCGAGCAGCTCGCGGTCATCCGCGACTACCAGGTCCACCCCTTCAAGAGGAAGCTCCTCCACGTGGACTTCCTCCGGGTGACGCCGGACACCGAGATCACCGCTGCCGTCCCCGTGCGGCTCCTCGGCCGTTCGCAGGGGGAGCAACGCGGCTGCAAGCTCATCCTCGTGGCACGCGACATCAAGCTCCGCTGCCGGGCGGGCTCGGTCCCGAAGCACATCGACATCGATGTCACCGAGTTCGAGGAAGGCTACACCTTCTACTCCGATCAGCTCGAGCTGCCCGAAGGCGTGACGGCCGCGTACCGGACGAACTTCCCAATCGCTTCGGTTACTCACCTTCGCACGGCGGAGGAAGAGGCTGAAGAAGAAGAAGGGGCGGAAGGCGAGACCACCGGGGAGGGTGGCGAGGCCGACGGCGAGAAGAGCGGTCAGGCCGAAACCGAAGCCTGATGCTCATCGTGGGTCTCGGCAACCCAGGAACGAGGTACGCTCCCACGCGGCACAACGTCGGCTTCGCCGTTGTCGACGAGGTCGCGCGCCGGGTCGGAGTGTCCTGGTCGGACGGCCGTACCTACTCACAGGCCCGCGGGCGTTTGGGCGACCGGAGCGTCACCCTGCTCAAGCCGCAGACCTTCATGAACCTCTCGGGAGGACCGGTCGCAGAGCGCGCGCGCTTCTATCGAGCGACCGGGAACGACCTGATCGTGGTCCACGACGAGCTGGATCTTCCGCTCGGGACCGTGCGCCTGAAGAAAGGAGGCGGCACGGCGGGCCACAACGGATTGAATTCCATTCAAGAGCGCCTTGGGCGCGCGGACTTCTTGCGTGTGCGTGTGGGCATAGACAAGCCCGAGCACCCCGGAATGACCACGTCCTATGTGCTCGCGCCTTTCTCCACCGAGGAGCAGGCGCACCTGCCGGCGGTCGTGTCGGGCGCCGCCGACGCAGTCGAGCGACTGGTCTCTGACGGCCTGAGCTCGGCCCAGAACGACATTCACGGGCGGACCTTCCTGGCTGACTGAGCCGGGCGGGCCCCGCCACGCAAAATGAGGTTGGTCATGCAAGTCCCTCAGAACTATCTGTTCGCGGCTCTGGCCGCCGCTGCCGTAGCGATCGCCTATGCCTTCATCAAAGCTAGCTGGGTCAAGAAGCAGGACGCCGGCAACGACACGATGAAGAAGATCGCAGGGCACGTGCAGGAAGGTGCGATGGCCTTCCTCGGCCGGGAGTACAGGGTGCTCGCCATCTTCGTTGCTATCGTGGCGGTCCTGCTCGCCTGGAGCGGCGCCGCCCAGGGCGACGACCGCTGGATGACCGCGATCTCATTCGTGGTCGGCGCGCTCTGCTCGGGCCTCGCCGGCTTCGTCGGCATGCGCGTCGCCACCCTGGCCAATGTCCGCACGGCGGCCGCCGCGCGGACGGGCCTGCAGGGTGCCCTTGCTGTCGCCTTCTCCGGCGGCGCCGTCATGGGCCTCTGCGTGGTCGGCCTCGGCGTGGCCGGGCTCTCGGCCCTCCTCCTGCTCTTCGGCTCGCACAGCCTCTTCAGCGCCGACATCGAGCTTCTCCTCGAGGTCGTCAGCGGCTTCTCCCTCGGCGCAAGCTCCATCGCGCTCTTCGCGCGCGTGGGTGGCGGCATCTACACCAAGGCGGCTGACGTCGGCGCCGACCTCGTCGGCAAGGTCGAGGCCGGCATCCCCGAGGACGACCCCCGCAACCCGGCGACCATCGCCGACAACGTTGGCGACAACGTCGGAGACGTGGCTGGCATGGGCG
>CAZQPP010000287.1:0-10720 GCA_964594295.1 uncultured Myxococcales bacterium | reverse complement strand
GTCCGGATCTGTGGGGGCCCGGGGTTGGTAACACCCCGGGCTACCCGACACTGCTTGCCCGGTCGCCCAGACCCCCTTTTTGCCAACGCACCCTACTGGACCTCGAGGGCCTGCTGCACCACGACGAAGTCTCTGGCCAGCTTGACCAGGGGCTTGCCGTCGACCCTTGCGTTCCAGGGGCCGTGCCCGGCGCCTTCGACGGGGTAGAAGACGTGTGGGACGCCCGTGCTCTGGTAGGCGGCGAGGATCTTCTCGGCCTCGGTGAAGGGGACGGTCGGGTCCTCGGTGCCGTGCACGATGGACACCGGGGCGTCGGTGGGATCAAAACGATCCTCGCCGCCGATGAGCTCGAGCATGCTGAGGATGGCCACCCCGCCCCAGTGGTCGATGACGGTCGCGACGGCGGAGGACTGATCGAGGTGGGTTCCGGCAAGCGTCGGGTCGTCGACTGCGTCGATCTCGGTCTTGCAGTCGTCCTCGTTCGAGGCCCCGAGGGCCACGGCGATGTACGAGCCCGCAGAGCCGCCGATGACCGTGATGTAGTCGGGGTGCAGGCCGTAGTCGTCGGCGTGGGCGCGGATCCAGCGGATGGCGGCCTTGGCATCGCGGCAGGCCGGGTACAGCGCGCGCCACTGGTTCAGCCGATTCGCTCCCGCGCCACCCTCAGCCGGGAGCGCCGGGTATAGCGTGGGGAGCGTGCCGCGGTGCTTCGCGAGCCGGTACTCGATGGAGAAGCCGACCCACCCACGCTGGGCGAATAGCGTGGCCATCTCGCTGAGCTTCTGGTGCCTCGACGAGCCTCCGGTGAAGCCGCCGCCGTGGATCACCACCACGACGGGCTTGGCGGTGGCGGTGCTGTCGACCGGCTCGTACACGTCGAGCGTGAGGTCCATGGGCACGCCGGGTCCCTCGTTCCAGTCGGCGTGACTCAGGCCGCGGGCGAACACGATGCCCCGGGTCACGTTCACCTCGAATTGCCTCTGCTGGAACACCGGGCTCGGCGGGGTGGGCGACGGAGCGTCGGAGCCCGCGTCGGACGCGTCGGACGCGTCGGACGGGAGGACGTCGTTCGCCCCTGGGTCGCCGGCAGGTGCGTCCGACTGAGCATCGTATGCCGGGAGCACGTCCGGGGAGGGAAGGTCGGCGTCAGGGTTGTGTGCGGAAGGAAGGTCGCCGGCAGGATCTTCGACGGCGGGAACTTCGCCCCGCGGGACGTCGAAGACCGCATCGTCTACGAGCGTCACGTCCGAGACCGGCACGAACACCGCCGGCACATCCGCCGCCGGCACGTCCAAGGCCACCTCCCCCCCGGTGCTCCGAGCATCGTCAACGGGCTCCGCACAAGCCGCCGCCAGGAGGGCCAGCGTCATCAAGGTGGGCCAACGTTGGTGTCTTCTCATGGGCGCATCATAGCACCGCACCTCGTCCCGGGACGGGTTGGTGAAGGCCTGTGTGGCACCTGCCGGTCACCCTCTCACATAGCGTCCCCCGAGAACGGGCGAAATGGGTCTACCGGGCTGTTGCCCGCGGTGCTAACCTTGTCGTCGTCTCTCGAAGGTGCGGGGGCCGGACATGAGCCGCAGCCGTGGAATCGGGCGCACCCTCGTGGTCGCCTTCGCTGTCGTCCTGGCTGGTTGCTCAAGCTCGACTCCTGCCGCCGGCTCCGGAGAGGTGGATGCGCGCACCGACGTGGTGAGCGGTGACGCGGACGCACCCCCCAACTACCCACCCGCGCCGAATCCCTGCCAGGGGCCCGCGGAGTGCGACGACGAGAACCCCTGCACGACAGACGCCTGCGAGGACCACGAATGCCGGTACACAGAAGAGCAGGGCTGCGTGGTCTGCCAGGGGCCTGCGGACTGTGACGGCGACCCCTTCAAAAACGACACCGAAGGCATCTACCTCGACGACCTGGTGATCGAGGCCTTCTGCGAGGAGAGCGACTGATGGGCTCGACGCGACGAGACTTCCTCAAGCAATCCATCGCAGCCGCAGGCACCCTGGCCCTGGCTCCTCTGGGGTGCAACAAGCTCTCCACGGGATGCGGCCGCTCCAAAGCCCCTGCTGCCGTCGAGGCCCCCTCCCCCGACAAGGCGCCGGCGAGCTTCGAGCCCGCCTACCTGCGTCTCGAGCGCGAGGGCAAGCTCGAGCTCTTGGAGGAGGAGCTGTGGGCCTTCTTCGAGAGCTGCCGGTGCTGCCCGCGCGAGTGCGGGGCGAATCGCATCGCCGGGGAGACCGGCGTGTGCAGCTCGACGGCCGAGCTGAAGCTGCACTCGGCGGGACCACACTTCGGAGAAGAGAAGCCCCTGGTCGGCGACGGAGGCTCGGGCACGGTCTTCTTCTCCAACTGCAACCTGCTCTGCTGCTTCTGCCAGAACTGGGAGATCAACCACCGCGGGGACGGGCAGGTCATCAGCCACGCGGCCCTGGCAGAGGGCATGCTGAGCCTACAGCGACGGGGCTGCCACAACATCAACCTGGTCACGCCGACCCACGTGGTGCCGCACATCGTCAAGGCTCTGCGAGTCGCCGTCCCCAAGGGCTTGAGGCTGCCGTTGGTCTACAACACCAGCGGCTACGACAACCCCGAGGTGGTCAAGAGGCTCGACGGCGTCGTGGACATCTACCTGCCGGACTTCAAGTACCAGGACGGCAGGCTGGCGGCGAAGTACTCGAGCGACGCCGAGGACTACCCGGAGGTGGCCGCGGCGTCGATCAAGGAGATGCACCGGCAGGTCGGCGAGCTGAAGGTGGACGACGGCGGGATCGCCCAGCGTGGGTTGATAGTCCGCCACCTGGTCATGCCCCACAACATCGCGGGCACGGACGCCTTCGCGCGCTGGGTCGCGAAAGAGCTCTCCCCGAGCACCTACGTCAACATCATGGCCCAGTACCGGCCGGAGCATAAGGCCTTCGACCACCCCAAGATCTCCCGCCGCCTGACGCCCGAGGAGTGGCGGCAGTCGCTGAAGTGGGCCATGGAGGCCGGGCTCACGCGCCTCGACACCTGAGGCGGGCCCTGCGGCGGAGCTCTCCGAGCAACAACAGCAGGAGGGACAGCACGCCCGCGGCGCGTGTCGGTTCCCCTCCACCGGTGCAGCCACCTGCCGAGGAGAGCGAAACGCCGGTGTCGTAGGAGGCGTCTCGCAGCGCGTCGGTGGTCGGCCCCGAGTCCATGGCCGCGGGCAGGCTCGCGTCGAGAGGCGGCTCGGGCGCCGGCTCGGGCCCGGGCTCCGGTGCCGGCTCGGTCACGGGGTCGGGGGCCGGCTCCGGCGCGGGCTCCGGGGGTAGCTCCGGAGCCGGGTACTCCCGGTGCAGCGCAAAGAGCGGGTCGCCGAAGACGACCATCATCCACTCGAGGCGGGGGATCGCCTGGTAGGCTGCCTCGGCGAGAGAGAAGCCGTCGACCGCCATGGCACGCAGGAAGCGGTGGCCGCGGATGAAGCCCTGGATGTGCGGCTCCCAGACCGCCCCCGCGGTGGCGGTGACGCCCGCCTCGAGAGCTCCCGCGCACCATGACCCGGGCTGGCGGAACCTCATCGCGGAGAAGGAGTCGACGTGCACGCCGACCGCGCCCGGGAGCCACTCGAAGACGTCGTTGTAGTGGTAGGCGCGGTACCAGCCGAGGTACCAGCGCGCTTCCGGACAGGTCAGGGCGGCCGGCGCGGTGCCGAACTCCGCGTCGTTGGTGTCGAGCTGCGTCTCCCAGCCCGCCTCCGAGATGCAATCGTGGGCCTGCGCGATCCAGGCGTTCCCCATGTCGCCTGCGCCCTCGATGACGATGCGGTCCACGTCGGTGTCGCCCTTGGGCTCCTGGTCGAACCACCCGACGCCGTCTCGGGCTCCGGGCGGGTCTTCGCGCCACCCCGCACGATCCACGAGGGCGCGGGCCACCTCGACCGAGGGGCCGTCCAGCCGCGTTACCAGGTAGCCGGCGTAGCCGTTCCGCCGCAGGAAGGCGTCGACGGCCTGGAAGTAGGGGTTCGCGTCGCCTGGGATCTCGTCGAAGGGATCTGTGAGGAAGGAGTCCAGCGAGCGCAGCCCGAGGCCGGCCACCGGCTCTCCGCCGTCGCTGATCACCCCGGGCACGCCCCAGGTCACCGCGACGAAGAGGACCTCGTCCTTGAGCCCCCGCTCCTCGAGGCAGGCCCCGAAAGGCGCCTTGATCTGCTCCTCGTAGGCCTCGCGGCGGATCTCGTAGCCGGTCGACGTGTTCACCTCGCACAGGTTCTCCACCGGGATGCCCCGCGCCAGGCGGTAGTGCTCCCCGACCTCCACCGACTCCGCCGCGTCCCCGTTGACCAGGATCGCGACGTTCTCCGGCATCGCGTGCTCGGAAGCCGCCGCTCCCTCGAAGGCGACGAGCACGAGGCAGGCGGCCGCGCTCAGCCTCATCTCGCTGCGCCGTCCGGGCCCGGGAAGCGCACCCAGCCCAGGCTCACGAGGGCGGGCACCAGCAAGAGGTCGGCCACGAGGGCGACGACGAGGGTCATGGGGAGGAGGGTGCCCATCACCGCCAGCGAGAGGTAGTCGGAGAGGGCGAAAGGCATGAAGCCCATCACCAGGATCACCGTGGTGATCACGATGCCGCGGCCTGAGAACTGGAAGGTCTGGTGGATGGCCTCGGCGGTGTCCCTGGTCCGCCGGGCCTCGATGCGAAAGCGCATCAGGAAGTGCACCGTGTCGTCCACGCCGATGCCGATGGCGATCATGGCCAGGCCGAGCAGGTCGGAGTCCACGTCGCCCCAGAAGATGCCCAGGTATCCGCCGAGGACGAGCAGGGGCAGCAGGTTCGGGATCATCGACCACAGACCTATGCGCCACGAGCGCAAGCCAACGCTCATCATGACGGTGATCATGAAGATCGCCAGCGCCAGCCCCCTCTTCTGGCCGCCCACCAGCTCGTCGATCCAGTCCCCCATGAGGTAGGTGAGGCCCGTGACCTCGAAGCCGGCCTTCTGGCCCAGCTCTCGCTTCGCGATCTCCTGCACCGCGAGGCCGGTGTCCTTCGTGTGGACCACGCCCTCGCCCGGGAGATGGACGGTCATGCGCATGGTGCGCCGCTCGAAGTCCACGAGGCGATCGAGGTCCTCACCACCGGACATGCCGAAGAGCAGGAGGTACTGGGCGAGGGCTTGCCGTGACTGGGGCAGCACGCTCTCCGCATCCTCCCCGCCGGAGCCGAACTCCCGGTGGATCATCTCCATCAGGTCCACGAGGGAGTAAGCCCGGTCCACCTCTTCCAAACCCTCCACGGCCTCCTGGAGCCTCGCGATCGACGCGAAGATCTCCGGGTCCAGGAGGTCTCTGCCCTCGGGGGTGTCGATGTAGAGGTCCACCATGTTCGAGCCCGAGTAGTGGGCCCGGAACCAGTCGCCGTCCTTCCTCAGGCGGTGCTCCTCGTCCACCCTCTTCGCCATGTCGGTCTCGATACGTGCCTGGGAGGTGCCCCAGGTGACCGTCACGGCCAGGGCCGCGAAGACGAGCACGATGAGCTTGGCCCGACGCGTGGAGAATCGCGACACGGCCTCCAGGAGCCGGTCGAGGCCCTCCTGCACACGCCCGGTCGTTCCCCGCTTCCAGGGCTTGGGTCGACGCATCAGCGACCAGAGGATTGGGACCAGGGTGATGGCGATCAGCAAGGACACCGAGACCCCGAAGGCCAGGGTGAGGCCCAGGGTCCTGAAGACCGGCGTCGGCACCAGGGAGAGGGAGACGAAGCCGGCGAAGGTCGTGACCGAGGTGAGGAGGCAGGCGGTCCCGACGTCCGTGCCGGCCGCCAGGATGGCGTCGTCCCTAGACAGCCCGCGGCCCAGCTCCAGGAGGTAGGCGCTGCAGAGGTGGATCACGTCCGAGAAGCTGATTATGAGGATGACGCCCGGGATCATGCTCGCCAGGATGCTGACCTGGCGGTCGAGCAGCACCGCGAAGCCCATGGTCCAGATCACGGCGATCAGCGCCACGGTCATGCTCACCACGACGGGCCAGAAGCGGTGGAACATGATCCACACGGTGAAGAGCAGGACCACGCAGACCAGCGGGAAGAGCCTCTCGAGGTTGAACTGGGTCTGCTCCACGACGGTGGACACGGTCGCGGGGATGCCGACCATGTGCACCTTCTCCTCCGGGAAGCCGGCCTTCTCCAGGGCCTCGTAGATCTTGTCTATCAGGCGGGGCCCGAGCTCGGCGGGCATGTCCTTGGCCGTGTCGAGCTCGACCACGATGGCGGCGCTGAGACCGTCGGTCGACACGAAGAGGCCTCGGGCGAAGGGGTCCTCGCTGAGCTCCTGCCTGAGCTTCTCGCGCAGCTCCGGTCTTCGCCTGGCCTCGGCCGCGTAGCGCCGGACGAGGAGCTCGTCTTCGGAGCCTTCCACGCGTTGGGCGTCGAGCACGCTCCGCACCGTGCTGTCGGGGGCGAAGTCCTCGATCTCGCGGCAGACCGCCTTGATGCGCCTCTGGACGTCGCGCGAGAGGTAGTCGGGCTCCTCGATGGCCGCCACGATGACGTCGTTGTTGCCGAACTCGCTCTGGCGGTCGAGGTAACGCTGGTAGCCGGGGTGCTCCGAGAGGAACATGCGCCCGATGGAGGACGCTACCTCGCCGCGGCTCATGTTCCAGCCGGCCGCCGCCGTGAGTGCCGCCAACAACGCCAGCACCGGCCAGCGGTATCGGAGGATGAAGCGGATGTAGGCGTCCATGTGGTGCTGCGGTCAGGTCTCGGGGAGTCCGCGGCGGCGATGATTTCACATCGCCGGACCCGGGGCCATGCGCCTCCACTCGGGCGTGATGCGGGTTTACCGGGTTGGGGCGAGTAGCTACCCTCTCTGCGATCGGCAACAGGGAGCGAAGATGCGGCACCCCAGCGTCATTCTCGGCATCACCCTGCTCGCGTGGAGCGCTTCTCTTGCGGCCTGCGGCGGCGACTCGTCCGCGCCTGCTTCGGAAGCTGACACGATCGCCAAGACAGATCCCGGCACGGCCACGGACCCGGGCACGGCCACGGACCCGGGCACGGCCACGGACCCGGGCCCCGCCACGGATCCGGGCCCCGCCACGGATCCGGGCCCCGCCACGGACCCGGGCCCCGCCACGGACCCGGGCCCTGCCACCGACCCGGGCCCCGCCACAGACCCGGGCCCCGCCACAGACCCTGGCCCCGCCACAGACCCTGGCCCCGCCACGGATCCCGGCCCCGCCACGGATCCCGGCCCCGCCACGGACCCGGGCACAGGCGCCTTCTGCCCCGGCGGCGTCTTCACCGGCGACTACCTGGTCAAGATCCACACCGTCGACGCCTTCCGTGACGCCGGCTGCACCGAGATCACCGGCACCCTTAGGATCGACGACGTCCCCAACACCGACCTCTCCGGCCTCGAGTCCCTGACGACAGTCGGCGGCGGCATCGAGATCACCAACAACAACGCCCTCGCCGACACCTCGGCTCTCGCCGGTGTCACCGGGCCCGTCGAGTCCCTCCTCGTCACCGACAACGCCGTGCTCAGCTCGCTCGTCGGGCTCGAGGGGGTCACGGAGGTGACTGGCGATCTCTCGGTCACAGACAACCTGGTCCTCGCCGACCTGTCCGGGCTGGCCGGCGTCGAGAGCGTCGGCGGAGACCTCTACATCCAGCACAACCCGCTCGTGCCCCACCTGAGAAGCCTCACGCGCCTGCGCAAGGCCGGTGGCGACGTCTACATTGTCGGGAACCTCGGCCTCGTGAGCCTGCACGGCCTCGAGAGGCTGGCGCAGATCGACGGCACACTCACGCTCAGCCAGAACGGCCTCTTGCGGCTGGCGCGTTTTCGCAACCTCACACAGGTCGGCGGCCTGGTGATCTACCGCGAGTACTCGCTCCGCTCCCTGCAGGGCCTGGATCCCCTGGGGCGCATTCTCCCCTGGGGTGGGGACCACCCGGCCGCGGGCTCGCTGCGGATCGAGGAAAACTCGGGCATCGAGGACCTCCGGGGGCTCCAGAACCTCAAGGAGATCTCGGGCGATCTGGTCCTCCTCGACGTCGACAGCCTGAAGCAGATCTTCCACGTTGAGGCCCTCGAGACGCTGGGCGGCAAGCTGAGCGTGACCTTCACGAGCGGCAACACCGCGATGTTGGGCACGTGCATGGTGGAGATGCTGGCGACCCGGCTCGGCAAGTCCGGAGACGATCTCGAGGTCGCCGGTACCGACGACGAGACCGTCTGCTGCGCGCCCGAGCACGACTGCGAAGCTCGCGCCTGCCCGCTCTGCCCCATCGACGGTCGCCAGCACTGCCTGCGCGGGCGCTGCGCGGAGATCGACGGCGCCAAGGAGCCCGACATCTGTGGTGAGGAGGGCGTGCAGATCGACTGTGGCCACCACCCCCTGTGCACGCGCTACCAGGGCACGTGCCCTGGCGGAGAGGTCTGCGTCGTCAACAACTGCAAGCCCATCGAGCCGCGGCTCTACACGGTGTGCCCCGCAGAGACCCACTTCGACTGGAAGATCGTCGCGGGGAACGGCTTCCGCCGGGCGTCCTGCGTGAGAGACGGCGAGACCACCCGGGAGGGCTTCTACCTCGAGCTCAAGGACTGCCCTGTCGAGGCCTGCCCGGAGGAGGAGCCCGATGATCCGGTGCAGGCCTTCCTCGACTGCTACGAGTCCTGCGCCGTCTCCAAGCGCGGCGAGGACTGCAACGGCAAACCCTGCGGAGAGAAGGTGAGCTACTACGATGCCGCCGACGGAGGGGGCCCGCAGGCAGTCCGTCATTACCGGATCGACACCTGGGACGCTCGAGGATTCGCCTACGCGAGCATAGCCTTCGGCCCCGAGATCGGTCACCGCAAGGACGGCACGCTGAAGACCGAGGAGAGCATGCGCGGCCGCAGCAACGTCGGCCTCTTCCTCGACTACGAGGATGACGGCCTCACCCTGGAGCGCGCGCGGGAGCTGTGCGTCTTCGGGGAGGACAGCCTGAAGTGCGGGCTGGAGGAGGAGTACAAGGAGGGCTTCCGCGGCACCCTCACGCACTGGGTCGCCTACGAGGACGACGGCGAGCACAAGGCCAAGAAGAGAGGTCTGGCGGAGACCTACGCGAGCGACGGCCGCGTCGCTTCCCGCGGCACCTACGACCTCTACTGCAGCGACCCGATCCGCACCACCTTCGTAGGCCCCTACTACCAGTACTTCGGCCACAACCCGCTCGTGCCGGACGAGACCGTCGAGGTCGAGGAGCACTTCGCCGTCGAGATGGACGGCGAGGAGCTCACCTGCCGATTCGGAAAGACAGGCCTCGAGTCCCATTTCCACGACAAAGAGGACGGCGAGGTGCTGCTCTTCTCGGAGACGCGCTGGTGCGCCTCGGGCCTTGACGCGCCAGACTGCGACTACAGCTACGAGTGCGACGAGTACGTCGAGCACTGCCTGGCCGGCGAGCACATGGGCCAGCAGCAGCTTCGCCTCTTCGATCCCGTCATCGGGACCACGGCCGGCGGGTGTCCCTACGCCGAGAAGTGGTGCAGCGAGACCAAGTGCGCTTGCGACGGGTTGCGGGATTGCGACGGCGACGGGACACCGGAGAGCCGCTGCTGCACCAAGAGCAAGTGCCAGTGATCTCCACGGCTTCGGGACGCCGTGGAGAAGTTGTGGACAACTGAACGCGAGGCTCCCTACCTCAGCTCGATGATCGGCCCCGCGGCCGGCAGGCCCTCTATCTTGATGGCCTCGTCCGACTTGCTGCCCTTGGCGTCGATGGCCGTGATGGTGGCGCGGAAGGTCCTGCCCTCTTCGACCGTCTCGGCGTCGCCGGTTGAGCCCGGGTCGTCCTCGGCCTCGCCTTCGTCTTCAGCCTCTCCGGTGTCCTCCCCGGCGCCGTCGAGGTCGGTGCCGGCTGCGTCCGCTACGTCCGGCGGCCACCAGGGCATGCCCTCCCGCTCGCAGGAGAGCGCGGCCGTGGCGAGGAGCAGCACGCAAACGGCCGCTGGCGCCGGGCTGGAGATCGGCAGCCGGGATGCGGCCCAGAAGACGAAGAGCAGGGACGCGAACAACAACCACGGGAGCACGGGGGGGGTGCCCGGCGTCGAGCTGGGGGCGCGCGTGTCCACGATACCTCCGCCGGCCCCGGCGCCCGCGAACTCGTAGAGCACGACGAGCTTGGTCTTGTCACCGGCGGGGACGGTGAGCAGCGGGGCGCCCGCGAAGTCGAGCGAGCCGTCGTCCTCGCTGAAGGTGCCCCAACCGAGGAGCTCGTAGCTTCCGTCCTCGAGCACGCGCGCGAGGCTGACCTTCTTGAGGTCAGCGGCGTCGTCGCCCTCTCCGCTCGCCGACACTGAGACGCCGCTGACGACTATGTCCTGGTAGGGGCCGGCGGCGAGCAGCGTCGAGACCGCAGGCACCTCTTCGTCCCCCTCGGAGGCCTCGAGCTTGTCGTCGGAGCCGGCGCCGGTGACGGAGACGTTGAGGTCCTCTTCGCTCTTCGTGCAGACGAGGCCGTCTCCTTCGAAGTGCTCGTTGCAGACGCAGGGGTGGTCCGCGGAGTCGCCCTGGCAGGTGGCGTTCGGGTCGCACTCGATCGTCGTACCGCCGGCGCACGTGCCGTCCGCGCAGGTGTCGCCGGTCGTGCACGCGTCGCCGTCGTCGCACGTGGCGGTGTTGCTGGTGTGGGTGCAGCCGGCCGCGGGGTCGCACCCGTCGTCGGTGCACACGTTGTCGTCATCGCAGTCGGCCGGCATGCCGCCCCTGCAGGTGG
>CAZQPP010000286.1:0-10727 GCA_964594295.1 uncultured Myxococcales bacterium | reverse complement strand
GAGCCCGATGCGTTGCGGGGATCTCCCGCACAGGCGCTCGAGACGCTCGAGCGTGAGGGCGAGGTGGGCTCCCCGCTTCTCGCCGGCGACCGAGTGGATCTCGTCGACGATGACGGTCTCCACCGAGCGCAGCATGTCCCGCCCGCCGTCCGAGCCCAGCAGGATGAAGAGAGACTCGGGCGTGGTGACCAGGATGTGCGGCGGACGCCGGCGCATGCTCGCCCGCGCGGACGAGGTCGTGTCTCCGCTCCGCACCAGGGCTCTCAGCTCCGGCAGCGAGGGATCGCGCTCGCGCAGCTCGGCCAGCGGCCCCTCGAGGTTCTTCTGCACGTCGTTGCCGAGGGCCTTCAGCGGCGAGACGTAGAGCACGCGCGTCTCGTCGGGGAGCTCGTCCCCGGATCGGGCCAGCGTGTCGATCGCCCACAGGAAGCCCGCCAGCGTCTTGCCGCTCCCCGTTGGCGCGGCGATGAGCACGTTCTCGCCCCTCCGGATGTGCGGCCACCCGAGCTCCTGCGGCGGCGTCGGGGCGTCGAAGCGCTCCTCGAACCACGCGCTGACGGTGGGGTGAAAGTCGGTGAGCGGCATGACTGCCCTCTTTGCCAGGAGGAGAGGCTCCACGAAAGCGCGAAATGTCGCGTGCCCAGTGCGTGTTTAGCGGGGCAGGCGTTTCGCGAGCAAAACGCTTTGTCTGGAAGCTCACCATGACGCCCGTAAGCCGAAGACACGCCTTGAAGATGATCGCCGCGACCTTGACGGCCGGATGCGCCGGCCGGGCAGGCGGCAAGGAAGGTCCCACTGCCGCGGGCACGGAGACGAACCGCACCCTCTACTTCCACGTAGGCTCCCAGCTCAGCGTGGGCGGGCGCGCCATCACCCCCTACCACCGCGTGGACCTGCGCGGCGGACACGCGGTCGAGCTCGACGCCGGCCCTGAGGAGGTGGAGCTCCTGCTGCTGCAGGGCCGCCCCATCGGAGAGCCGGTGGTGACGCACGGCCCCTTCGTGATGAACACCGCAGAGGAGATCCGCCAGACCTTCACCGACTTCCGGCGGACCGGCTTCGGCGGCTGGCCCTGGCCGCGCCGCGATCCGGTCAACGCGCGCGACAAGGGGCGCTTCGCCAGGCACGCGGACGGCAAGGTGGATCGTTCGGCCTGACCGGGCCCACGCTCCGCTCTCCCATGCTAACCTCCCGTCATGGGAGCGCACGCCGACCGAAGCGTCCACCTCCTCGCGGCGGGGGACGATCTGCGGGGCGCCTGCCGGCGCCTGCTGGCCGCCGTCTACGGCGACGAGAAGCCGTGGCGGAGGGTCACCGAGGTGCTCATCAAGCCCAACGTGGTCAACTTCGAGCCCCACGTCTTCGTGGAGCCGGCCCTGGTCGGCGCGCTGGTGTCAGTGCTGAAGGAGGACGGGGCCGAGCGGGTCACCGTGATGGAGTCCTGCACCAACGGGAGCTTCACGCGGCTGGTATTCGCCATCACCGGCATGCGCGAGGCGGTCGAGGCCGCCGGGGGCCGCTGCGTCTACCTCGACGAGGGGCCGGCCGAGCGGGTCGAGCTTGGGGAGAGCGGCGCGGTGGAGGTCTCGGCCTTCGCGGCGGAGCGCCTCCTGCGGGCAAGGGAGCGGGTCTTCTACGTCGACCTGGCCAAGCTGAAGACCCACTCGATGACCACGGTCACGCTCTGCCTGAAGAACCAGTGGGGCTTCGTCGACCCGCGCTTCAGGAGCCCCCTGCACGACCGCGCGCTCCACCGCAGCATCGCCGAGGTCAACGGGCTCTTCGTCCCCGACCTGTGCGTCGTGGAGGGCCTCGTCGCCACCAACCACGGCCACTTCCCGCTCTCCGGCCACGAGTCCAAGACCCTCTGGCACGCCGGTCTGCTCGCGGCCGGCCGGAACGCGGTGGCCGTCGACGCGGCGTGCTGCCGGCTGATCGGCATCGACCCCGCGACGGTCGAGCACCTGGCGCTCAGCGCCCGCGACCCCGCGTGGCTCGAGCCGGAGGTGGTGCACCACGACCCCATAGAAGTCCCGGCCGAGCCCTTCAGCGACGCCCTGCTCCCGGTCATGCCGGCGGGCGTGACGCTGCACGTCGGCAAGGAGAGGTGCTGCCGCGAGGGGTGCTACAGCAACCCCGTCTGCGCCGTGCAGGTGCTGGCCACCAACTACGGCGGCGGTGGGAGCTTCGACCTCTTCATGGGCAAGGGACACGAGGACGCCACGGTGGACGGCTGCGAGGGCCCTGCCCTGGTGGTGGGACCTTGCGCCCACGAGGAGGTCTACCTCCGCCTGGTCGAGCGCCTGGGCAAGCGCAGGGTGCGCCTGTCGCCGGGCCACAACGACCTGAGCGCCACCATCAAGGCCCTCATCGGCCTGATGGGGATCAGCGTGTTTCGCACCTCTCCGCTGCCGGTCTACCGGCTGCTGGCCTTGCTGGTCGCCCACAAGCTGGCCGGCAGCCGGGCCGAGATCGCGTTCTTCTAGCCTTTGATCTAGCTGTTAGCTGTTAGCTGTTAGCTGTTAGCCTGAAACCCTGCGCACTTGCGGCTGCGTCTCCGCTCGCGCCTTCGCGTTTCAGGTGAAGTGCCCACTTCGCCGAAGCAACGGGAATGCCTGAGCTAATGGCTAACGGCTAATGGCTAATCGCTTGTTTTGGTTCTAGCGCAGGCCTGCGCGCAGACCCTGATCAGAGGCGCTCGAGGATGCGGAAGCGCACGCCGACGTCTTCCCCGTCGGGCTCTGGTCCCTGCCAGCCCACCCAGACGCGGCTCGTGCTCACCGGGATGATGAAGGCGGTCAGCTGATTCCCCGGCTGGGCTCGGTTGGCGAGGCGGATGGGGTTGCCCGCGAAGCCCAGGGAGTCGAAGGGCCGCACCAGCACCGCGTGCCCGTCGAGGTCCACCCTGTTGGTGTCCCCGGCGACGAGGAAGCCGCCGGTGCGAAGCCACGCGACCTTCGCGCGCGCCTGGCCCGAGGGCATGTTCGGGAACACCGTGATGTCGCTCCCGAAGGGGTGGAATCCGTCGTAAGCGAAGATGCGGCAGTAGAGCCGGCTGTCAGTGTAAGGGGTGTTCCAGCAGAGGGCGATGCGGTCGTCCGCGGATACGGCGACGGAGGGATCGGCCGCGTCGGAGGAGATGGCGAACACGGGGCCGGACGCGACACCCCCGTCCCTGCTCAGGATCGCCAACCTGATCCCGGAGCTCTCGTGCAGCCAGGCCGCCGCGTAGGAGTCGCGGGTGGGGTGGGCGGCGACGGCCGCATCCGGTCGCCTCCCGACCGGCTCGAAGGCCGAGACGGAGCTGAGTGGAGCCCCGTCTTTGTCGAAGGCGCGCGTCGCCACCGCACGCGCACCGTTGTTGGACTTTCGGCCGCCGTGAACCACGACGAAGGAGCCGTCGGGGAGAGCGGCCACCGCGGGATGGAGCTCGCCTACCTCCGCTGGGCTCTCCTCGATGGAGATCAGGCCGCCGAGGGGTGCGCCGGTCGTGTCGAATCGGTGACCGGAGATGCCCTTCGTCGCGTTTCCCACCATGTTGTCCCAGACCACCACGAAGCCCGCCTCGCTCCCAGCCACGGCCGGACGGCGCTGATCGCGCGTGTCGGCCCCGTGGAGGCGCTCCTCCCGGCGCACCTCGGCGCCGTCGGGGTCGAGCACGCGGCCGAGGATCTCGGTGTCGCCGCCGGCGAACATGGCCGACGTGTAAGCCACCATGACGTTGCCCCTGGTGGCCGCCGCTGCGGGCTCGTGCTGCTTGCCCGTGATGGTCTGGTTGGCGGGCCGCTCGAGGCGCCCGGTGGCGTGGGTGCCGTCGCGGTGGAAACGCCGCGTCCACACGGCCCCGTCCTCCCCGACCCAGGCCACGACGAAGTCGTCGTCGTCGAGGACCGTCACGGTCGGCAGGGTCTGGTCGCCGAAGCGCCGGGCGTTGACGATGATGGTCTGGCTCCGCTCGACAGGCGCCCCGTCGCGGCCGACGCCAACGGGCTCCCAGATGGTCGCCACGATGTCCGATCGCACGCCGCCACCCTCGCGTGTGTCCGAGTGCACGGTCACGAAGGCGCCGTCCGAGAAGGAGGCGACGCCCGGGTGGAGCTGCTCTCCGTCGTCGCTCAGCGCCAGGGGCAGCACCTCCGACAGCGCCCTCCCGTCCGGACCGAGGACGCGCATGCGGAGGACGTCATCGTAGCACCCACCGTGTACGTAGTTCGTGCACTCCTGCCAGACGACCGCCACGCCGCCGTCGGGCCTCAGGGCGATGCGGGCCGAGACGAAGGAGTCGGCTTTCCCGACCGAGACCGGCGCGAGCAACTCGCTGGCGTCGGAGCGGCGCTTTCCCACGTCGAGGTGCCGGGGGCCGTCGAAATGCGCGGCCACCCACCAGAAGGCGTCTCCCTCGAGCGCGGTTACGGCGTCCCAGGCCTCCGGCGCACCAGCATCCGTGACGACGTTCTTGACCCACTGGCCCTGCGAGAGGTCGGCGCCCAGGCGGATGAGCTCCGGGTTGCGGTAGCTGGTGCTCATCCACTGCACCGTGAGCGCCCAGGTGCCGTCCGCGAAGGACAAGGGAACTACCCGACCCATGGAGTGACCGTCGATGGCCCTCGCTGCGCTGAAGGAATTGGAGTGCAGCAGCACGCCCCGGTGGTCGTACAGGCGCAGCGCGAAGTTGCTGTCGTGGCTGCGCCACGCCACGAGGCTCTTGCCGTCCGCTGACGTGGCGGGCTTGCACGGCCACGGAACCTGGTTGACGGCCGACACCTGGGACTCGCGCCCTTCCCGGCCGCCGTCGTTCGCGGACCAGCGGGAGAGATTGTAGCTGGAGTCGACGGTCCAGAAGCTCATCCAGCGACCCGCCGGCAGTGGGGCCAGCTCGGGGCCGCGGTCCGCCCCGTCGCTGTTCGAGAGGCGCTCCTCGACGCAGCTGTCGAGGCCTGGCACGCACGTACCGGCGACGCATCGATCGGAGGTCGTGCACTGATCGCCGTCCTCGCAAGCGAGGCCGTCGGCGCGGGGGAAGGTCACGCAGCCTCCTTCGAGCTCGTCGCAGAAGGAGCTCAGGCACTCCCCGCCTTCTTCGGCTTCACAGTCCCTCTCCGGACCTTCGTCGCAGCTCCCCGCGCCGTCGCAGCTCCCGTCGAGGGTGCACGCCTGTCCGTCGTCGCAGGGAGCGCCGGGCGGGCTGGGCTTCGTGACGCAGGCGAAGCCGCCCGAGCCGTCGCTCTCGCAGACCCCCATGAGACAGCCCGCGCCCGCGGAGCTGCAGTCCTGCCTCGGGCCGGGCAGACACGACCCGGACTCGCAGGTGTCGTCCTGCGTGCACGCGTCTCCGTCGTCGCAGGCGGTGCCGTCGCTCCGGACGTGGTGTGCGCAGCCGCCGCTCACCGTGTCGCACACGTCCGCGGTGCACGCGTTGCCGTCGTCGCAGTCGGCCTGGGTGCGGCAGCAGTCGACCGCCTGCTCCCCACCCACGCACTCGCCGGCGCCGTTGCAGGAGTCTCCCACGGTGCACACCTCGCCGTCGCTGCAAGGCGCGCCGGACTCGCGGGCCTTGGACACGCAGTTGAAGTCGCTGCCGTTGGCGGCCTCACAGACTCCGTGGGAGCAGGCCACGTCGAGCCCGCTGCAGTCCGCCGGCGCGCCGGGCTCGCACTCCCCTGACCGGCAGGTGTCGCCCACGGTGCACCCGTCGCCGTCGGCGTCGCAGCTGGTGCCGTCCACACGATCGGTGTTGTTGCAGGCGCCGCTGCTCTCGTCGCAGGTGTCGTTGGTGCAGGCGTTGCCGTCGTCACAGTCGGCGTCGCTGCGGCAGCAGACCGGGGGCACCTCCCCCGGCACGCAGGCGCCCTTGCCGTCGCAAGCGTCGCCCTTCGTGCACACGTCTCCGTCGCTGCACGGCGTGCCCTGCGGGTACGGGGTGGTGTCGCACTCGAACTCGTGGGGGGCGATCGACGTGCAGGCCCCGACCACACAATCGGCGTCACGCCCGCCGCAGTCGGCCGGCTCCCCCGGGCGGCACACGCCGCTCTCGCAGGCGTCCTCGACCGTGCAGCCGTCGCCGTCCGCGTCGCAGCGGGTGCCGTCGGGCGCCTGGACGTGGGAGCACTTCCCGGTGTTCATGTCGCAGGCGTCCGCCGTGCAGGGGTTGAAGTCGTCGCAGTCGCCCTGGCTGTGGCAGCAGGTCGCCGAAGGCTCACCCGGCTCGCAGAGCCCGTTGCCGTCGCAGGCGTCGCCGACGGTGCAGGGGTTGTCGTCGGAGCAGGCGGTGCCGTCGGGCGAGGGACGCTGCGCGCAGCGATGCTCGTCGAATGAGATCGAGACGCACTCACCGTGGCTGCACGGCCCGAGGGAGGCACACTCGACCCGCGGGCCCGGCCGACAGCTCCCGCCGAGGCAGGTGTCGCCGTCGGTGCAGCCCGTGCCGTCCGCGTCGCAGGGCGTGCCGTCCGCGGCCTGGAGCTGCACGCACTGGCCGCTGTCGACCTCGCAGAGGTCCACGGTGCAGCCGTTCTGGTCGTCGCAGTCGGCGTCTTCGCGGCAGCAGCCCGGCACCCGCTCACCACCGACGCAGCTGCCTTCGCCGTCGCACGCGTCGGAGACCGTGCACACGTCGCCGTCCGAGCAGGCGTGGGAGGCCATCAGCGGCTCGAGATCGCAGCGGTGCTGGTGGGCCCCCTCGGAGCGGCACACGGAGCGGAGGCACTGGAAGGGAGAATCGCCGCACTCCGCCTTCTCGCCGATGCGGCACGAGCCGCTCACGCAGGTGTCGCCCACCGTGCAGCCGTCGCCGTCGCCCTCGCAGGCTTTGCCCTCGAGGGAGGCCGAGTCGTGCTCGCAAGTGCCGGTCTCGATCAGGCAGGTGTCGCGAGTGCAGGGGTTGTGGTCGTCGCAGTGCTCGTCGGCCGCGCAGCACGCCGGCAGGCCCGTGCCCTGGCAGCGCCCCTCGACGCAGGCGTCCGCGATGGTGCAGGGGTTGCCGTCGTCACAGGTCGAGCCGACGAGGTCGGTGTGCAGGCAGCCCTGCTCGCTGTCGCAGACGTCGATCGTGCACGGGTTGCCGTCGTCGCAGGCCTCGTCGATGGCCTGGAAGACGCAGGCCTTCGCCGTGGTGTCGCAGGCGTCGATGGTGCAGGCGAGGCCGTCGTCGCAGGTGGACTCGTCGACCGAGCCGTCGCAGTCGTCGTCCACGCCGTTGCAGATCTCGGGCTGGGGAGTCTGCCCCACGCAGATGGGCTCCCCGTCCGCGCAGCTCGGCTTGCCCTCACACGCCCCGTAGGGGCTCTCGATGTAGCAGGGGCCCTGCGCCGGCACGTTGTCGACCTCACCGTCGCAGTCGTTGTCCTCTCCGTCGCAGACCTCGGCCGCCGGTGCGAGGGCGTCGCACTCCCCGAGCCAGGCGGGACCGCAAGCCCTGCGCCCCCGGCACGAGCCGTGCTCGTTCGTGCGCTTGCACTCGGTGACCATCGCGAGGGTGGATCCCACGGTGTTGCACTCGCACTCGCCCTCGAGCTTGAGGCACTGCGAGCTGACGGAGCCGTCGGGGAGCATGCGCTCCTCGCAGGAGTAGCCCTCCGGGCAGTTGCCCTCGCCCTTGCACGGTGCGCCGCAGAAGCGGCCGGCGTCGCCGTAGTCCACGCAGAGGGCCACGCCCTGGTCGCCGCGGGCCTGGCACTCCGCGTGCTCGGTGCAAGGCTGACAGAGCTTGGCGAAGCGCGGCAGGCACAAAAAGACGATGTCCGGAGGGATCTGGATCGGCAGGCAGGCGTGCGCCTCCGGGCAGGTGTCGACGCAGGTCTCCACGCAGACCATGCCGGCGTCGGTGGCCACGCAGTAGTCCGACGCGCACTGCTCGGGTGCCTCGCAAGGGCAACCGGTGGCACGATCGTCACCGAGACAGATGGACTCCCCGGTGCCCTGTCCGTTGTCGTCTTGGCCGCCGCCGTCTCCGCCCTCACCGTCAGCGCCGACGAAGCTGGAGATCGCGTCGCCGGTGGCGCCGTCCGGCCCGGTGTGAGCGCTGCCGTCGTCCGTCTTCGACGGCGGATGCCCGGGAGCACCGTCCGGGGTGTTCAGGCTCGCGTCGCCCGACGCGCCGGGGCCGGCCCCTTTGACGTCGTGCTCGATGTTTGCTGCGTGAAGCCCGGCGTCGAGCGTGTCCGACTGGCAGGCCGGAGAAGCCGCAGCGAGCAGCAAGACGGCGGCCGGGAGCTGGACACGAGCTGCTCGTCGTAGGCGATCTGCGCAAGTGGTGCGCGCGCGCGCAAGGGTAAATTCGTTCATTGGCCCGTGGGGTAGACGTTCTCCTCGTCTATCGGCACACGGGGCGAGCGCTTTACTCTTAGCCCGGCGGCTTAAGAGTGTTAGGAGATCCTGCATGAGCAGGGTACTCGCAGCGTTGTGCGTCCTGGTCGGGGCCGCGGCGATAGGAGCGTGGTGGCTCGGTGCAGGGAGCTCCGAGGGAGATGAGCTTCACTACGCGGTTCCTCCCGGACAGGAAGAGCTGCTCGCCGAGATCCTCGGCCACGAGGCCGGCAGGCTGGCCGGGGGCTGTGTGTTCCAGTCCGCCAGCGCCACCTTCGATCGGGTCCGGGCCCGGTATCGCTGCGGCGAGAGTGGAGAGCTCGCCGAGCTCGAGCTGCGCCACCCTGGCGCGGTCGGCCGGGCGCTCGCCCGATCGGAGAAGCTCGCGGTGTTGGCGGGCACCAAGGGCCCTCCACCGGAGGGGCTCGCCGAAGCCGTCGCGGCGCGAGCCCGGGAGCGCGAGGAGCGCTGGCGGTGGACGCGGGCGCGGCGGCCCGAGGCGACGAGGAGCGGGCCTCCCACGCCACGGGGAGAGCACGCCTCGGTCGAGGCGACGAGCGAGCAGACAGCCGCCGCCGCGTCGCCTGCGTCCAAGGGGAGTCGCCTCTGCCCCGTCATCCGCACCACAGCAGGCTTGCTCCTGGCATGTCTGCTGGGGCTGGCCCTGGTGGCGCTGCTCGTGCGCGGCAGGCGGCGACGGGCGAGGCGAGAGGAGGACACGCAGGCAGCCGTGCGTCGCTCCACCTTCGCAGCACTCGTCGTCCTCTATGTGGCCTTCACCGCTGCCACCTCCACCACGGCGATCTGGAGGATCGAGAGCGGCCGCTCGCAGTGGCCTCTCGACTTCTCCTTCACCACGCACAACATCCACGCCGTGGCCGAGTGCGCCCCCCGGCTGACCCTACTCGCCGGCCCGGGCGGCACCAACGTGCTCCATCAGGATCACTTCCAGCCGATCCGCCTGCTGTTCGTCCTGGCCTACTCAGTAGCGCCTCATGTCTACACGATCCTGATCCTCAAGTGCGCCCTGATGGGCCTCGGCGTCATCGGCAGCTTCCTCCTCGGGAGACACTACGGCCGCTCGGACAGGGCCGGGCTCTACTTCGCCGCCGTCTACGCCTTGACGCCCGGTGTCTTCAACTGCGCTCACAACGAGATGTACCTGATCCAGCTCGTGATCCCGATGTTCATCCTGGCCTACTACAGCCTGGTGAGCGACAAGCTGGGTTGGTTCGTGTTGTGGGGCGCCTTCGCGCTGGCGTGCAGAGAGGAGGTCCTCGTCCTGTTCGGGCTGCTCTTCGTGCACCAGCTCGCGACGACGAGGGGCCGCGCCTGGAGACGGCTGCTCGCTGTCGGCTTGCTCATGCTCGCCCATTTCGGCGCGCTCGCGGCATACACGCTGGCCTTCTTCCCACCTGACTGGGACAAGGGCGAGTCCCTCCTCTCGTTCTGGACCCAGAGGGGAGCGGGACACACCGGCTTGTCGGCTGCCGGGCTCGTCGACGGGCTCCACGCGGCCTGGAGCAACCTCTCACTCGTGTTCGTCGTCGCGGCCTTCGCACCGCGGCTGTTCATCTGTGCCCTCGTCGTCCTGGCAGCCACCCCGGTGCACGCGTCGCCGAGCGAGCTCCAGCTCATTCCCGGCGGTGCCGCCGGCAAGATGGGGCTGCGCTATGATGCCATACCCATGGCGGTCTTCATGGCAGCCTTCATCGAGGCGGCGGCCACGCGCTGGCGCTGGCTGAGCTCCCCGAGTCGCCGTCGCGCCAGGATCGCCGCCATCGGAGCAGCCTTCATGCTCTTGGCGATGGCGCACGCAACAGCTCGAAACGCGACCAACCTCTCGACCCTGCTGCAGCCTGGCGGCAGCTCCGAAGAGCACGCCTTCCTGAGAGAGCTCGAAGCTCGAACCCACGAAGAGGACGCAGTGGTGGCCACCTACGACGCCCTGCCGCTCTTCTCGACGAGGGACAGGATCTACAACGTCGAGCAGCACGAGCGCTGGTTCGACGAGGAGCTCGACGACATCATCCCGAGCGCAGACCTGCTCATCCTTCGCGGCAAGCACGGCGATCTGCGACGCCTGGCCGAGGCCACCGGCGCGTTCGTGGAGGTGCCCGCCCCCGGTGACCTGGTCGTGCTGAGGCGCGCCAACCGGGAGCCAAGGGGGAGGCGGTGATCAGTCGTGAGAGCACCTGAGCAGCCCGACCCGCCAACACAGGAAGCGAAGTCCATGGGAGAGCAGAGACAACCACGGCGCCTGGCAGAGCAGGAGCAGCCACGGCGCCCGGCGCTGTCGCGCTACGCGGTCCGCGCTCTTCCCTTTGTGCTGCTCGTGGTTGCCGCCGGCGCCGGCCTGTCCCTCGCCGAGTCCAGACCTCCTGACATCCCCCTTGTCAGAGGCAGTAATGGCGGGGGGAAGG
>CAZQPP010000285.1:7793-10751 GCA_964594295.1 uncultured Myxococcales bacterium | reverse complement strand
ATTGCGGGGCGGGCGGACCCTAGCAGCCTGTCGCGCATAGCGCACGACAGGCCGCCCACCCGAATTGTGTCCGACCTGCCGTTCCGGCTCGCGCTGTGCGCTCCGCCGCGACTTGGCGACTGTTAGACACAATCGGACGGGACGCTCCTAACGCTTCCGCCGTCTTTCCAGCAACCTCTGCATCTCCTTGAGGGCCGCGTGGGCGGTGTCCGAGCGCGGGTCGAGCTCGGCCGCGGCGCTCAGGTGCTGGTAGGCGGTCGCCGGCTGGCCTTCGCGCAGGTGCAGGCGGGCGATGGCCAGGTGCAGTCGGGCGGCCTCCGATCGGCGGTACGTGGCGTTGAGGCCACGCCGCAGCAGGGAGTGGGCGGGTCCGGCGTGGCCGGCGTCCGCAAGCCACCCGGCGAGGACGGCGAGGTCGTCGGCGTCCAGGGCGGAGACCTGCGACCAGTCGAGGCTCGTCAGGAGCTCCAGCGCGGCGCGCCGGTCCTCCCTCTCGAGAGCCCACACGAGGGCTTCGAGGCCATCCTCGCCTTCTGCGGCGGGGTCACCCGCGGCGGGGTGGGTCGCGGCGGCCCGGGGGAGAGCGCGCCGCCACGGCCAGCGCCAGCCGGCGCGCTGCCCCACGAGGGCGACGCCGAGGCCGCCCGCGAAGCCCCCGAGGTGCGCGCCGTAGGCCACCGAGGACTGGGCTCCGAGGACCATGGGCAGGACGTTGTCCAAGATGACGTAGGCTGCGAGCAGCCAGCGCGCCGAGATCAGGAGCACGTCCATGAAGAAGGGGAAGAGGAAGACTAAGAGCTTCACCTTGTTGCGCGGGAAGAGCCAGAAGTAGAGGCCGAGGACTCCCGAGATCGCCCCGGAGGCCCCGACCAGAGGCACCATCGAGCCCTCGGCGAAGGCCGCGAAGGACCACGTGGCGACGGCGCCGGTGCCCAGGTAGCTGAGGAGGTAGCCCGCCCTGCCCAGGCGGTGCTCGACGTTGTCTCCGTAGATCCACAAGAAGAGCATGTTCCCCGCGAGGTGCGCGAAGCCGCCGTGGAGGAACATCGCCCACAGGAGGTCCGTGATCTCGGGCGCGCCCGGCTTGTAGCCGTGCTCGAAGACGAAGAGGTCGTAGGCGCTGACGGAGGCGAGGAGCTCGCGAGGTGACACGGCGGGGCCTATGGCCCTGAGCATCACGTCGAGGTACTCGCGCAGGAGGGGGTCCACCGGTGACGGCGCCTGCGCCGACAGCGGCATGGTGATCAACACGTAGACGGCCACGTTGGCCGCGATCAGCGCCCAGTTCACCCAGGCCGTGAACCCTCGCGGGTTCGGTGTGTCGCCTATGGGGAGGAACATCCAGACAAGACGAAGATGCGAAGAATGGGGACGTTCTTGTTGCGATTCGCCAACGAACCCCCAGCTGACGAATCGCACGCCTCGCGAATCGAAACAAGGGCGTCCCCGGCAACAAAAAAGTTGTCTGGCCTTCGCCCCGCATTAGGCTGGAGACATGGACCCCTGGATGCGCAGCGCAGTTGTTGCGGCGCTCGCGGCGCTCTGTGCGCTCGGATGCCGCAAGGGAGCTGCACCGGCCGAGCCCCTCGTGATCGTGGAGCCGGACACCGATCCATACGGGCTGGCACCCGCTCCCGACGAGCCCGAGGAGGAGGCGTCGGTGCCGGAGGAGGAGGTCGAGCGCCCGGATCTGCCGAGGGTGAGACGCTTCAGGGCCGAGAGCGGGGAGACGCCCGGGCTCTACGCGCGCTGGATGCAGGTCGACTCGAAGGCGATCGTCAAGGCCCTCGGCCTGCGCTCTGCCCGCGGGCTCCGGGCCGGCAAGGAGTACGAGATAGAGCTCACCGACGCCAACTGGCGCCTCTTCGAGCAGGGGCGCGCAGAGAGGGCGGAGAAGCGCTGGCGGGACTTCTCCGCCGAGCACCACGTGTTGGACTACGAGAGCCACCGGGTGGCGCGCGGAGAGTCGGCGAGGGCCATCGCCAAGCGCCACGGCCTGCCGTGGTGGCTGCTCGTCGACGCCAACCGCGGCATCGACCTGCGCCGCCTGCACGTCGGCGAGATGATCCGCGTCCCAGTCGTCGCCGACGGTCCGGCCCCGCGCGACGAGCGCGCGCCGACCCTCGGCAGCCCGGGTGAGCAGGCGCCGACTCTCCTGGGCTCGCCCCCGACGCAGGCGCCCGAGCCGCCCGAGGACCCCCGCCGCCCCATGCCGGCAGCGCCCGAGCCGGAGGAGGAGGAGGAGGAAGCGGAAGACGAGGAGCGCGACGATGTCGACGCCGAAGAGGAGACGGCGCCGGCTCCGGAGGAGCTGAGCACCGACCTCGTCATCACGGTGAAGAGCGGTGAGACCCTCGGTCTGCTGGCCGGGCTTGCCCGGATCGACACCGGGGAGCTGGCCCGGGTGAACGACCTCCCGAGCCCCGACAGGGTGCAGGCCGGCGCGACCCTGGTCGTGCCGATCCCGCCCGAGCACTGGGCCGCCTTCCTCGACGCCCGCGCCTTCCACGAGCAGGTCCGGAGCGCGGTGCAGGCCTACAAGCGGCGCGGCTTCAAGATCCGGAAGGTGGAGATCCGCCAGGGAGAGACGGTCTCGGGGATCGCCGCCAGGATAGGGGCCGAGGAGGGGGCCACGCCGCTGCTGAACCCCGGCGTGGACCTGGACCGGGTGCTGCCCGGACAACGCTTGCGCTTCGCGGTGCCAGCCGGTACAAGCCCCTGACCCTACAGGGTTCCCGCCGCTTGTCCGGCACCGGCACGCCCTTGCACCAGGCCGAGCGATGAAGTTCGAGATCGTTCACCCTTGCGATGCTCCCGCCGACGCGGAGGCCGAGGCCACGCGGCGCGCAGTCGCCGCCGAGGGCGTCGAGGGCTTCCTGGCAAGCTGATCGACCGCGATGCCCGACCAAACCCCTCCGGAGCCCTTTCTGGCTGATTTAGGTGTCGAATCGCCTGCCG
>CAZQPP010000285.1:0-7693 GCA_964594295.1 uncultured Myxococcales bacterium | reverse complement strand
ATTCGGTCGCCGGTGTCGAATCGCCTGCCGATTCGGTCGCCGGTGTCGAATCGCCTGCCGATTCGGTCGCCGGTGTCGAATCGCCCGCCGATTCGGTCGCCGGTGCCGTCCCGGTCTGTGAGGAGGAGAGCGATCTCCCGCTGCAGGAGGCGCAGCCCGAGGAGGCCCCTGTTGCGGCGGCGCCTCCCCGCGACCGCCGCAGCTACCTGCTGGCCTTCGTGCTGGCGCTCTGCGTCTTCTTTCCCTTCCTCGGGAGCTTCGGGCTCTGGGACCCCTGGGAGACCCACTACGGCGAGGTGACCCGCAACATGATCGAGACCCACGACTGGGTCTCGCCGCGCTGGGGCTACGAGGGCCGACCCGTCGGGGCGCCCCCCTCGGAGAAGGGCCCCTTCTACTCGAAGCCTATCCTGATCTTCTGGTCGGAGGCCGTGTCGATACGCCTCTTCGGCTACAGCGAGTGGGCCTTCCGCTTCCCCATGGCCCTCCTCGCCTTCCTGTGCGTCGTGATGGCGCACCACACGGTGAGGAGCATCACCGGGGACAGCCGCGCGGGCCTGCTCGTCGCCCTGGTGGTGGCCACCTGTCCGCAATTCTACATGATCTCCCGGCAGGCCCAGACCGACATGCCCTTCGTGGGCACCATGTCGCTGGGCATGTTCTTCTTCCTCCTGGCCGTCTTCCGGCCGAGGACCTCGATCGACGACAGGGTCTTCCTGCGCCAGCTCGTGCTCACCGTCCTGGCGCTGCTCCTGCTGATCTTCCCGCAGCTCTTCGTCGTCGCCGCCGACGTGCACCTGCCGCTGCCGCGCAACCCCCTCCCGCTGGTTGAGAGGGTCGGGCTGAAGATGTGGCGGAACGGAGAGTGGCACGCCGTCTTCTTCACCCTGCTGGCGCTGCCCGTGCTCTTGAGCATCGTCCTCCCAATCGCCACGCAGTGGCGCAAGCACGGGCGCCTGAGCGAGGCCTTCAAGGACCTCTGGTCGCGCCGGCTTCACCTCGCGATGTTCTACGCGTGCATAGCGCTGGCCAGCCTCGCCAAGGGCTTGCTCGGCTTCCTCCTGCCGGGCGCCATCTTGTTCCTCTTCCTGCTCGTGACCTGGAACTGGCGCCTGATCTCCCGCCTGCAGCTCCTGCGCGGCGTCGGCGTGTTCATCTGCGTGGGCTTCCCCTGGTACGTGGCGATGTTCGCCGTGCACGGCATGGCCTTCTACTCGCGCTTCTTCGTGCACGACCACTTCAACCGCTTCGCCTCGGGCGTGCACCAGGTGGACACCGGCCTCTTCGAGCACTTCATCAAGTGGCTGGGCCTCGGCATGTTCCCTTGGGCCGCCCTCGTGCCGGTCGTGCTGATCCCGCTCATGCGGCTCCGCCGCATCCCAAAGACGCGGCGCGCGCGTTTGATCGTGCTCCTCTTCGTGTGGACCTTCTTCTCCTACTTCCTCTTCACGCGCTCGAGCACGAAGTTCCACCACTACATCTTCCCGGCCCTCATCCCCCTCGGCGTCCTGATAGGTCTCTGGCTGCGAGACCTGCCGAGGCTCCCCTCCCGCTGGGTGCGCCTGGCGGCGGTGTGCGGCATCGGGCTCGTCGTCTCCATGGGCTGGACCGTGCACGACGACAAGCAGGCTATCCGCAACCTGATGACCTACAAGTACGACCGCCCGCTGGCCAAGAGCCTGCCGGTCGACCCGGGGGCCGCGGTCTCCGACGTCTCCAAGACCACATGGGAGGACAGCCGCTTCTTCAAGGAGACCCCGGCCCCGATCGAGGCGGCCCTGACGAACGCGTGGGGTTACTACCCCAACGTCATCAGAGCCGTCGGCGGGTTGGTCCTGCTGGGCTTCCTGCTGTGGCTGATCTCGACGAGTCCGGCGGTGCTGCGTGCCGGCACCTATATGCTCGGCACCGGAGCCATGATCCTGGCGGTCTGGTCGCTCAGCGTCTACATGCCGATGCTCTCGCCGGCGTGGTCGCAGAAGTACATCTTCGACGAGTACTACGCCCGCTGCTCCCTGCTCCCGAACACCCCCGACATCGAGGACGCCTATACGCCCCTCGTGCGCCGCGCCGGCCTCGGCTTCATCGCCGACATGACCGGCGCGAGGCCCAAGCAGGTGTGCGACGAGGACATCATGGCGTGGCTCTTCACCTGGCGCGGGGAGACCTTCTACTCCAACAACGAGATCCTCCCGGTCGCCAAGGCCGAGCACATGAAGGACTACCTAAAGGAGTTCAACAACGGTAAGCCCTTCTTCGCAGTGTTGGAGATCCACCGCCGCTCCTCCTTCGAGAGCTCGCTCAACCGCGAGAGCAAGGCCTTGCGTGACGCCAAGGAGGAGCCCTTCGCCGGCATCGAGAAGTGGGACGTGGAGCTCGCCCACGCCGAGAACCCCTACTTCGTCCTGGTGCACGCGCGGCCCGTGGCGAAGACCGCCAAGCAGCCTGCGACCGCCACCGCGCCGGGAGCGACCCCGTGATGCGCGTCATCTCGCTGCTGTTGCTGCTCGCAGCCTTCGGCGCGGTGGGCTGCGGTCCGGCCCGGTCGGGGGCGGCCATCGCCGACGCCGAGCGCCTCCGCGTCGAGATGAGCGACTCCTCGATCCGCTCGTACGCGGCCTTCGAGATAGCCCGCGGGGACGCGCTGCTGCGTCACGCGCGGCGCGCGGCCGGTCACTCTCGGCACGACCTCGCCGTGACCCTGGCCAGCCAGGCAGCCGACACCTACAGCCAGGCCCGGTCCGTGGCGCGGGAGAACCGGAGGCTCAAGCACTTCCGGCCCTATCGCCTGGACTGGGACAGCCCGGTGAAGCCGTGAGGGCCGGGCTCGTGCTCCTCCTCGCGGGCGCGGCGGCGCTCCTCGCCCCCGCCTGCGCCTCGCTCGAGCAGATCCACCGTCGCCAGGCCCAGCTCGAGGCCCGCCTCAACGCCACCCGCGCCCGGGCCTACGTGTGCGCCCCGCGGGAGCTCGCGGAGGCCGAGGTCTCCATGATCGTGGCGGATCACCTCGCGAAGCAGGGAGAGGGCAAGGCCGCCGTCGACGAGCTCGGGCGCGCCGGCGAGATCCTGGAGCGCGCCGAGGCCCTGTCCGTGCTCAAGATCTGCGGCGGCGACCGCGACGACGACGGCATCCCGGACGACCAGGACGCCTGCCCCGACGTGGCCGAGAACTTCAACGGCGACCAGGACCACGACGGCTGCCCGGAGGCGGCCGTCGAGGTGGCCGCGCCGCCCCCGCCGCCCCCGGCGCCGGTGCCCCTGCCCCCGCCGCCGACCGTGCCCGCCGACCGGGACGGAGACGGGCTCCTCGACAAGGTGGACCAGTGCCCCGACGAGCCCGGCGGCGCCAGCTCGGGCGGCTGTCCCTATCGCCACATCGTCGTGGAGGACGACCGCATCGTGCTCCGCCACAAGATCTACTTCCGCAGGGGCAAGGCGAAGCTCGACCCGGCCTCCCGCCCGCTCCTCGACGAGGTGGGCTCCGCCCTCCGAGACCGCCGCGAGCTGCGTGTGCGTATCGAGGGACACACCGACTCCAGGGGCTCGGCGCGCTCGAACCAGTGGCTCTCCTACCAGCGGGCCCTCGCCGTTAAGGAGTACCTCGTGGAGCGCGGCATCTCCACCGGCCGCCTGACCGCCGTCGGCATGGGCGAGGAGAACCCCATCGCCGACAACGAGACCGAGGACGGCCGCGAGACCAACAGGCGGGTCGAGTTCCACATCGAGGGAGGGCGCTGAGCGATGGCAGGCTCCGAAAAGGAAGCTCCCACCGAAGGCGGCCCGCCCAGGCGGCGCCGCCTCTACAGCGGCATCCAGCCGACCGGCGACCTCCACATCGGCAACTACCTCGGAGCCATCGCCAACTGGGTGCGCCTCTCCCAGCCCTTCGCGGCGACCTTCGGCATCGTCGACTACCACGCGATGACGATGCCCTACGAGCCCAAGGTGCTCTCCGACCGCATCCGCGAGATGGCCGCCGACCTCATCGCCTGCGGCCTCGACCCCGAGATCTGCACCCTCTACGTGCAGTCCCAGGGCCCCGCCCACACCGAGCTGGCCTGGATCCTGTCCTGCGTCGCGCCCATGGGTGAGCTCGAGCGCATGACCCAGTTCAAGGACAAGGCCCGCCAGAGCAAGAAGACGGTCAACGCCGGGCTCTTCACCTACCCCATCCTGCAGACGGCCGACATCCTACTGTACAAGGGCGAGGCCGTGCCCGTCGGGGAGGACCAGCTCCAGCACCTCGAGCTCTCTCGCGTCATCGCGCGGGCCTTCAACCGCCGCTTCGGCAAGACCTTCCCCGAGCCCAAGCCCATCGTCGGCGACGGGGCCCGCATCCTCGGCCTCGACGGCCAGAGCAAGATGAGCAAGTCGCTCGACAACCAGGTGGAGCTCGCCGAGGCCCCGGAGTCCTACCGCAAGAAGCTCGCCCGCGCCGTCACCGACACACAGCGCGTGCGCCGCGACGACCCCGGCCGCCCCGAGGTGTGCAACATCTTCACCCTGCACGGGCACTTCACGCCGGAGCAGGAGCGCGAGGAGATGGCCGCCGGCTGTCGCACGGCCGCCTTCGGCTGCTACGACTGCAAGATGCGCTTCTGCGACCACATGGAGACCGTGCTCGGCCCGATCCGCGAGCGCAGCCTCGAGCTTCGCGCGCGCCCCGCCGAGATCGACGGCCTGCTCGCCGAAGGCGCGTCGCGGGCGAGCGCGGTAGCCGCCGAGACCTTGAGGGAGGTCCGGGAGCGCACCGGCATCGCCGGCCCCTTCGGGCGCACCGGGTAGAGCGTCTTGGGGAGCTGGCTCGAGGCCCTCGTAGCGGCCGTAGTCCAGGGTGTTACCGAGTTCCTGCCGGTCTCGAGCAGCGGCCACCTGAGGGTGCTCGGCCACCTCTTCGGCCTCGACGAGCCCGCCACGGCCTTCGACGTGACGCTCCACCTCGCGACCCTGCTGAGCGTTCTCTTCGTCTTCCGCGGCGACATCCGCAGGATCCTCACCGGGCGCTCCGCCTCCGAGGACAGCGCCGGCCTGCCCGGGTTCTCCCGCCTCGTGCTCATCGTGGTCGCCGGCACCATCCCTGCCGCCTTCCTCGGTGTCTTCGCGGGCGACGCCATGGAGTCCTTCAGCGCTGACATCCGGGTCGTCGGCGCGGCCTACCTCCTCAACACCGGCATCCTGATCCTCGCCCACCGCACGAGCCGGCGTCACCCGGACCGGCCGATGCACCAGATGACCGTCCTCATGGCGCTGGCCATCGGGCTCGCCCAGGCCCTCGCGATCACGCGCGGCATCAGCCGCTCCGGCACCACCATCACGGCCGCTCTGCTGCTGGGCTTCAGCCCGGACGCGGCCGCTCTGTTCTCCTTCCTGCTGGCGATCCCGGTCATCGCAGGCGCGGCGGCTCTCAAGGCTCCGGACCTGCTGGCCTCGCCCGAGGTCGCCGCCGCGCCGGGCCAGCTCCTCGCCGCCTTCGTGGCGGCCTTCGTCACGGGGGTGGCCGCCTTGCGTCTGCTACTGCACACCGTCCGCAAGGCTGTGTGGCTCCCCTACGCCGGCTACTGCCTCGCGCTCGCGTTGCTCTGCGGGCTGGTGTTGTAGGTGGTGGACACTACACCCTGTCCGCCGCGTCCTCGTCGTAGTAGTCGAGCTTGTGGATGGGCATCACCAACGAGGTCGCGATGTTGCCGAGGTGCGCGGCGAAGCGCTTGTAGTGCCGGGCCAGCAGGCCGTAGCACATGGCCTGGGCGCAGCAGAGCCCCCCGGTTTCCAGGATCCTCCAGAGCAGCTCGTCACACTCCTCTGTGATCGCGGTCATGGTCTTGACGATCTCGGCGCCCATCTCGGCGTCGGAGTCGCGGAAGGAGCGGCCGATGTCGACGAACATCCCGGCGATGGTCGCCTGGGTGCCCTTGAGGGCGTCGACCATGGGGTTCTGGTCCTGGTAGGTCGGGTGGTACTCGGCGACCTCGATCATGTTCTTGGCGTAGTCGCCGAGGCGCTCGGCGTCTTTGACCACGCTCATGAGCACGAGGCAGTAGTTGGTCGCTACGCCCGGGTGCATCGCGAGGTGCTCCACGATCTTCTTTCGGATCGAGCGCTCGGCCTTGTTCACCTGGATGTCGCGGGCCCGGATGGCCTTCTTGATGCCTTCGGTGTCGTCGTCCTCCCAGACACCTCTGACCGCCTGCTGGTACATCCAGTGGCAGTCCTCGACCATCTGCACGAACTCGTCGAGGGTCTGGCTCAGCAACCTCTCCGCCCGCCACGCGGAGACAATGTTCATCAGTCCCATGGCAGCACCTCAGGAAAACAACCGCCACACGCCGACCAGCATGCCGGGAATGGCGAAGAAGACCAAGGCCACGAACACGATCGCTACCCAGCGGCGCTTCGCGCACGCGTCGGCGAGCCTCTGGGCCAGGCGCAGGGGCACCTCTCTCATGAAGATGAGGGGGTACCAGACCAGGATGCCGCAGATGTTGAAGAGCAGGTGCACGCAGGCGATGGTCAGCGCGGCGATCTGAGCCTCGGGCGTTCCTGCTGCCGCCATCGACGCGAGGATGGCCGTGATGGTCGTTCCGATGTTCGCCCCCAGGGTGATCGGGAAGGCCTGCCTGAGCGTCAGGATGCCGGCGCCCGCCATCGGCACGAGCATCGAGGTGGTGATCGAGCTGCTCTGAACAGAGGCCGTGATGACCATGCCCATCACCATCGCGAGCAGCCCGTGGCCGCCCGCGTACTTGTCGAAGAAGATCTCGACCCTCTTCAGCACCATCGAGCGCAGGGTCTTCACGATGAGGACGAGGGCGAGGATCAGCAGGGCCAGGGCGATGACGAGGCCCACGACCGCGATGGTGTCGTTGGAGTCGAAGGTCGAGCCGAGCAGGGACTCCCTTATCCAGGTGCTGGCCGGTTTGGTGATGGCCTTGAGAGGTGACGTGAACTTCAGGCCGCCGGCCCCGGCGAAGCCCCTGGCAAGGTTGTCTGCCATCGCCTCGAGCATGCCCACCCCGAAGGTGGCTCTCGTCAGGAGCTCTGCGGGCAGCAAGACGGCCACCGAGAGCAGGTTGAAGATGTCGTGGACCGTCGCGCAGGCGGTCGCTCTTCGAAACTCGTTCCTTCGGTGTACGTGCCCTATCGAAACCAAGGCGGCCGTGACCGAGGTGCCGATGTTCGCGCCCATGACGATCGGGACCGCCAGGTAGACGGGCAGAACCCCCGAGGCCACGAAGCCGACGGTCATCGAGGTCGTCGTCGACGAGGACTGGATGATGCTCGTGGAGAGGATCCCGATGAAGAGCCCGACGAAGGGGTTGGAGGCCGACTCGATGAGCGCCTCCGAGAAGCCTTTCCACGTCTTGAAGCAGTCCCCCATGAGCTGGATGCTCACGAAGAACACATAGATCAGGGCTAGCACGGCGCTGATCTTCAGCGCTAGTCGTAGTCTGGGGTGCATCCCTCTCCCGTGGCTGGCGGGACCATAGTCGGCGGAGCGTCAGCGCGCAACGGTGACCGGCGGGAACCGCAGCGGCGCGACGAGGTGTACCTCGCAGCCACGGCCGGGGGCGCTGCGGACCTCCAGGCTGCCGCCGAGGAGCTCTGCCCGCTCCTTCATGGAAGGCAGCCCGATGCCTCCGCCATGTGAGGACGGGTTGCTCGTGTCGAAGCCGGCGCCGTTGTCCCGGATCACCAG
>CAZQPP010000284.1:0-10757 GCA_964594295.1 uncultured Myxococcales bacterium | reverse complement strand
CGAGTCGCCGGCCTTGTTGCCGAAGGCTCCGGGCGGGTCCACCGACAACACCACGAAGATCTTACGCAGCGACGCGTACTCGGCCTTGGAGGGGCAGAAGTAGTAGCCGTGCATGGTCATGGTGATGACCTCACCCGGCTTCAGCTGCTTGTCCTCCCCCACGATGACGTTCGTGAACTGGTTTCCGTCGAAGCTGAAGGTCTCCACGAAGGGCGCGTCGCCCGGCTTGTCCTCGAAGAACATCCAGCGCCCGTTGAGCCACTTGAGCCCCTTCGGGCAGGTCGTGCAGGTGAAGTCGCCGCCGGTCGTGTCGAGGCCGGTGAAGGGGTACTCCTTGCCCTCACCGAGGTGCTTCTGCTCGGCTGGCACGGCGCACTCGACGGACTGGCCGGCGGGGACCTGCGGGAAGTCGGTTTGAGGGCCGATGTTGCTGGCGTCGGGTTGGATGAGGGTGTCCTTTCCGACCACGCCGTCCTTGGTCCCGCTCGGCCCGGTACCGTCCGCGGCGGAGCTGTCGCCGTCCGTGCCTCCGAGCACCTTGGAGCCGCCGTCGCTGGAGCACGCCGTCAGGGCGGCGGCGAGGAGCAGGATTGAAGTGAGCTGCAGAGCCTTGCGCATTGGGGAGTCCGTCCGCGGTGGAGCCAAGACGATAGCGAACGCCGCCGCTCACCGCGAGCGGCAGTTGCCCCACCCGAAAGATTCCTGTTGAGTTCGGCCATGACCGAGCCCCCACCCCCTCCGCTCGAGCCGCCGCCCGGCCAGGCCCGCGTCCTGACCCTCCTCCAGCGCGCCTTCGCTCGAGGCACGGTGCCGCACGCCTACCTCTTCGAGGGCCCCGACGGCGTCGGAAAGGAGGCCATGGCGAGGTGGCTGGCGGCGCTCCTGCTCTGTGGCGACCCGGCGCGCGGGCAGAAGGCGGCCCCGTGCGGCTCCTGCCCGGCGTGCCGCCAGCTCGCGCGCGGGCACCACGCCGACCTCGAGATCCTCAGCCCGCCTCCCGAGAAGAAGGCGATCCGGATAGACCAGGTGCGCGAGATCATCCGGCGGGTCTCCTTCGCGCCCCTGTCGGCCGCGCGCAGGGTGATCCTGGTCGCGCCGGCGGACTCCATGGGAGAGGCTCCCGCGAACGCCATCTTGAAGACCCTCGAGGAGCCCGCCAGCTACAACCACTTCGTCCTGGTCACCTCCCGGCCGAACGCCCTGCTCGACACCATCCTGTCGCGCAGCCAGCGGGTGCGCTTCGCCTCCCTCGACCGCGAGACGGTCACCTCCGCGCTCCTCGGCGACGGCCTCCCCGCGGAGCAGGCTCGTGCGCTCGCCGGGGCATCGGGGGGCTCCCTCGGCATGGCCAGGACCCTGGCGGCCCTGGACTTCTGCTCCCTGGCCCGAGCGTGGGTCGACGCCTGGCTGACGCCCGACTCGGAGCGCGCCCTCGGGCCCGCGGAGGCGCTGGCCGAGGCAGAGGGGCTGTCGGCGGCCTTCCGCAAGGACTCGGATCCCGGCACCAGCGAGCTCGTGCTGCTGCTGCGGGCGCTGAGCCTCGGCATCCGCGACGCGATCCTCGCGGGCAACGGCGCCCCGCTCGAGAGCTGGACCTGGCCCGAGCGGGAGGCTGAGGCGAGGCTCCTCTACGGCCGCGCAGGCGCCGGCCGGCTGATCGCGCTGCACGATCGCGTGCAGAAGGCCGCAGAGGTGCTCGAGCGCCCGGTGAACCCCAAGCTGGTGTTGGAGGACCTGCTCTTGAGGATCGACTCCACCGTGCACAGGCCGAAGCCATGATCCTCTTGGACTCCCACGCGCACCTCGACTCCGACCTCGGCTGGCAGGAGATCGACGCCACCCTGGAGCGAGCCCGCGGGGTGGGCGTCGCGGCGGTCATCACCGTCGGCTCCGGGGACGGCGTCGCCTACGCCAGGCACGCCCTCGAGGTCGCCGAGCGCCACGACGACGTCTTCGCCACGGCCGCGGTGCACCCGCACGACGCGCGCCTCGTCGACGAAGCGGTCTTCGAGGAGGTCGCCGGGCTCTTCGAGCACCCTCGCGTCGTCTGCGTCGGCGAGACCGGGCTGGACTACCACTACGACCTGAGCCCGCGGGACACCCAGGTCGAGGTCTTCCGCCGCTACATCCGGCTCGCCAGGGATCTGGGCAAGCCGCTCTCCCTGCACGTACGCGAAGCTCACGCCGAGGCCCAGCGCATCCTCGAGGAGGAGGGCGCCTCGGAGGTCGGCGGAGTTGCCCACTGCTTCACCTCGGGCGCGGACGACGCCCGCCGCTACCTCGACCTCGGCATGCACATCTCGATCCCCGGCGTGGTGACCTTCAAGAAGGCCGAGGAGCTCCAGGCGGCGCTGCACCACATCCCCCTCGAGCGCCTGCTCGTGGAGACCGACAGCCCCTACCTCGCGCCCGTCCCGAAGCGGGGCCGCAAGAACGAGCCCGCCTACGTGCTCTACACCGTCTTGCGCATCGCGGAGCTGCTCGGCCTCGACCCCGACGAGCTCGGCCGCCGCACCGCCGAGAACGCCGTGCGTCTCTTCGGTCTGCCCGAAGCTCTGCTCGCGCCCGCGTAGCCTCCGCGCGCGCCCGGTTTTTTTGGAGGGGCGCTGGCTCGCCCCTAGCATCGAGGCCCTGGACCGAGGTCAGGGCTATGCGCGCGAATCCGACAAGAAGCCTGGAACGGAGCTCTCTGCAGCGGCAGACGCCGCGCTGGCGATGCCCATGGCTCCTGGCGCTGCTGTTTCTGGCGCTCGGCGGCTTCGGCTGCGAGGGCATCGACACCCACGAGATCGAGGCCGAGGGGGACACGACCCGCTTCGGGGCCGGCGACGGCTTCGGGTTGTTGCCCGACGGCTCCGCGGCTCTGGCCTGCCCGGGTTGCCCCGGCGTTCAGTGCGCCGAAGACGAGGACTGCCGCTCGGGCGCCTGCATCGAGGGCCCCTCCGGCCGCGAGTGCGCCGCGACCTGCGTGGACTCCTGCCCCGCGGGCTACGCCTGCCTCCCGCTCGAGAAGACCGACGACGACACCCGCTCCGTCTGCCTCTACGTGCACGCCCGTTCGTGCCGGCCGTGCAAGAACCACGGTGACTGCCTCCCCGCCCACTTCGCCGCGACCGAGACGCGCTGCGTGGCGACGCCGGAGGGGCGGGGCAGCTTCTGCGCGACGCCCTGCGACGCCGACGAGGAGTGTCCGGAAGGGGCCGCCTGCGAGGAGGTTGCGGTCGGAGACGAGCTCTTGAACCTCTGCCGGCCCGTGGAGGGCGAGTGCGGCTGCTCCCAGCGGGCGATCGCCGACGGAGCGAGCACGGCGTGCACCGTCGGCAACGAGCTCGGGACCTGTTGGGGGCAGCGCTTCTGCGCCGCCGACGGGCTGACGGACTGCGACGCCCCGGTGCCCGCGGTCGAGGTCTGCAACGGCCGCGACGACGACTGCAACGGCGAGACCGACGACAGCGGGGAGGACACGGACGCGGACGGCGTCGACGACTGCGCCGACCTCGACGACGACGGGGACGGAGTCGCCGACGACGATGACGTGTGCCCGAAGGTCCCCGACGTCGGCCAGCTCGACCTCGACGGTGACGGCGCCGGTGACGCCTGCGATGCGGACGACGACGGCGACGGGATCGCCGACGACGAGGACAACTGCATCCGCATCGAGAACCCGCTCCAGGAGGACCTCGACGGCGACGGCTCCGGCGACGCCTGCGAAGGTGACACGGACGGGGACGGGATCGCCGACGCCGACGACATCTGCCGGCGGGCCTACGACCCCGAGCAGGGCGACCAGGACGGCGACGGGACGGGGGACGCGTGCGACGAGGACATCGACGGGGACGGGCACAGGAACGACGTGGACTGCTCGCCCGCCGACGTGAGCTCGCACCCGCAGGCCCACGAGCGCTGCGACGGCAGGGACACCGACTGCGACGGGAAGGTCGACGAGGAGAACGCCATCGGCTGCTCGAAGCTGTACCTCGACGCGGACGGCGACGGCTTCGGCACCAAGGTGTCGCGTTGCCTGTGCGGCCCGGCGGAGGGTTACGCCGCCGAGGTCGTCGGCGACTGCGACGACGGCGATCCCAAGGTGCACCCGCAGGCAGCGGAGACCTGCGAGACGCCGCACGACGACAACTGCGACGGTGACGTGCTCGAGCCCGGCGACGCGACGGGGGTGCTCCACTACGTCGACCTCGACGGAGACGGCTACGGGGCCGGCCGCCCCGAGCGCCTGTGCGGCCCGACGACCCTGTTCACGGCGGTGCACGGCGACGACTGCGACGACGAGAACCCGGGGGTCCGTCCGGAGGCCGACGAGCTCTGCAACGGAGAGGACGACGACTGCGACGGCGGCGTCGACGAGACCTTCCCCGAGAAGGGCGGCGCCTGCGACGGGCTCGACGAGGACGAGTGCGAGGAGGGCACGCTCGTCTGCAACGGCGTCGCGCTCGTGTGCGATGACGACCCCGAGTCGAAGGTCGAGGAGTGCAACGGGGAGGACGACGACTGCGACGGGCAGGTCGACGAGGGCTTCCTTGCCGATGAGGTGCTCGGAGACGGCGACCTGGCCGACGCGTGGCGCGGTGTGGCGCTCGGGACCTACCCGGCGGTGAGCTCGGGGGTGGTGAAGGGCAAGCTCCTGCCGGCCGGGGACGAGGACTGGTTCAGTGTTCGGGTGGACTCGGAGGCGGACGCGCCGGCGAAGGGCGAGGTCACCTTTACCGCGCCCGGGTCCGGGGTCTGGTACCGCGTGTGCGCGTGCTGGTCCTCCGAGGGCTCGGCCTGCTCCGTGGCCGAGGCGGTCTGCGCGCGCTCAGAGGCCGGGCGGGCCGTGAAGGTCGAGGTCGCGTTGAGCGACGCGGGCTCGCTCGTCTTCCCGGTGTTCCTCGACGTGCAGGTCTCCCCCGACGACCCCGCCGAGGACCGCAGCTGCTTCGCCTGGGAGGCGCGCTGGCGGGTGGAGTAGGGGCTGGAGGCAGGGCCGGGCTCAGGTCGCCGGCACTCCGTCGAGCTCGGAGACCTTGTCCGCTGACTCAGCCTCGACCGCGTCCTGCACGTCGCGCACGCTGACCGGGCTGCGCGCGAGGAAGTAGAAGCCGAAGAGGGTCATCTGGCTCATCTGCAGGCCCCAGAGGGTGAGCGCGAAGACGCTCGCCTGCACGTTGGCGCCCGTGATGCCGTAGATCTGGAGCGGCAGGAGCACGCAGTACCAGAAGGTCCCGACGTTGGCGGGCGCGTTGGGCACCATCATGCCGATGGCCACGGCGGCCATCATGGCGTAGCCCACCACCGGGTCGACCGGGAAGCCGAAGGCCCGGACCATGGCGTAGTGGCCGATTCCGTTGATGCCCCAGTAGACGATGGTCGTCGCCCAGAAGATCACGATCGCGCGCCAGTCCGGCAGGCAGTCGAGGCCGCGGTGGAAGTTGGCCAGCGCCGCCCGGACCTTCTTGTTGACCCGCGGGGCGACGCGGCCGAGGGTGGCCGCGAGCAGGGCGTCGGTCTGGCGGCGCAGGATGTAGGCGGTGATGATGGCGAGGAGCGCGCCGCCGAAGAGCACGAGGGCTATCAGCGTCCCCGTGCGGATGCGGGCGTATGCCTCGGGGTCTCCCTCGGGGAGCATGAGGAGCACGCCGAGGAGCACCAGCGTCACGGCGAGGCCGTCGAAGATGCGCTCGAGGACCACGAGCGCCATGCCCTCGGAGAACTTCACGTCGCTGTGTCGGGCGAGGAGCACGGGCCTGACGAGCTCGCCGAGCCTCAGCGGGAGCAGGAAGATCGCCGCAAAGGACACCCCGCCGGTGGTGTTGAGCACCGAGAAAGGCACCTTGTGGCCGGTGCGGCGCAGCAGCGGAGCCCAGCGCCACGCGCGCAGGAAGTGAATGATCACCAGGGCGGCGACGTAGGGAAGGAGCCCTGGGAGGTAGACCTGCCAGGCGGTCTCCGGCAGCGCGATCCTGTCGGCGGCGACGGCCGCGGGCTCTGCTCCAGCCAGGTCTCCGCCGAGGAGGCTCAGGCCGACGAGGTGGACCGGGTGGCCGAAGATGAGGTCCAGGGGCCAGCCGTGAGTCGCCCACCAGACGAGCACGATCCCGAGCAGGGTGCCCAGGAGCCATCGAGTCGAGCTTCGTTTCAGGGTCTGCACGCGCCTTTGACCGGCCCGGATGAAAGGCGCGCAACCTAGGAGGGGCCCGCGGCCCTGTCAAGATGACGTGGCGCCCGTACAAGAACGGCGGTGCGACCCCTCAATAGGACCTCGGCAGCCCCAGGTCGTGCTCGGCCACGTAGTTGAGCACCATCTCCCGGCTGATCGGGGCCGTCTTGAGCAGGCGCATGGCGTCCCACAGGTAGATCAGGCCGTACTCCTCGGAGAAGCCGTTGCCGCCGAGGGTCTCTATCGCCGCGTCCACCGCCTGCAGCCCGAGCTCGGCGCCCATGTACTTGGCCGCGTTGGAGTAGAGGGCGGCCTCGTTGGGCGGGAGACCCTGGTCGACGGCCCACGCCGCGCGCCAGGTCAGCAGCCGCACGGCCTCCTGCTTGATCCGCACCTCGGCGAGGGGGTGCTGCACCCCCTGGTAGGCGCCGATGGGGGTGTCGCGGAAGACCTTGCGCTCGTGCGCGTACTCGCAGGCGACGCGCAGGCAGTGGGCGCTGACGCCGACGGTCGTGGCCGCGGCCAGGATCCGCTCGGGGTTCAGGGTGCCGAAGAGCGCCATGGTCCCCGCGTGCTCGTCGCCGACGCGGTTCTCGGCGGGCACCTCCATGTCCTCGAAGAAGAGGGTGTACTGGTTCATGCCCTCGATGCCGTGGGTGGGGCAGCGGTGCATCTCGAGGCCGGGGCTCTTGAGGTCGACGAGCAGGAGGGTGAGGCCGAAGCTCTTGGGCAGGCCCTGGGAGATGCACTCGTCGCGGGTCATGGAGCGGGTGACGAGGAGCACGTAGTCGGCCACGTCGGCGCCGGTGATGAAGACCTTGCTCCCGTTGACCACGTAGCGTTCACCGTCGCGCCGGGCCGTGGTCTTGATGCGGAAGGTGTTCGAGCCGGCGTCGGCCTCGGTCACCGCGAAGCAGAGCTTCAGCTTGCCGGCGGCCACCTCCGGCAGGAACCGCTCGCGCGCGGCCTCCGGGCCGTTCGTCGCGATGCAAAAGGAGTCCATGGCCGTCAGGATCAGCATGGCGTTCGCGAAGCCGGCCGCCGCGAGCTCCTCCACGGCGATGGCCATCGGCAGCAGCCCCATGCCGCTCCCTCCGTAGCGCTCCGGGATGACGCAGCCGGTGAAGCCGGCCTCCGCGAGGGCCTGCCACAGCTCCTCTGGCAGCTCGTGGTTCTTGAGCATTCGCTCCTGCAGCTCCGCCCTGCGGGGCTCGAAGCGGCGAACCACGTCCCGCGCCGCGAGGCGGATCATCTGGTGCTCGTCCGAGAGGCTGAAGTCCAGGGGCATCTGTCCCTCCTTGATGCTGCCGCCGGAGACTAGCAGGGGCCGGTCGCCGCGCACCACCGCCTTACGATTTGCCCGCACCCCCGCTCCGTGTCAGTCTCGGTCGAGCCATGTCCGGAACGAGCCTACAGCGCGCCGCCGCCCTGCGACGTCTCAAGCTGGGCCTGCTTTTCCTTGCCCTCTTCGTGGCGGCGTCGACCGTGGGCTACATGGTGCTCGGCTGGCTGGTTTGCGGGGAAGGGTGGGGCTTCCTCGACAGCCTGTTCATGACCATCATCACCGTAACCACCATCGGCTACGGCGATGTGCTCGGAGTGCAAGAGGCCGGCCATGTCTCTGCCATGGTCTACACGATGGCGGTGTCCCTGGTCGGGATGGGGGCGGCGCTGTACGTGGTCTCGATGGCCACCGCCTTCGTCGTCGAGGGCGATCTGCACCGGGTGCTGTGGAGGCGCAAGATGAGCAAGCTCATCGAGAAGATGAACGGTCACTTCATCATCTGCGGGATAGGGAGCACGGGCCTCCACGTGGTCGCCGAGCTGCAGGCCACCGGCAGACCATTCGTCGCCATAGACTCGAGCGAGGAGAGCATGCAGCGCATGCACCGTCTGCTCGGGGAGGATGTCGTGGCCATCGTCGGCGACGCCACCGACGACGAGGTCCTGCGATCGGCCGGCATCGAGCGCGCCGGCGGCCTCGTGGCCGCCCTCCACAACGACCCACAGAACCTCTTCTTGACCATCAGCGGCCGCCGCTTGAACCCCCGCATGCGCATCATCGCGCGCGGCATAGACTCCAACACGAGCGCCAAGCTTCGCCAGGCCGGCGCCGACAGCGTGGTCTCCCCGAACCTCATCGGTGGCCTGCGCATGGTCAGCGAGATGGTCCGCCCCGAGACGGTCAGCTTCCTCGACATTATGCTCCGCGACCAGGACACCAGCTTCCGCTTCGAGGACCTCCCCATCGAGGCCGGCAGCGCCGCCGACGGGAAGAGCCTCGGCGACCTCAGGCTCCGCGAACGTTTCGGCGTCGTTGTGGTCGCCTATCGCGCAAGCCCCACGGCCCAGATCGACTACTGCCCTCCCGACAGCCAGCCCCTCGTCGGCGGAAACTGCCTCGTGGTGCTCGGCAACGCCGACCGCGTACTCGAGGCGAAGAACAGGGTAGCCGTGGCCAAGAAGACCCTCGCGCACTGATCCCGTCAGGGCTGGCCGGCCAGGTGTCGGTGACCATGAGCGCTGGGAAGCCGTGCTCCCAGAAGGACCAGTGATCGGAGAAGTCGGCTCCGGGAGTGGTGGAGACGGTGCCGTATGTCACGAGGCCTTGCGGCTTGGCGTCCACCCGTGCAACGACGTTAGAGAAGCGTTGACTCAACCGTCGCGATCGTGGAGACTGTGGGTATCGTTGACTTTAACCCACGCGCGATCGGCAGATCCGACGGCTCTGCGTGCGCCCGCCAGGAGACGGGCGTAGGAGGAGAAGTGCCGCCCGAAGTCACCCGGTGGATCTCCGGGCTGGCCGAGAACACGAGGCGAATCTACCGCTCCTGCTGGCGGAAGTTCAACGAGGGCGTGGCCAGCAACGGTCAGCGCGACGCGTTCTACGCTACCCCAGAGGTCCTCTTGTGCTTGATGGCCAGGGAAGACCCTGACGTCTTCATGGAGGACATGAAGGCGTCATTGGGCTGGGTCATGGCGACAGAGAGCGCCGCCACGGCGAGCCTCTTCCTTCGCGCACACACGAGCCTCTTGGTCAGACTGTCGGCTGCGCTCGGAGAGGATCTGTCGGTGGAGACACCCGAGCTCATCAAGGCCTGGAAGAAGAACGAGGGAGCTAGAAAGCGGGGGCGGACGGAGAAAGGCGAGACCGACTGGTGCGATGTAGATCCTGGCCTCAGGAACCTCGTGCTGAGCGCCATCGACGCGAAGCTGATGGCTCTGGAGATGGCAGGGACGACCGAGGCGGTGAAGGAGGCGTTCCTGACGGCGCAGCGCGCGTTGCGGGAGAGGTGAGCGGCAGGGCCCTCCCCGCACCGACCAGGGCGAGCTGTGTCCCCACGAGCGGCGTGTGAGCGAAGCCGGTGTATATCGGTCGCCTGTACGGGCGCCTGACCGCGGCGATCGATCGCATGCGTGCAATTCACTACGGTACGGCGAGGCCGAAGGGAGTGAAGCGCGAAGTCGGAGGAGCCCCGGCGTCTCCTGGCACCTCCCCGCACGCTGGGGCACGACCTTCTGCGCCGGGCGACCTTCCTCATTCGGGCGTGGTAGCGACCAATGGCACCAGAGGATCGGACGATTCCGCTTTCCTTTCTTGGGCGTACGTGGTTTATGGCCCTCGCTCGCCCGGACCACGGTTGGTCTGGGCATGGATGCGGACGCCAAATGTCCGTGAGAGGGAGGAGCCGACGGGTTGTCCCTGTCTGCACCTTCAACAGAGAGAACAGAATGTCGAAGAAGCTTTACGTAGGTGGCCTCAGCTGGGGCACCGACGACTCGCAACTCCTTGCCGCCTTCGAGACCCATGGTGAGGTCGCAGAGGCCAAGGTGATCACCGATCGGGACACAGGCCGCTCTCGCGGCTTCGGTTTCGTTACCTTCGCCGACAACTCGGCGGCAGACGTGGCCATGTCGAAGATGGACGGCGCCATCCTCGACGGCCGGACACTCAAGGTCAACGAGGCTCAGGATCGCCAGCGCGGAGGAGGTGGGCGTCGCTAGTGGGGGGGGGTAGGAACTGCGCCCTATTCCTCGGCGAGGGCCGACGAGAACGGCGCGCGATTCCTGCAATGCACCACTAGCCTGGCCTGACAGGAACCACGGCGAAGGCGGGGCCTGGCTCCGCCTTCGCCTTTTTTTTCCGACCCCTGCAGGCTACTTGTTTCATCCGCGGGGTAGTGGACCCCGACGTGGTGTACGGCGCCCTTGCTGACGGCCGTGTCGGAGGAGGCTGCATCGTTCGACGCGAAGGGGCCGGCGCCATTGAAGATCGCGTCGGCGACAGGAGAGCGGACGCCAAGATCGAGTCAGGCTTGCCGGCGGCCTCGACGAACCCGTGCCACCGTCACTCGACCCCGTGGGAGACGTGACCCTTTGCCGGGCAACAGCCCTAAACGAATTCCCGCGCTGCATGGCGGGGAAAGGGGCCCCGGTTCCGGCCCGCTCGGGCAAGTCTGTCGCGGGCCGGCCCCTCACCGAGCGCTCAGTGCTCTCTGGAGAGCGTCGCCAGCAACAATGCGCGCTCATCCGTACGCCGAGAAATGCGGGCTAGAGGAGCGTCGAAGAACGAGGAGGCGCCTGTCATTCTGGCGCCGCTGGC
>CAZQPP010000283.1:0-10761 GCA_964594295.1 uncultured Myxococcales bacterium | reverse complement strand
GACCCCGGCGTGGACGCCGGACCAGAGGACGTCCCCGAGGACGTCGTCGAGGACACGGGATCGGACACCGGAACAGAGGACGTGGAGGAAGACGCGAGCGCCGATCCGGGCACGACCGACACCGCCGGGGACACCGGATCGGACACCGGACCCGAGGACGTGCGCGAGGACGTCGTCGAGGACACCGGCTCGGACATCGGATCAGAGGACGTGCCCGAGGACGTCGTCGAAGACACAGGATCGGACCCCGGCCCAGAGGACGTCCCCGAGGACGTCGTCGAGGACGTCGTCGAGGACACCGGCTCGGACACCGAAGCCGAGGACGTGGAGGAGGACGCGAGCGCCGATCCGGGCGCGACCGACACCGCCGAGGACACCGCGACCGACACGGGACCTCCGCCGGACGCCGAGGCGCCGACCTGGCCCGGCGACGCCACCATGTCCGCCTCGGAGCTCCACTCGGACCGCGTGACGCTCACCTGGAGCGCCGCGACCGACAACGTGGGCGTCACCCTCTACCGCGTCTTCAAAGACGGCGCCCAGGCCGGCGAGACCACCGAGCTCTGCCTCACCGTCGAGGGCCTCGCGCCGGCCACCGGCTACGACTTCGCGGTCGAGTCATCCGACGACGCCGGCAACTGGTCCACGGGAGGCCCCACGACCTCCGTCACGACCCCCGACGAGGCGGCGCCGGCGTGGCCGCAGGGCGCCAAGCTCGTCGCCACCGAGATCCACGCCGACCGGGTGACGCTCTCCTGGGACGCCGCTACCGACGACGTCGGGGTCACCCTCTACCGCGTCTTCAAAGACGGCGCCGCCGCCGGCGAGACCGCGGACCTCGCGATGACCGTCGGCGGCCTCGAGCCCGGCACCGAGTACCTCTTTGCCGTCGAGGCGGGCGACGCGGCATCGAACTGGTCCGCGAACGGCCCGACGCTGCAGGTCACCACCCCCACCGTGGACATCCCGCCCGATCCCGGCGAGGTCGCGCCTCCCGTCGAGGACGTGGGAGCCGGCCGCCTGCTCGACGAGCTCGCCTTCCTCGTGGAGGGGGACAACCCCGTCCAGCGCGGCGTGGAGCCCGACGCCATCGAGGAGAAGCGGGTCGCCCTGCTGCGCGGGCGCGTGCTCGACCGCGCCGGGGATCCGGTGGCGGGGGCCCGCGTCACCGTCGGGGAGCACCCCGAGCTCGGCTTCACCGCCACCCGCGAGGACGGCCTCTTCGACCTCGTGGTCAACGGCGGCGGCCGCGTCGTGGTCCAGTTCCGCAAGGACGGCTACCTGCCCCTCGACCGGCACGCGAGCCCGGGCTGGCAGGGGGTCACGGTGTTGGAGGATGCCGTGCTGACCGACCTCGACCCCGTGAAGACCGTGGTCGACCTCGACGCCGTCGTCGGGGCACAGGCCGCCGAGGGCAGCGAGGTGCAAGACGACGACGGCGTGCGGCACCCACGCGTGCTCTTCCTCGAAGGCACCGAGGCCACCATGACCCTGCCCGACGGCTCCGAGGTGCCCCTCGACACCATCACGGTCCGGGCCACCGAGTACACCGTCGGCGAGGACGGCTTCGACGCCATGCCCGCCGCCCTGCCCCCCGCCAGCGCCTACACCTACTGCGTCGAGCTCTCGGTCGACGAGGCCCTCGCGGCGGGCGCGACCAGGGTGAGCTTCAGCAAGCCCGTCATGCACTACGTCGAGAACTTCATAGGCTTCCCGACCGGGGCGGAGGTGCCGGTGGGCTGGTACGACCGCACGGACGGCTTGTGGAAGGCCCTGGACAACGGGTGGGTCATCGAGATCCTGGAGGAGCAAGGCGATCTGGCCGTGCTCGACACCGACGGCGACGACGCGGCCGACGACCAGGCGCGCCTCGACGAGCTGGGCATCACCGAGGCGGAGCTCCGCGACCTGGCCTCCCGCTACGCCCCCGGCGACACGCTGTGGCGCGTCTCGGTGGACCACTTCACGCCGCTGGACTGCAACTGGGGACGCACCTGCGACGGCGGCTGCACGCCTCCCGACGGTGACGTGGACCCGGACATCGACCCGGACCGCGACTGCCAGCGCGGCTCCATCCTCGACTGCCGCAACCAGGCCCTCGGCGAGCACCTCCCGGTGGCCGGCACCGGCCTCCGCCTCACCTACTCCAGCGCGCGCGTGCCCGGCTTCAAGAGCGCGTGGCGCCGCCGCATCAACCTCATCGGCTCGTCGGTCCCGGACAAGCTCCGCAACGTGTTCGCGGTCGTCTACGTGGCCGGCCGCGAGGAGAGGCGCTCCTTCACGCCGAGCGCCAACCTGGCCTGGACCTACGAGTGGGACGGCCTAGACGCCTACGGGCGCGACCTGAGCGGCGCCCGACCGATGACGGTTCGAGTTGGCTACCAGTACCCCTTCGTCTACAGCACCAGCCGCTCCGGCCGCGGCTTCGGCATCGTGGGAGTGCGCTCGGGCGGCGGCAGCGCCGGCGGCGGCGGCGTGGTGGTCGCCGACCCCGTGGCCACGCGCGGCGGCGGCGAGGCCGCGACCGTGTGGAGGACCGTGGAGGCGCTCATCGGCATGTGGGAGGGCTTCGACGTGGGCCTCGGCGGCTGGGACCTCGACGTGCACCACTCCTACGACGCCGCGACAGGCACGCGCCACCTCGGCGACGGCCGGGTCGTGCGCGCGCGGGCCGACCAGACCAGGATCGTCAACACGGTCGCCGGCACGGGCCAGCACTGCTACCCCGCGGGCCGCTGCGGCGAGGAGGGGCGAGCCACCGAGATCCCCGTGGGCTCGGTGCAGGCGGTGGCCGCCGCGCCGGACGGCACGGTCTACTTCTCGAGCATGGAGAACGTGCTGCGGCTGAGGAAGGTGGATCCCCTGGGCAACATGACAAAGATCGGGGACAGGACCTGCTACGACGGGGAGTGCTGCGGCAACTGCTGCGGCGACGACGGGCCGCTACACCAGGCCCGCTTCGACGGTCTCACGGACATCGAGATGGGACCCCGCGGGCACGTCTACATCGCGGAGTGCGGCAAGATCCGCGTCGTCGATCTCGAGGGCACGATCCGGAAGCTGACGACCTCTCCCTGCCCGACCGACATGGCCGTGGGCTCGGACGGCTCCATCTACGTGGCCGAACGTTGCCGCTATCGCGTGCGCCACATCAGCCCGGACGGCACGAAGACGGCCTTCGCCGGCACCGGTGACAGCGGCTTCTCCGGTGACGGCGGCCTGGCCCTCGAGGCGGAGCTCGGCGTGGTGTCCTCCGTGGCCGTAGCACCCGACGGCACGGTGTACATCGGGGACGAGGGCAACAAGCGCGTGCGCCGAGTGGCCACCGACGGCACCATCACGACCGTCGCGGGCGACGGCACCGGCTGGGGCTACGAGAGCGGCAGCTTCGCGCTGGAGACGGCCATCGTGCCAAGGTCCCTCGCCGCCGCCATGGACGGCAGCGTATTCGTCGCCGTCAACCAGGCCGAGCACATCGTGCACTTCACCCCCGGAGGCCTCGTCAAGACCGTCATGGGGGACGACACCGGCTTCGGCGAAGGCTCGTCCGCGGACGGCGTGCCCGCCGACTCCGCCCTCGTCAACGCCTACAAGATGACAATCGCGCCGGACGGCTCGCTCCTCGTGGCCGACAACGGCAGCGAGCGAATCCGCAGGGTCTCGGCGCCCTTACCGGGACTGGGCAGCACCGACGTCGCCATCCCGGCTCCCGAGGGCCACGAGGTCTACTTCTTCGACGCCATGGGCCGCCACCTGCGCACCCTCGACACCCGCACCGGGGAGACCTCGCGCACCTTCACCTATGACGACGCGGGGCGCCTCCTCAGCAGCGAGGACGGAGACGGCAACGCGCTGACCGTGGAGCGCGACGACGACGGAGCGCCGGTCGCCGTCGTGGGCCCCTTCGGGCACCGGACCGAGCTCGGCCTCGGCGAGAACGGCTGGCTCGACACCGTGCGCGATCCCGCGGGCGCGGAGACCCGCCTCGACTACAAGGAGAGCGGCCTCCTCGAGCGCCTCGAGGACCCGGAGGGCGATGTGCGCACCTTCGGCTACGACGATGACGGCCTGCTCACCTCCCACGACGAGCCCGGCGGCGGCCACCGCACCCTCGAGCGCACCAAGATCTCCGCCGCGGAGGGCAGCCGCGGCGGCGCCCAGGTGACGGTGACGACGGCCGGCGCACGCACCACGACCTATCGCATCGAGCAGCTCAGCTCGGGCGCGACCAGGGAGGTGGTGACCTCTCCGGCGGGGCTGGTGACCGAGACGCTCGTCGGGACCGACGACACCCAGCAGCTCACCCTGCCGGACGGCACCGTGGTCACCCAGGCGTGGGGAGCAGACCCCCGCTTCGGCATGACGGCGCCCGTGCTCAAGGAGATGGAGATCACGACGCCCAGCGGCGTCACCTCGAGCATCCAGGTCACGCGCACGGTCACCCTCGACGACGAGATGAACGCCCTCTCGCTCTCCACCCTCGAGGACCGCGCCCGGGTCAACGGCTACACCTTCACGCAGTCCTTCGACGGGGCGTCGCGGACCTGGACCTACTCCACGCCGAGCTACAGGGAGAGGACCCTGACCCTCGACGCCCAGGGGCGCGTCGTCTCGGTCCAGCGACCGGGTCTGCCGCCGATCACGGCCCGCTACGACGGCTCGGGGCGGATCGAGGAGCTGCGCTGGGACGACGGGGTGGCCCCCGCCCTCACGACCATGAGCTACGGCACGGACGGGCTGCTGAGCGGAATCCTGCAGCCCGAGGACCGAACCACCGCCTACGCGCGCGACGCGGCCGGTCGGGTGACGACCTGGACGCGTCCGGGCGCCGTGGACGTCATCTTGGGCTACGACGGCCTCTCGAGGTTGAGCTCGATCACCCTGCCAGGGCGCCCCGCCCACACCTTCAAGTGGAACCACCGGGGCTCCCTGGCAGAGCACGCCTCCCCGGCCGTCGGCGAGGCCCCCGCCGCCAAACGAAGCCTCCTCTACGACACCGACCACAGGCTCTCCACCGTGACCCTTGCTGACGGCACGGAGCTGGTCTTCGGCTACGACGCGTCCGCCCCCGGGCCGACGAGCCTGACCATCCCCGACGAGGTGCTCACCCTCGGCTACGACGAGACCTCTGGCCACCTCGACAGGCTCGAGACCGACGGCGGGGAGGCCCTGTCGGTCACCTGGGACGGCGTGCTCTGGACCGGCCTCACCTGGGAAGGCACGGTGGCGGGCAGCTACGAGCGGCAGCACGGCACGGGCTTCCGCGTCGACTCCACGACGGTGAACGGCGGCCACCGGATCTACTTCAGCTGGGACGGCGAGCTCCGCTTCTACTCGGCCGGGAGCTTGACGGTCAGCCACGACGCGGACACGGGCTTCATCGACGGGACGACCCTCCACCGGGTCAAGACCGCGACCACGTGGGACGCCTACGCCCGCCCCGCCTCCCACAACCTCAAGTACCAGGAGGAGGTGCTCTTCTCGCAGGCCTACACGCGAGACCTGCTCGGCCGCATCACGGCCGTAGACGAGACGATCGAGGGCGAGACCCTCGCCCGCACCTTCCGTTACGACGAGGCAGGCCGGCTCGCCGAGGTCACCGAGGGCGGCTCGGTCGTCGCGGTCTACGACTGGGACGCCAACGCCAACCGCACGGGGGTCGAGCACGGCGGCGGCGCGGAGACCAGGATCGCCACCTTCGACGAGCGGGACCGGCTCCTGAGCGACGGCGAGACCGCCTACACGTGGAGCGAGACGGGCAACCTCCTGACGCGCACCGCGGGCGACTCCGTCACGACCTACCACCACGACGCCCTCGGCCGCCTGCGCGGCGTCACCCTGCCCGACGGGACCGAGGTAGGCTACGTGCTAGACCCCGCCGGCCGCCGCGTGGGCAAGCGCGTCAACGGGACGCTGACCCGCGGCTGGCTCTACAAGGACGCCCTCCACCCGGTCGCCGAGCTCGACGGCGAGGGCAACGTGGTGTCCCGCTTCGTCTACGCCACACGCCGCGACGTGCCCGACGTCATTGACAAGGGCGGCAAGAGCTACCGGGTAGCCTCCGACAGCACGGGCAGCGTGCGCCTGCTCGTGGACAAGTCCTCGGGCGAGGTCGTGCAGCGCATGGACTACGACGCCTTCGGCCGCGTCATCAACGACACCGCCCCCGGCTACCAGCCCTTCGGCTTCGCGGGCGGCATCTACGACCCCGACACGGGCCTCGTGCACTTCGGCGCCCGCGACTACGACCCGGAGACGGGGCGCTTCACGAGCGGCGACCCCGCCCACTTCATGAGCGGCAGCACGAACCTCTACAGCTACGTGGAGGGGGATCCGGTGAACTACACCGACCCGAGCGGCCTGACGCGCAAGGGCCGCTGCAAGCGCGCTCGCCGCCTCCCCCGCGACGCCTGGGACGACCCCGAGTTCGAGATCCCGGGCTGGGCCGACACGGTGATGGGCTGGATCGGCGCCATGAGCAGCCTCCTCGGCGAGTACTTCGGCTGGGGCACCCGCATCGGCTCCGGCCTGATGTCCTTCGCCGCCGTGCTCACCCCGGCCACCTGGATCGTAGCCGTCGAGGGCGCCCAGCAGACGGGAGATCAGCTCGGGGAGGTGCTCTACACCGAGAGGTTCGAAGCCATGGACCAGGCCATAGAGCAACAACTAAGATAGGCTGAGCAGCTCCAGCTCACGCGCCACCTCCCCGGGCCCCCTGACCCGGCGCGCGACCATCCCCAGCCGCGCAGCAGCCTCGACGTTCTCGGAGTGGTCGTCGAAGAAGAGCACCCTCGTCGGCGACAGCCCGAGGTAGCCGAGGACCTGCTCGAAGGCCTCGGGCTCGGGCTTGCGCACACCCATGCGCCAGGACGTGAAGACCCGCTCGAAGCGCGGGAGCACGGCGGCGCAGCTCTTGCGCCACTGCCTCTCGTGGGTCTCGTTGGTGTTCGTCAGGAGGACCAGCCGCATCGTGCCGGCCAGCTCCGCGAGCAGCCCCTCGACCCCCGGGAAAGGCTCACCCAGCAGGGCGTTCCAGCCCCTCTCGAAGTCCCCTCGCGTCATCGCCCGGCCCAGCCTGGCGCAGACCTCCTCACGCAGTTCCTCCAGCACCAGCTCGCCGCGATCGAAGCCCTCCGGGAGCACCTTGCCCCCTAGCCGCGCCTCCACCTCCTCCGCCTCGAGCCCCACGGACTCGGCCCACGCGCGGACGGTGCGCTCGACGCACACCTCCAAGACCACGCCCCCCAGATCGAAGACCGCGGCCACCGGGATCCGCGTGCGCGGCGCCACGCCCGGGTGCTCAATCCTGGCGGCAGGCCCAGACATAGGAGAGCTTGGCCGTGCTGAAGGGGTAGCGCTCGTGGCGCGTGGTCACGATGGCCAGGTGTCGGACGTCCGCGATCGAAGCCATCTCGGTCACGAGCTTCTCGTTGATCCAGACCCGCACAATACCGCCGGCGCGCGCTATGCGGAACAGGGAGCCGCTGTACGAGCGCTGGTCGTGGATCGTGAAGTCGTCGTCCGGGCTCGAGCCTCCCTGGGGCAGGTAGCTGCCGCTCACGGCCGCGTATCCTCTGCCCGAGGTGCTCCCCGCCGGGTCATACACTCCGATCAACGCGGCTATTCGGTTCGCACTGTCGGTGACGGCCACTCCGCAGGCGAATATGCCGTTCCCCGTGTTGTTCCAGTAGATCTCCGTCTGGACGTCGAAGTCCCCGATGCCGACCGGGAAGTGGGTGCACATCTGGTTGCCGAGGTGCCTGTCGAGGTCGACCCAAGCTAACGAGATCGTCGCGTCGGTGATGACCAGGCGACCATCCTCGAAGGAGAAGACCGAGTGGCCGCCCGCGCAGGACCTCCCCCAAATGGTCGAGAGCTCGGGGCCGTCGAAGCCGTCGAAGATGACGTGGCCCTGAGCGTCAGGACCGACACACCCCGGCAGAACACACGCGGGCCTGCCCAGCAGGTCGCCGCAGACAGTCCCCTCGGGGCACGTCTCCAGCTTCTCCCAGGCCTCTCCCTTGCCGTCGCAGACCGCCATTCCCGCGCCCAGACAGACCCTGGCGCCCGGCTGGCAGAAGAGGGCCTTGCAGGTCGCGCCGCCGTCTGCCTCGACGCAGTGCAGATCACGCGCCTGGCAGTCGTCGACGAGGATGGCCCCGCTGCCGAAGGTGTTGCACTGGACCACTCTCCCCTCCTCGCAGTAGGCCGCGCCCGCGGCGCAGACCTGCGCCACGCATTGTCCCTCGTCGCAGAAGTGCCCGTCAGGGCAGGGGAGCGCGGTGCCCCAGGTGGCCGTCTCGGCGACGCACCTGACCTGGAGGCGGCGGGCGCAGCGCGTCTCACCCGCCCCGCACGCGGCAGGCAGGCACGCGCCGGCGCGGCACACCTCCGATGCGGTGGCGCAGTCGGTGCCCTCGTCGCTCCAACCCGATCCCTGCCCGTCGCAGACCTGGGCCACCTCCCCTTCACACCTGCCTTCCTCCGGCGTGCAGACCCAGGGCACGCAGGTCGCGGTCGTGTCCTCCTGACAGTAGGTCCCGTCCGGGCATCTGGCCCGCAGCACAACGGCGCTCCCGTCGTCGTTGCAGGTCTCGATCGTCCTGCCGACACACCTGGATCTTCCGGCCTCGCAAGGCGCGGGGGCACACTGGGGAGGGCCGGCACCGGGCGGGTCGACGCAAACCTTCTCCAGGGCTGCGCAATCCTGCTCCAGGGTCCAGCCGCTCCCATCCTCGCTGCACCTCTCCACCGTCGCCGCGGCGCAACGTTGCTCGTCGGCCTGACAGACACTGGCGTGGCATGCCCCGTCCGCGCAGTACTCGTCCGACCTGCAGGGAGCCGGCGTGCTCCAGCCGGTGCCGTCCGGAAGGCACTCGGCGACGCCTCCGTCGCGGCAGAGCCTCGCCCCTGGCAGGCAGACGACCTTCGCGCATCGGGGCACCCCGTCCGCCTGCCCGGTCGTGCACCGCTCCCCGCGAGAGGCGCAGTCGTCGACGAGCACGAAGCCAACGCCGCTCTCCTCGCAGCGGCGCACGGCGTTGCCCCTGCACACGGTCAACAGAGGGAAGCAGCTCAGGTCCTCGCAGCTGCCGTCGACGCAGCTCTCGTTCTCGGGGCACGGCTGGGGCTCACCCCACTCCCCGCCCTGCTGCGCGCAGACAGAGAGCATCTCGCCCACGCAGCGCGTCTCGCCTGCGCTGCACCCGGCAACCACGCAGGCGGCTCCGCTCGCCGGGTCCTCCGCGCAGGTGCCGCCGGATGCGCCGCAGTCCTCCACCACGTCCTCACCGGTGCCATCGCTGTTGCAGGCCATGACGACCGCGCCGAAACAGCGCCTCGTCTCGGGCGCGCAGAGCTGCGGCACGCAAGAGCCCATCTCGCAGTAGCTGCCTTCCGGACACGGCTCGGGGTCTCCCCACCGGCTCCCGTTGGTCGTGCACGACTGCAACGCGCCCTCGGAGCAGCGCCGCTCGAGCGGTGTGCACACGTGTGGGGCGCATGCTGCGCCTGTGGCGTCCTGAACGCAGAAGCCCGCCGTCGAGGCGCACTCCGCGATCTCCGTGTAGCCCATGCCGTCGACGGAGCAACGCATCACGCTCTCGCCGAGACAGAAGTGCTCACCCTTCTTGCAGACATCGGCTGCACAGGCGCCGCCCGAGCAGTGCTCGTCAGCCGAGCAGTCGGCGGCTGACGCCCAACCCTCGCCCTCGGCCTTGCAGACGCGGATCCCGACGAGCCCCACACACTCACGCGCGCCCGCGACGCACACGTCAGGCACACAGACCTTGTCCTCAGCGCAGTGCTCCTCCGGCTGGCAATCCGCGTGCCGCGAACAGCCGGCCGCGTCGGGCGTCCCTGCGTCGACGGCATCTGCTTCAGCCGGAAGAGCGGTGTCGGCAGGCAGAGGGGCCGTGTCCGGCGCCTCCCCCTCGTCGACCGTGCCTCCCGCGTCACCGACGGGAGTGAGGCCCTCATCGGTCTGCGCCTCGCCGCCCCCGGGGTCTGTCGCCGTGGCGCCGCCCCCGACGTCAGCCGTCAAAGTCGCTGGTGTGCTCGCAGACTCGCAGCCAACCCACAGCAGGATCGAGACAACCGAGAGCCCGGTGCGGAATGACCTCATGATCGCCCCCAAAGCGCGCAATGACATGCCGGCTTAGCTCGGGCCGATCCTATGTATCGCGCGGACGGCGTGCAAGGCCAAAACGACATCGGCTGGACACTAGGGGAGTATCTTCTCCGGCCGCAGCAGGATCGTCGACCAGCCGCACTCCGGCTCCACGCCCCAGAGCAGCTCCCCGCCCTCGCCGTAGGCCGTGATGCGCGGCGTCTTCTTCTCCTCGTCGCCGAGCTCCATGAAGCTGTGGTCGTTGGAGGGCGCCCACGTGCAGTCGGCTGAGTTGGGGACGCCTATGTCAATCAGCGTGGTGCGCGGTCCATGCAGCCGGACCTGCCGGCCCCAGAACCGCTGGCCCGTGTAGTCGAGCACGAAGTACCACTTGCTCGGCTCCCCGAAGCTGTAGTCGCCCTCGCAGGGGAAGGGGCCGGAGATGCGCGTGGGCGGCAGGAGGCCCAGGGGGGTGTTGTCGTAGGCGATGCGTGCAGTCACGGAGGAGGGGTCCACGCCGGCCGCCATGAGCTCGGTCGCGTCGAAGTAGTAGCGCACCGTCAAGTGCTCGTTGAAGCGCGGCGGGTGCACCGACTCGTTCACCATCGTGATGCTCACCTGGGTGCGGCAGCTGCCCAGCGAGTTGATCCGGG
>CAZQPP010000282.1:0-10801 GCA_964594295.1 uncultured Myxococcales bacterium | reverse complement strand
CCGCAACCTGATGCACGCGCGCAAGAGCCAGCTCCAGTCGGCCAAGTTCGGCGGATCGCTGGACCGCCTCTTCCCGATCATCGTGCCCGAGGGCAGCGACTCGGCGCAGTTCGACAACATGCTCGAGCTCCTGCACCTCGGCGGGCGCAGCCTCCCGCAGTCCATCATGATGATGATCCCGGAGGCATATCGCGCCGATCCCCAGATGGACCCCGAGCGCCGGAGCTTCTACCGCTACGCGGAGAGCCTCATCGAGCCCTGGGACGGCCCCGCCGCCATGGCCTTCACCGACGGCATCCTCGTCGGGGCGACCCTCGACCGCAACGGGCTGCGCCCCGCGCGTTACCTCGTCACCGAGGACGACCGCGTCGTGCTGGCCTCGGAGACCGGCGTGGTCGACGTGCCTCCCGAGCAGGTGCGCGAGAAGGGACGCCTCAGGCCCGGCATGATCCTCGTGGTCGACACCGACGAGGGACGCATCATCGGCGACGAGGAGGTCAAGCGAGACATCACGAGGCGCTTCCCCTACGGGCGCTGGCTGCGCAAGAACACCTACGACGTGGACATGGACCCGGGGGAGTACCACGGCTACAACGTCCCGCCCTTCCCCGACGCCGATCCGGCGCCGCCCCTCGAGGGAGAGGAGCTGACCCGCCTGCAGAAGGCCTTCGGCTACACCGAGGAGGACCTCCACCTGCTGCTCGCGCCCATGGCTCAGAAGGGCAAGGAGCCGGTGGGCTCGATGGGCGCCGACACGCCGCTGGCCGTGCTGAGCGACCGGGCGCCCACGCTATCCAACTACTTTCACCAGCTCTTCGCGCAGGTCACCAACCCGCCCATCGACCCGATCCGCGAGGCCCTCGTGATGACGGTCGCCACGGCCATCGGGCCCGAGGGCAACACCTTCGAGGAGACCCCGGAGCAGTGCCACCGCCTCGTGATCGAGAGCCCGGTGCTCACGTCGGGCAAGCTCGCCAAGATCGCCGCCATCCGCGAGGGCGCCTTCGAGCCGACGCGGATCTCGATCCTCTACGATCTCGAGGAGGGACCGGACGCCCTCGCCCGGGCCGTGGAGCGGGTGTCGGCCCAGGCCAGGGAGGCCACCGACGAGGGCTTCAACGTGCTCATCTTGAGCGACCGCGGTGTCGACGCTCGCCACGCGGCCATCCCCGCGCTGCTGGCCGCGAGCGCCGTGCACCAGCACCTCGTGCGCGAGGGCACCAGGCTGCAGGCGGGCCTGGTGATCGAGACCGCCGAGGCGCGGGAGGTGCACGACTTTGCGGTCCTGCTGAGCTACGGCGTGGCCGCCGTGAACCCATACCTGGCGCTGGACACGGTCCAGAAGCTCGCCGAGGAGGGGTGGGTCGACGTGGACACCGAGGCCGCCGTCGAGAACTACGTCATGGCGGTCAACGGTGGGCTGCTGAAGGTGATGTCCAAGATGGGCATCTCGTCCATCCACTCCTACTGCGGCGCCCAGATCTTCGAGGCGGTGGGCCTCGACCGGGAGCTCGTAGAGGAGCACTTCACCGGCACCCCCTCGCGCATCGGCGGCCTCGGCATGGCGGAGCTCGGCCGCGAGGTGCGGCAGCGCCACGCGCGGGGCTTCGGCGCCGAGCTCCGCCATGCCTCGGCCCTCCTGCCGGTGGGCGGGCTCTACCGCTGGCGGCGCGACGGCGAGGCTCACAAGTGGAACCCCGCCACCATCGCGGCCCTGCAGGGCGCGGTCCGCCGGAACGACCCGGCGCTCTTCGCGGAGTACACCCGCCTCGCCGACGACGAGGACGAGGCGCTCTCAACCCTGCGCGGCCTGCTCGAATTCCGGACCGAGGGCGTAGAGCCCGTGCCCCTCGCGGAGGTCGAGCCCGCGTCGGAGATCGTCAAGCGCTTCGTGACCGGCGCCATGTCCTTCGGCTCCATCAGCGCCGAGGCCCACGAGACCCTCGCCGTGGCCATGAACCGCCTCGGCGGGCGCTCGAACAGCGGCGAAGGCGGCGAGGAGGCACACCGCGACGAGCCCGACGAGAGCGGAGACTCGCGGCGCAGCGCCATCAGGCAGGTAGCCTCCGGGCGCTTCGGAGTCACGGCCCACTACCTCGTGGGCGCGGATGACCTGCAGATCAAGATCGCCCAGGGCGCCAAGCCCGGAGAGGGAGGTCAGCTCCCCGGCCACAAGGTGGACGAGCGCATCGCCCGGGTGCGGCACTCGACCCCCGGGGTGACCCTCATCTCGCCGCCCCCGCACCACGACATCTACTCCATCGAGGACCTCGCGCAGCTCATCTACGACCTGCAGGCGGTCAACCCCTCCTGCCGGGTGAGCGTGAAGCTCGTCAGCGAGGTGGGGGTCGGGACGGTGGCGGCGGGGGTCGCCAAGGGACACGCCGGGGCGGTCGTGATCTCGGGCTTCTCGGGGGGAACCGGCGCCTCTCCCCTGTCGAGCGTCAGGCACGCCGGCCTCCCGTGGGAGCTCGGCCTCGCCGAGACCCAGCAGGTGCTCGTGGAGAACCGCCTGCGCGGGCGCATCCGCGTGCAGACCGACGGCGGGCTGCGCACCGGGAGAGACGTGGCGATCGCGGCGCTGCTCGGGGCCGAGGAGTTCGGCTTCGCGACGGCCGCCCTCATCGCCCTCGGCTGCATGATGCTGCGCAAGTGCCACCTCGGCGCCTGCTCGGCGGGCATCGCCACGCAGACCACCGAGCTGCGCGAAGCCTTCAGAGGTGAGCCGGAGCAGGTGGTGAGCCTCTTCACGCTCCTCGCCGAGGATCTGCGGCGCACCATGGCGCGCCTCGGCTTCCGCAAGGTGGACGACATGGTCGGCCGCGTGGACCGGCTGCAGGCCAAGGAGCAGCAGGGTCACTGGAAGGCCGCGAGGCTGGACCTCTCGCCGCTCCTCGCTCCGCCGCGAGCGCCGGAAGGCTGGCCGCGCAGGTGCGTGTCGCGAGAGCCGTGGTCGATGGAGGACCACCTCGACCACGAGGTCATGGCCAAGGCCAAGCGAGCGCTCGGCGGGCGCGGGCGGGCCTCCGTCGAGCTGCCCGTGTCCAACACACACCGGGCGGTGGGCACCCTGCTCAGCGGGGAGCTGGCGCGGAGGCACGGCGCGCGCGGCCTGCCCGACGGCTCCATCCACGTGAAGCTCTCGGGCTCGGCGGGGCAGAGCCTCGGCGCCTTCCTCGCCGCGGGCGTGACCGTCGAGCTCGAAGGCGACGCGAACGACTACGTCGGCAAGGGGCTCAGCGGCGGGCGCATCGTGGTCAAGCCGCCCGAGCGCTCCCGGTTCGCGGCGCACGAGAACATCATCATCGGGAACACCGTGCTCTACGGGGCCACCGGGGGCGAGCTCTTCGCCGCAGGCGTCGCGGGAGAGCGCTTCGCCGTGCGCAACAGCGGCGCGCGCGCCGTCGTGGAAGGGGTCGGGGACCACGGCTGCGAGTACATGACCGGCGGGGTGGTCGTCGTGCTCGGGGAGTGCGGCCGCAACTTCGGCGCCGGCATGAGCGGCGGCACGGCCTTCGTCTTCGACCGCCTCCGAAGCTTCCGCCAGCGCTGCAACCGGGAGATGGTGGAGCTCGACTCCATGATGGACGAGAGCGACATCTGGCTGGTCCACGGCCTCATCCTCGACCACGTCCGCCACACCGGGAGCGCCCTCGGCACGCGCATCCTCGACAACTGGGAGCACATGGTCACCCACTTCGTGCGCGTCATGCCCACCGAGTACAAGCGCGTGCTGCAGGCGCGGCGCGCCGCCCTGAAGACGCGCCCCCCCGGCCCACCCGGGTCGGACCGGCGGCAAGGGAGGTCGTGATGGCCGGCCCCCCGGACTTCGTCTCGACGCCACGGCGCCTACCCCAGCTGAGGGACGCGGGCTCCCGCCTCGGCGACCACGCGGAGATCACCCTGCCTGCCGACAACGAGCACTGGCTGTCCCAGACGAGGCGCTGCCAGGACTGCGGCGTGCCCTTCTGCCACCAGGGCTGCCCCCTCGGAAACCGCATACCCGACTGGAACCAGCTGGTGGCGCAGGGTCGCTGGCGTGAGGCCTACGAGCAGCTCGCGGCCACCAACAGCTTCCCGGAATTCACGGGCCGCCTCTGCCCGGCGCCTTGTGAGGCCGCCTGCACCCTCGAGCCCAGCTTCGGATCGGTCACCATCTGCAAGATCGAAAAAGAGATCGCGGAGTGCGCCTTCGAGGCGGGCTGGGTCGAGCCGCAGCCGCCGCGACGCCGGACCGGGAAGCGCGTCGCGATCGTCGGCAGCGGGCCGGCGGGGCTCGCGGCGGCCGCGCAGCTCAACTCGGTGGGCCACCAGGTCACCGTGTACGAGGCCGCCGACCGGGCGGGCGGGCTGCTGCGCTACGGCATCCCGGACTTCAAGCTCGACAAGCGCGTGCTCGACCGCCGCCTCACGCTCCTCGTCGCCGAGGGAGTCGAGATTCGAACGAGCTTCGCGGTGGGGCGTGACCTGTCGTGGCGAAGCCTGCGCGCCGACCACGACGCGCTCCTGGTGGCGACGGGCGCGGAGCGACCGAGGGACCTGACGGTGCCCGGCCGGGAGCTTGGCGGGGTGCGCTTCGCCATGGACTTCCTCACCCGCCAGAACCGGCTCAGCGCAGGCGACGAGGATCCCGACCCGACCCTCGACGCGAGCGGGAAGAGGGTCGTCATCCTGGGCGGGGGCGACACCGGCTCGGACTGCCTCGGCACCGCCCTCCGGCAGGGCGCGGCCTCTGCCCGCCAGCTCGAGCTCCTGCCGCGCCCACCCGAGCAACGCAGCGCTACGAACCAGTGGCCGCAGTGGCCGCTGATCATGCGAACCTCGTCCAGCCAGGAGGAGGGCGGAGAGCGCGACTTCGCGGTCCTCACCAAGGAGCTCACCGGCGAAGACGGCCAGGTCCGGAAGCTGCACGCGGCGCGCATCGAGGTGCGGGGCGAGCCCGGCCCGGGCATGGAGATCGTGGAGCGCCCGGGCACCGAATTCGAGCTCCCGGCGGACATGGTGCTCCTCGCCATGGGCTACACCGGCCCCGAGAGCGGCGGGATCGCCTCCGAGCTCGGCGTCGAGATCGACGAGAGGAGCAACCTCAAGACCGGCGCCGGGTTCGAGACCAACGTCGAGGGGCTGTTCGCAGCAGGAGACGCACGGCGCGGCCAGAGCCTGGTCGTCTGGGCGATCTCCGAGGGGCGTGAGGCCGCGCGGTCCGTCGACGCCTACCTCAGCGGCGGAGAGTCGAGCCTGCCGGCGCGCGGGCGCGACCTTCCATGGTGATGCTCATGAACCTCCGAAACGCAGATGTGCCGGCCCTCGGGCTCTCCTCCTTGGCCGCCGCCTTCTTCGCCGCTGCCCTCGCGCTCGGGTGCGGCGGGGGCGGTGACGCCGGCGTCGCGCGGAGCGACTCGGGGCACGCTCTCGCGGACGGCGACGCCACTCCCGTGGCGGACTCCGCCGTTGTCGGGGGCGACTCCTCCACGGGCCCCGCGGCAATCGAGAGCACCACGATCACGGTTGGAGACCTCCGCTTCGACGCTCGCGTGGCCGGCCCGGCCGACGGGGAGCTGGTACCGCGCCAACATCGAGCAGCGGGTCTTCACCTCGCCTCCCATCGGCTCGATCGCCGTCGACACGCTCTTCATCTGGAGCGACGGGGACAGCGCGGTCTGCCGGGAGCCCGCCGAGGCCACCGCCGATTTCGTCGACGGCGCCTACCGCTTCGAGGTGCTCGAAGGCGTCGACCACTGGCTCCCGGAGAAGGCGGCGGGTAGGGTGTCCGCCTTGCTGCTCGAGCACCTGGCCGATGTCGGGAGCGAAGACGCTGCCGATGCAGGGGGCTACGACGCTGCCGACGTGTTCGAGGACGTCCGACGACACGCCGCCTCGTTCACCCTCGTGGAGGTCGATCCGGCGGCGTCCGCGCCACTCCAGCTGGCCGTGCAGGCATGCGCCGGCCTGAAGAACCGCGAGCTCGGCGGCTCGGTCTACCTCCAGGTGGACGCTCACGACGAGCGATGGCTGAGCGAGCTCGACCTGAGGCCCGGCGAGGTCCTCAGCGCCGCCGACTTCCTCGACGCCTGCGTGGCCGAGATCCCGGCCTGCGCGCGCTACTCCTACGCGGACCAGCAGGAGCTGCTGCCCAGCATCCTCGCGGCAGCCGCGGCGCTCGGGGCGGTGCCGCTGGACGTGGATCTCAGCGCCGCCTGCGGCGAGGTGACCTTCGACGCCGTGGCCGAGCTCGAGGAGAGGGACACCCCCTATCTCGCCACGAAGCACGTCTTCGAGACCTACGGCGAGCTGACCACGGGGTTGGCGATGCTCAACCCCGGGTAGCGGCGAGGGCATCAACGAGCCCTTCTTCCTCAGCCCGCCCAAGATGGCCGAGGAGATCGGCGCATATCCTGCGGGCACGGTGACCTGGGTCTACATGACCAGCGACGGCGGCCTGAGCCTCGAGAGCTCGTTCGTGGAGCTGGTCGGGCTCCTGCCCCCGCATGTCCGCCTCGTGAGCGCCGACACGGCCGCCAGGCTGGCGCTGATCGCCGACCGCGACTGAAGCGCTCCCGGGGATGGGCTCCGGGGAAGACCTCCCGGATCGGCGCCTCGACCGGGAGCCCTGCGGCGAGCGACGCGCCGACGCAGCGTGAGCCCTGGAGCCGCTGGATCGCTTGACAACCCAGATGCTTGTGCGTACGGCCGCGTCCCAACACGCACATGAGAACGGAGCTCGAGATGAGGAGAGCTTGCACCATCATCGCCCTCGCGGCCCTCGCCCTCGCGCCGGCCGGCTGCAAGGACTCGAGCAACGCGGCCGGCGACGCGCACGGAAGCGTCGCGGACACGGCGGAGGACGGCACCGCCGCGCCGGGCACCGACTCCGCAGAGCCGGCGAAGGACACCGCAGAGCCGTCTGCGGACCTCACCGAGCCCGCCGAGGACGCGCCGGGCCCGGCATCCGACTCGGCGGAGCCGCCGAAGGACACGGAGCAGCAGGCGAAGGACACGGGAAACGCCGAGGCCTCGGGGAGCGACACCTCGCAGGGCGACGTGGAGCCAGGCGACGTGGCGGAGGAGGTCGTGCAAGAGACGGCGTTCTGCGCAAAGGGCGCCGACGCGGGGCTCCTCGCCGGCGAGGGGCTCGACACGGCGGAGGCAGCGGTGAAGACCTGCGCGGCGAGCTGCGGCACGGACGCGGGCATGGCCGCCTGCGTGAGCGCTTGCCTGTTCGACGCTACGGGGCTCTCCGAGGACTGCTCGAGCTGCTTCGCCGAGCGCCTGGCCTGCACGGCGTTGAATTGCAGCGAGGAGTGCGCCGAGGACCCGGCGGCAACCGAGTGCGGCCGGTGCGAGAGCAAGAACCACTGCCACGTGACCTTCTACGCCTGCTCCGGCCTGCCCTGCCTGGCCCCCTTCGAGTACTGCGGCTCGGCCGCCGACTGCTGCGACGGGCAGCTCTGCGACATCGTCGGAGGGCTGGTCGCGCCGGTCTGCTGCGGCGACATCGGCCACCGCTGCGTGGAGGACAACGACTGCTGCGGAAACACCTACTGCGTGCTCGACGGCGCCGAGGTGGGCACGTGTCAGGACTGCGCGACCACGGGCTTCGAGTGCGAGGAGGACGATGACTGCTGCTTCGGGCCGTGCTGGAACGGCTCCTGCCAACCGGGGCAGTGACATGAAGCCCCGCAACGGAGCGATATTCGCGCTCGCCTTCGCGCTCGGCCTCGGCGCGGCCGGCTGTGGAGGCGACTCCTCCGGCTCCACGGGGACGGGCTCAAGGCCCGGCGACGCGAGCGCCGACGCCGGCCCCACGGACCCCGGCCCCACGGACCCCGGCGCCGGCGACCGTGGCACGGGCCCTGGTCCAGCCGACGAGGGCGGTGAGCAAGACACCGCCAAGCCCGCAGTCGACGTGCCGGTGGGGCCTTCGGTGGGCGTGCTCGTCTACGAGGACGGCAAGCCGCTGGCCGACGCGCCCGTGGCCTTCCACGACGCGGACGGACAGGTGAAGGCAGAAGCACGGACCGACTCCTTGGGACGTGCCTCCGCCCCGGCCGGCGGCCTGACACAGATCACCGTGGGCATGCCGGACGGCAGCCTGACAACCGTGCAGGGCGTCGAGGAAGGAGACGAGGTCGTGGTGGGCATGCCCCAGGTCCTCTCGGAGGTCGCCGCCGAGGCGGCCGTGCGCTCGAGCGTCGCGGTGCCGAACACCGCGCTCTACGTCGTCGAGCTCGGGGCCGCGATAGAGACCGCGACCGAACTGAGCGCGCCCCTGCGGTTGCCGGTCAAGGCGCCGGCGCTGCGTGCCGCGGGCACCTTCTCGGTCCTCGCGCACACACGCGACGCCGACAGCGTGCCTGTCGCATACGCCTTCGCGCGCGGCCAGGCCCCGGTGGAGGGCGCACCCGCGGAGGTCCTGCTCGAAGACTGGAGCACGCAGTTCGGAGAGATCTTCGTGCGCGTGCACGACGCGCCGACCATGGTCCACGGCGTGCTCGCGCGGGCCGCGCCGGTGGCCGACGACATCGCCTACTACGGCCTGAACGCGTTCTCGGACAGCATCCCGGCCGCGACCAACGTCTTCCTGTTCGGGATCCCCACCGACTTCGGGGAGGCGGTGGAGTACCTCGTGACCCTGGCTCACCACGCCGACGGCTACGGCTCCAACCTGGTGGTCCGCGACTCGAGCCGCCCCAACGAGGTCGACGTCGAGGCGGGCTCGCTGCTGCCGCGGGTGGACGGCGTCGCCGTGACCCGGCCGGAGCCGGCGCGCTACGCGGTGACGTGGTCGGAGGACCAGGCGCTCGCGGCCAGCGACGGGCTGCTGGTCGAGATCTCGAACGGCGAAGGCTCGTGGCTGCTGCTTTCGCCTCCGGGCGCGGAAGGCGTGACGACGCCGGCGTTGCCGGAGACCATGGCGGGGCGCGGCCCTCTGGCGACCCCCTCGGCGGCGGCGGCGGTGGTGACCTTCGTGGAGGCCGACTACATCCCCGACTACCGCGCGCTGCGCGCCGACCACGGCCCGGCCGTGCTGGTCACGCCCTTCGGTCGCGACGACGTGCGCGTGCGGCACTCCTCTGGGAGGGCCCTGCTGCCATAGGCAGCGAGCTCACCGATACGACGGGAGCTACTGGTCGCAGCCGAAGGCCGCGCCGGCCGCGCCGGCAGCACCGCTCTCCGGGAGATCTCCCTCTTCGAGCAGCCGGCGTGCTGCGGCGACCGCGGCTTCACAGCCGAGCAGGGCGATCTCGTCGCCGGCCTCGAGGCGCTGGTCCGCGCCCGGCATGGGCAGGAGCCGGCCGCACCGGCGTATGGCCACCACCTGGGCGCCGGTGAGCGCGGCCACGTCGAGCTCTCCGAGGCTGCGGCCGAGCGTCGGGGCAGCGTCGGGGATCTGCGCGCTCCGTACACGCCCGAGGCCCGCGAACATCTCGCCACACTCCTCCGACAGCGGCTTCGCCTCGTGACCCGTGTCGGACGCGACCTGCCGTGACAGCGCCTCGATGAGCGCCTCGGCGCCGGCCGTCATATGTCCCTGCAGCCGGATCATCCGCCGCCAGAGCAGGACGCCGGCCGCCCCGATCGCCACCGCCATGAAGGCCAGCGGGCCGAGCACCGGCAGGAAAGGCTGGACCAGGGCAACGAGGGGGAGCCCGACGGCGAAGAGGACGCCGACCTGCAGCGTGAGCGTGAAGGCCCTCCTCGGAGCGGCGGCCGGATCGGCGCGCCCCGGCTCGACCGGCGGCAGGGCCACGCCGGCGAGGGTGTCTCCGAGGCCCCTGCCCAGCCGGAAGAGGCCCACGGCGAAGGGGACCATCAGCACCACGGTCGCGAGGGTGACCCACGCCTGCCCCGCGTCGCGCTCGAGACCGGCGCGGGCGTGGAGGAAGGCGACGACCGAGGGGCGGACGAGCCGCATGCCGACCGCGACGGCCACGATGCACACGGAGTCGACCAGCATCCAGAGCAACGTGCGGCGGAGCGCGGCAAAGGAGGACTCCGAGCGAGCGACCCGGCGCAGCCCGTCGAGCCACGCGCCGTAGAAGGTGACGAAGGCCTGGAGCGCCTTCGGCATCCGGCGGTGCACGGCGTGCGCGGCTCGCGCGGAGGAGCGGACCAGCAGGGGGGTCGTGGAGATGGTCAGCACCGAGACGCCCACGGCGACGGCGAGCAGCTCCGGGCCGACGGCTCCCGCGCTCACGCCGATGCCCGCGATGATGAAGGAGAACTCTCCGACCTGCGCCATGCTCAGGCCGGCGCGGACCGCGGGGCGCACCCGGCCGTCACTCAGGAAGCCGCCGAGGGCGACGCCGCCGATCTTGCCGGCCATCAACACCACGGTGAAGAGCAGGATGAGCCCGGCGTTGCTCAGGAGGAGAGCCGGCTCGATGAGCATGCCCACCGAGACGAAGAACACGGCCCCGAAGAGGTCGCGCAGGGGCTGCACGAGCGGCTCTATCTTCTGCGCCGCCCCCGACTCGGCGACCAGCGCCCCGCCGAGGAACGCGCCGAGGGCCACCGAGTAGCCGGCCGCGTCGGCGAGCCAGGCCGCAACGAAGCACAGGCCCACTCCGGCCACGAGCAGGGTCTCGGTCGGGGCGAAGCCGGCGACCCACCGGAAGAGCCGCGGGACGAGGGAGAGCCCGACGATCACGAAGCCGACTACGAAGAGGCCGAGCTGCCCCACCGTGTCGAGCACCGCTCCGGCCTCTGGCGCCAAGCCCGCAGCGATCGGGGTGAGCACTGTGATGAGCAGGATCGCGGCCATGTCCTCGAAGATCAGCACGCCGTAGACCAGCTCCAT
>CAZQPP010000281.1:0-10819 GCA_964594295.1 uncultured Myxococcales bacterium | reverse complement strand
GGGCTTGGGCCGTCCCCTCGACCCGATGCTCTACACCTACCTGAACCCCGACATGAGCGCCTACCTCGCCCGCCCCCCCGAGGGCGAGTGGCTCGGCTTCGACATCGGCGCGACGGTCGGGCCGGAGGGAGCCGGCATCTCCGAGAGCGGCGTCCGCGATCGCGTCGGCGTCGTGGGCCGCACCGCGCAGAGCCTCGTGATCGAGCGCAGGTGACCCGAGGTGGAGCTCAGGGCCCCGAGCGCGTGCCGTCGCGTGATCGGCCCAGCTCGTAGGCCTTTTGCAGCGCCGGGGCGAGCGTGTCGGCCACCAGGGCCATCCCGCGCGGCGTCAGGTGACCCGTGAACCGGTAGCCCAGCGTCGCGTCCTCGTACAACGAGCCCGCCGAGCGCCGGCCCGTGTGGCTGTGGTTGCGGAAGGTGACGGAGGCTTCGTCCCGAAAGGCGTCGAAGAAATCGCAGGGACCTTCGGCTTCCCACACCACCAGGTACATCTCGTTCCTGGCGGCATAAGCCACCAGGTCTCGGAAGGCTCGAACATGGGCGGCGCGGATGTCGATGTTGCTCGCTTCATCAAGGTACGGAGGCCACGGCTTCGACGACACCCGCCGGATGTCCACCTCGACGGCCACCGCGTGGGCTGCAGGGTAGAACCACGCCGGCTTGTCACCGAGCGCGAGCTGCTCGTCGAGGAAGTAGACGTCGTGGTGGCAGCTCACGAACAAGATGGCGTAGCCGGCCCCCGCGTCGGGGGCTACGCGCGGTATTACCTCCGCAAAGTAGCGAAGCGAGGCTGGCGCGCTCGCGACGTTCCAGACCTCCCACGCGGTCTCCCCGGAGACGCTCAGTCGCTGCTCCAGCAAGGTGTCGAGCTGGTCGACCTTGTCCGGGATGGAGAGCCCGACGACGGTCGAGTCACCGACCAGGACCGCTCGCTCCACGCCGTCGTCCGGCGCCGGCACGATCCACGGGTCGTCCCGGTAGCTATCCTCGTTCGTGCCGACGTAGACGCGCGGCACCTCGCCGTTCTTGGGGTCGAAGGAGATTTGCTGGTTCTTGGGGAAGAGCCGGCGGTAGCCCCAGCGATTGCTCCCAAGCCCATCGGAGGGAAGAACGAAGACGAACAGCGCCAACAAGCCCAAGCCGCTCAGAGTGGCTCCAGCGAGCGCGAGAGATCTCCGCCTCCCTCCCATCCCGATGCCCGCGAGCCGGCGCTCGATGGGCCGAAAGAGGATCGCCACGACGTTGACCAGGAACAGAAACGCGAAGGTCTTCCAGGTCAACACGAGCGGCAGGCGGAAGCCGGGCACGCACCCGTCGAGAGCGCACCACAGGCGGAGCAACGTGTTGAGCGCCAGGAACCCGGTCAGGGCCGCGAGGCACGCCCACGCGAGCAGGACCAGCACGCCGCGCAGGCGCCGGACAGGCAGCAGGCGCTCGAGGAGCAGGGCTACGCCTGCCAGGCCGAGCAGCACGGCAGGAAAGAAGGAAGGCCCCTGCTTCATCAGGAGCTCGACGAGCTCGGAGTGCGGCAATTCTCGAACGCTCCTGTTCCTCCGCCGCCGAGACTCCTAGCATTTTTCGGTGAGCAGCCTCTCCACCTCCCGCTCGAAGGCCTTCGCCGCTCTCGCCGGCAGCCTCCGGGCCAGCGCCCTGCCCTTGTCGAGGTCGGGCTGGCTGACGATCTCGAGCACGAGGTCGTAGAGCCGCGTCGCCTCGTATGAAGGCAGGGTCGGCCAGAGGTGACCGTTCAGCTCGGAGAGGTCTTTGCCCTCGACCTGCTCTCTGTGCAGGTCGTGCTCGCGGGTGCCGGGCGTGAGCGTGAGCGGGAAGGGAGTCGGCAGCCCGCCGCACTCCAGGACCGAGAGCCAGGTGCCGAAGATGTGGCGCCAGCCCTCGCCGCGGACGCCGATGACCCAGGTGCAGTGGAAGGAGCGGGTCGAGAAGCCGAGCTCACGGCACATGCGCACGGCGCGGATCGGGTCCTCGACGCGGTAGGGCTTGCCGAAGCGCCGGGCCATCTTGGGCTCCGCGCTCTCGAAGGGGATGGTCATGGAGACCGTGCCCGCGCGCCTCATCTTCTCGGCCAGCTCGGGGTCGAGGCGGTCGGGCTGGACGCCCATCTCGAACTTCAGCTCCACGGGTGCGGCGCGCTCGATCATGGCGTCCAAGAAGACGCCGAGCGCGTCTGTCCTCAGCATCACGTTCGGGTCCCAGTTCGAGAAGGCCTTCACGCCGTAACGTTCGTGGATGCGACAGATCTCGTCTGCGACCGCCACCGGGTCGGCGGCCGCTTCGACCTCCTTGACCGGGTTCATGCAGAACGAGCAGCGGTAGCGGCAGCCGTGCACCAGGCGGAAGAGCCAGACCGGCGGCACGCGAGGCATGATGTCGAGGCGGGGGAAGTGGCCCTCGGCCTCCTTGAAGCGGCCGCAGAACACCTCGTCCGCCCCGGAGCGGGCCGCGTGCTCGGGCAGGGCGGAGGGGTAGAAGCCGCCGAAGCGGACGCGGGCCCCGGGGAAGCGCTCGCGGCAGAGCCTGATGACGGCGTGGGCCGGCTCGTAGTTGAAGGGGATGCAGCAGGTGACGAGGACCTCGTCGGGGGCCTCCTCCTGCGCGAGCAGGGCGTCGAGATCCTCCATGGGCATGCCGTAGAGGAAGACCTCCTTGAGCCTGCCCACGCTGATGTCCCCGACCGGCTTCGAGCCCCAGCGCCGCTCCGAGACGAGGGCGGCCGAGAAGTCCCGATCCATGTAGCCCATCATGTCGACGAAGCGGACCTCGTGACCGGCCTCGCTGTAGTGCGTCGCGATCTGGAGCAGGCCGAAGGGCAGCGCCTCGGCGTACATGTCGATCTGCACCGGGTCGGCGGCGAGGACGGGCGGGTTGATGAAGAGCAGGCGGCTCACAGCGCCGCCTCCGGGTCGAGCTCCCCGACCTCTCGCATCAGGCGGTAGAAGCGGGCCTCGAGGGCCTCGAGCTCGTCGTCGCTCACCTCCGCGGCGCTCGTCTCGTATGGCAGGTCGAAGAAGTCGAGCGTGGGCTGAGGCTCCCCGGCGACCTCGATCGCGAGGCGCTCGGGCTCGTCGAAGGCGATGCAGTACTCGTTGAGCATGAAGCGCTGCATGATCACCATGCCGAGGTGGCGGCGGTGCTCCAGACAGAAGCGCAGGGTGTCTTTGAGGTCTTCCAAGGTCTGGTGCGGGTAGACGATGATGTAGACGCAGGGCACGAGCCCGCTCTCGCCACAGCTTCGCAGCATCAGGGGCACGTCGTCCATGCTTATGCCCTTGCGGAAGCCCCTGAGGTGGCGGCGGTTCACGGTCTCGAGGCCGAAGAAGATCATCTCGCAGCCCGACCGGCGCAGGAGGCGGCAGTGCTCAGGGTTCTTGAACTCGGGGTCGAGGCGGGAGTTCATGTCCCACCTGAGGGGGCCGAGGTCGGCCTCTATGAGCCCGGTCGCGAGGCTTCGCATGTAGCCCTGGTCGACGGCGTTGTCGCAGAAGACGAAGTGACGCACGCCGTGCTCCTCGACGTACTCGCGCACCCTGACGACCACCTCCGCCGGCTCGACCGCGGCGAAGGCCCGGTCCTTGTGGTTGTGCCAGCAGAACGAGCACTTGCCCCAGTAGCAGCGGCTCGCGCGCTCGATGGGCAGGGTGTGATCCGGGTAGATCTCCAGCGGGAAGCCGTCGAAGTCCGGCGCGGGCAGGGAGTCGACGGTCGGCGACGCGCGCGCAGGGGTACGGCGGACCTCCCCCGAGGCGTGCCTGAAGACGAGGTTGGGCGCCTCCTCGACCGGCCGGTCCCCCTCCAGGTGGCCGAGCAGGCCGAGCAGGGGCTCCTCGCCATCGCTCGTGCAGAGGAAGTCCATAAAATCGAAGAGGAAGCCGTAGCCGGGACGGTCGAAGAACGTTGCCCCGAGCTTCACCCAGGGCCCACCGGCCACCACGGGCACCTCGGGCCGGAGGCGCTTGAAGATGGCGGCGAGCTTCAGGGCCCAGGGGAGCTGCTGCCCGCTGATGATCGACAGCCCGAGCAGGCTCGGCTCGCAACGCTCCAGGGTCTCGCGGCAGCGCTCGACGAGGAAGGCGTCGAGGACCGGGTTCCTCTTGCGGACGAGGCCCATCACCCCTTCGGGCGAGAAGTCCTCCACCTTCTCCTCCTCGTAGAGCCAGGCGAAGATCTCCTTGCGGTGCTCGAAGAGGTGGTCGCGGCACGCGCCGAGGCTGAAGCGCGACCGGTCCAGGAAGCGCCGGTAGAGCTCGGTGACGGGGAAGAAGAAGCAGTCCTCCGCGGGGCGGTGGTCACGCTTGAGGCGCGCGAGCCAACGCGGGAGCACCTCGTCTCTGAAGATGTGCTCGTGCCAGTAGCGCGCGGCCCAGTCCTCCAGGCGCGCGCTCTCTCCCTCACGCTCCAGGAAGGCCTTCAGGCGCGGCAGGGCGATCTCCGGCATGAAGTAGGCTTCGTAGCCGGGCGGGAAGACCAGCAGGGCGCTGATTTTGTTTGTTACGGCCATGCCCCTGCTCTACACCATCTTCGCCACCTGACCGTAGAGATCGTGCTCCGAAGCGCGCCGCAGTAGCTCGTCTCTGGTCAGGACACGGAAGTTGAAGAGCTTGTATGCATCCTCGAGGAGGCTCGCCGGCAGGTCCTCGCTCGCCATCGGGAAGAGGAAGGAGTCGAGGTCCTCGATGGGCCGGCCGCCGAGGAGGTGGGCGTAGGTCTCGAAGTCGGCGGTCCCCGGGATCGGGCTGTACACGTTGATGGAGGCCATGACTCCCTCGCGCACGACAGCGGCGAGATCTGCGATCAGGTCCTCGCGGGTCTGGCCCGGGTAGCCGATCATGAGCACGGCGTGGATCTCCCCGGGCCCGAAGCCTGCCTCCCGCGCGAAGGCCGCCGCGCGCCCGAAGCGGCGCGTCAGGTGGCGCCGGCCGAACTCGTCGAGCTTGTCGTCGCGCGTGCTCTCGACCGCGATGACCACGTCCTTGAAGCCCGAGACCTTCATCATCCGCGCCAGCTCGTCGTCGAAGCGGTAGAGCGAGATGCCGGCCGGGGCCGAGAGGGTGAGGCGCTCGGGCAGCTCGCTCAGGGCGTGGAGGATGCGCTCGGCGTGCGCGCGATCGCAGAAGATGTCCGAGTCCCAGAAGTGCAGCGTGCGCAGGCCCGCGCCGGCGTAGGCCCGGATCTGGGTGATGAGATCGTCGGTGTCGAGAGCGTCGAAGCCCTGACCCTCGAGCTGCCGCACGGCGCAGTAGGAGCACTTCATGTGGCAGCCGTAGGAGGTCTTGAGGCTCATGGAGCGAGCCCCGGCGCGATCGCTGGCGCTCCCCCAGGTGTCGAGGTCTACCCACTCGGCGGCCAGCGCGGGATCGGCGCCCTCGTGGATGCTGTCCGCGCCGCAGCCGCCGGCGTGCTCGGGGCACAACGTGGGGTAGATGCCGCCGAGCTCGACGGGCACCCCGGGGAATACCTCCTTGCAGAGCTCGATGACCTCCCAGGTGGTCTTCCAGGACCAGGTGAAAGACGAGGAGACCGAGATGACGCTCAGGTTCGTGCCGCGTTGCGCCTCGAGGGCGGCGCGGATCTCGTCCCTGGTCAGGCCCGCGCGGTAGACGGGCCGGACCATTTCCTCGCCTCCGGGCCCGGCGCACCGTGCCTCGCGCACCACGAGCTCCGGAGTGAACCCCGCGCGCGCGAGGGTGTCCTGGTTGCCCGTGTTGAGGCAGTCGAGGAGCTCGACGGCCCGGCCGGCCTTGCGGTGGCGGCTCGCGAGCTTGAAGCAGGCGAGCGGGAAGTTGGTCACGTAATCGCGGGTCCAGCCCTGGAGCGCCAGCTCGAGACCGTCCAAGGGCGGGTTGACCACCAGGGCGCGCTCCGCGGCCTCCTTTCGCGGGGCGGCGCGCCGTTTCAAGGTGACGAGCGGGCCTTCGCTCTGACGCTCCTTGAGCGGCGGGTGGAGCCTCCGCGTGCGGTCGCAGAAGAAGGTGCCCTCGCCGAGGCGTGCGCCGAGCACGCGGCCGACCCCGAGCTTCTTGAGCAGGCGCCTCGGCTCCGAGTCGCGCCCGGCGGCGCTGTCGACGTACGCCGTCACCTCTACGCCGGCGGCGAGCAGGTTCCTGATGCCGCGGGCGAGGTGCTTGAAGGCGCCGTCTACGCAGACGTGGCGGTCGTAATCGGCCCGGGAGCCGCCCCAGACCGGCACGTGGACCTCCTCGAGCCCGGCCTCGGCGGCCCGGCGCGCGGCGGCCTCGTAGGCGAAGATGCGCGCGTTGGAGACGGCGCAGACCTTGTGGTCCGCGGCGAGGCCCGCGATGACGTCGTAGACGCCCTCGTCCAGGAAGGGCTCGCCGCCCCGGAGCCACACCTCTCGGTAGCCGGTGCCGCCCTTGCGCCCCTTGAAGGCCTCGGCCACCGCCTCCAGGTCTGCAGAGAGGTCCGGCGCGCGGCTGTCACAGCCCTCGCAGCCGTTGTTGCAGGGGGCTCCGCTCCGCAGCGAGGGGAGATCGTCGAGGGCGTAGAGCCCGGAGCCCTCACCCACGCCCGGCTGGAGGACCGTGAGGAAGTCCTCCGACATCATCGGGCAGCGCCCGCACTGATAGGTCGGGCTGAAGAAGTCGTGGCGCCGCGCGCGGTCCAGGATGACGTCCAGGGGCTCCTCGCGCACGTTGCCGAGGTAGACCGGGACGAAGTTGCAGGGCTGAACGTCGCCGTAGGGGGACACGAAGACCGACCCGCCCGATACGGCCGGGCAGCCCTCGTAGTCGGGCTTGTTCATGCCCTCCGAGACGAAGACGAAGCTGCCGTCCACCTGCGCGTCGACCACGGCGCGCTCCTCGGGGCTCAAGAGCACACCGTGGGAGCCGAACCAGCGCCCCGAGAAGAGGGGGTAGAGCAGGCGCACGCCGGAGACGCCGCGCTCGCGCGCCAGGTCCACGAGCTTCTCGAGCTCGTCCCCTTCGAGCAGGTGCTTGAAGATGCAGACCGAGTAGAAGACCGGCACGCCCTCGGCGATGAAGCGCCGCGTGGCCCTCTCGATCTCCTTGAAGTTGCCCTTTCGCCTGTGGAGGTCGTCGTTCAGGTCGGGGTCGGCCGAGAAGAGCGAGAGGTAGACCAGGTCCACCCCGGCCTCCTTGATGCGCCTCGCGGTGGCGGCGTCGATGCCGACCCCGTTTGTGTCGAGGGTCACGTGCTGGGCCCGGGTGCGCCCGTGGCGGATCAGCTCGAAGATGTCCGGCCGGAGCAGGGCCTCGCCGCCGAAGAGGTTCAGCTCCTTCAAGCGGCTCACCGAGGCCGCGTCGACCACCTCGGCGATCTCTTCGAAGCTCAGCTCCTTTGAAGGCGAGACGGCATACGAGCCCTGGCTGCAGTGCACGCAGGCGCACTGGCAGCGGTAGGTCACGCTGAGGATGAGCCGTTCGATGCGCATTGGAGCTGTCAGCCGTTAGCCGTTTGCCGTTAGCTTAGCTGCTAGTGGCTAACGGCTAACAGCTAACGGCTCTACCTGCACGTTCCATCCGCGCACGTGTGATCGGGCGAGCAGTGCTCCGGCGCCGAGCAACTCGTCCGGCAGGCGAGGGCGTCCTCGCGGCAGGCGTAGGCGCCGCACGAGATGGTGCCCATGGGCAGGCAGGTGCCGGCGGCGTCGCAGACCGCGGCGAGGGTGAGCTCGCTTCCCTCGCAGCGGAACTCCGAGCAGAGGCTGCCGGCGGCGCGCGGGGCGCCCGGCAGGCACACCGTGCGGGAGGGATCGGCGGCGTCACAGGCACGCACGGCGAGGCGGCAGGGGTGCTCCGCGAGGGTCTCGCAGCGCTCGCCCACACCGAAGGTCTCGTCGGTCTGACCGTCGCAGTTGTCGTCGACCCCGTTGCACCTCTCGAGGGCGCCGAAGGTCACCTCCTTCGAGTGGTCGTCACAGTCGCCGGGCCCCGCGGCGCGGTACTCCCCCGCTGGGGCGCAGAGGCAGCGCGAGTCCCGGGCGAGCCCCACTCCGTCGCCGTCCGCGTCGCGGTAGATGGGGCGACAGCCGAGGGCGAATTGCTCGTCGGTGCGCCCGTCGCAGTCGTCGTCGCGGCCGTTGCAGACCTCGAGCGTCGGGATGCAGCAGTCCTGCGGGCAGGTCTCGAGGTTCTCGTTGAGCCTGTCGCAGGGGCTGCAGACGCCGTCGCCGCAGTAGCTGCAGTCGATGGCGCAGGTGGCGTAGAACTCGTCGTGCTCCGGCTCGCACTCGCAGTCCCCGCAGTAGGACTTGCAGTCCTGGGGGCACTGGTCGGGGCCGCCGTCGTCACCCTCGCAGATGCCGTTGCCGCAGACCTTGTGATCGCAGTCCTCGGCGCAGACGGAAGGGTTCTCGCCGCGATCGCAGACCCCGTTGCCGCAGGCCGTGCCGCAGTCGGCCGGGCAGGTCTGGGGGTTCTCGCCGCAGGAGTAGCCGAGGCAGATGGCGTCGCCGCAGCCGCCCGGGCAGCAGTCCTCGGGGCAGTCGACCGGGCTCTCTCCGGGCGAGCAGAGGTGGTCTCCGCAGGTCGCGCAGTCGTGGGGGCAGCTCTCGAGGTTCTCGGGAGCCGTGCAGGCCTCGTCGCCGCAGAAGCCGCAGTCCTGCGGGCAGATCTCGAAGGTCTCCCCCTCCGAGCAGAGCTTGTCGCCGCAGAGCATGCAGTCGACGGGGCAGCTCTCGACCATCTCGGGCGGCGTGCACTCGCCGTCGCCGCAGTTGGCGCAGTCGGCGTAGCAGCTCACCGAGTCCTCGTCGCACTCAGGCCGGCACAGGCCGTCGCCGCAGGTGCAGACGCCCTCGTCGACCTCGCCGTCGCAGTCGTCGTCCTCGCCGTTCTTGACCTCGATCTCGGGGTCCTGAGCCGAGCACTCGGTGAGCTCTGCGAAGGAGTCCTCTACGACGCACTCGCGGGCGCCCCTGCACGCTCCGAAGCCGTTTCTCCGAAGACAGCTCGTCGCTGCCCTCTCCTCGGCCCAGATCATGGTGCAGCCGCAGGTGTCGCTGCTGCCGACGCAGACCGGCAGCGGGCCGGCGCTCATGGTGTTGCCCACGGCGCAGGAGAAGCCCGCCGGGCAGTCCGCGGACTCGGCGCAGGTCCTCGAGCAGAAGGCGCCGGCGTCGCCGTAGCTCACGCAGTACCCGACCACCCCGCCAGGCGAGACGCAGTCGGATGGCACGTGGCAGGGCCGGCAGAGGGTCCAGTCCGGGAGCTCCAGGATCTTGTGCTCGACGCCCGCGACCGTCATCGTCGCGCAGCGGAGCGGATCCGAGATGACGTCCATGGCGCTGCAGAAGACCGTGCAGACCTGACCGCCCGCGTGAGGGATGCAGGGGCCGGTGCTGCAGTCGCCGTCGAAGCGACACGGCTCGCGCGCCCCGGGCGGGAGCTGCTGCAGCCAGGCGGCGCTGCCCGAGCTGCCCCGCTGGTCGGCGAGGGAGCTGCCGTCCGCGGGGGCTGCCGGGCAGTCCTTGCAGTCGTCGCAGCAGCCCGGGAGGCACAGCAGAAGCAGCGCCCCCATCACGACCAGGACTGTTGTCTTTGTTGGCTTTATTGCACGCAAACCGACTGGTCGCAGGTGTAGCCGGCCGCGCAATGCTCCTGGAGGCTGCACTGGTTGCGGCATGCCGCCCCTCCCGAGGCGCAGGTGTATGGCTCGCAGGGGACCTGGCCGAGGTCCATGCAGGACCCCGCGCCGTCGCAGATGCGCGCCAGGGTCAACACCCCGTCGGCGCAAGCGTAGGGCGCGCAGGTCGTCCCTGCGGGGCGGGGATCGCCCTCGACGCAGATGGACGAGTGCTTGTCGCCCGGGTTGCAGGCGAGGACTCCCTCGTGACAGGCCTTCAGCAGGTCGTCCGAGCAGGGCTCGCCGACCTGGAAGTCCTCGTCGGTCTCGCCGTCGCAGTCGTCGTCGTTGCCGTTGCAGACCTCGGCGGTGCCGAAGGTCAGGTCCTTGTCCCCGTCGTCACAGTCGCCCGAGCCGGTCGCGCTGTACTCGCCCTCGGGCGCGCAGAGGCAGCGCGAGTCCCCGGCGATGCCTACGCCGTCCTTGTCGGCGTCGCGGTAGACAGGGAAGCAGCCGAGGGCGTCCGCCTCGTCGGTCTTGCCGTCGCAGTCGTCGTCATTGCCGTTGCAGACCTCGACCGTCCCGGCCCCTCCGCAGCAGTCCTGCGGGCAGTCCACCGGATCGTGGCACTCCTCCCAGTCCTCGCAGATGCCGTCCCCGCACACGCAGCCGGCGCCCTCGTTCTCGCGACCGTCGTTGTCGTGGGTCGGAGCGCTTGCGTCCGGGCCGAAGCCGAACTCGGCGTCGCCGTCCTCGTCGACTCCGGGCATGGCCGCGTAGTCCGCGTCGCCGTACGCACCGGTGGGGCGAAAGTCCATGCCCTCGAGGGGCACGGCGTCCGACGACGCGCTCGGCGGCGAGGCGTCGGAGTCGAAGCGCCCCCCCAACCCCGGGCGTTCTTCACGGACGTCGGCGAGGGTCTCCTTGAGTGATCCGGAGCTCGCCTCCTCCTCCTCCATGGGCTGGCACGCTGCCGCGACGAGCAGCAGCGAGAGCCCGAGCGAGGCTCCCGTAAGCGTCGATCGGAGGTGTGTTCGCACGAACCCGAGCATAGCGGAACCCGGAAGGCATAGCCAAACAACGTGTTTGCGGGGCCAGGGGTGGCGGGAAGTCGGCGGCGGCCCGGCGGGCCGCGCCGCGGGAGCGGCGGCGGCCTCGTCGCGGGGGGCAAGGGGCGCAGCGCCCCCATCCCCCGGGAGCCGGGCACGGGGGCAGGGATCGGGGGTCGGGAGTCAGGAGGCGGGGTGTTTGCAGACGG
>CAZQPP010000280.1:0-10826 GCA_964594295.1 uncultured Myxococcales bacterium | reverse complement strand
AGATCTCGGGCCGCGGGGAGCAGGTGCCCTGGGTCTCGAGCAGCAGCCCGCAGGGGTCGATCGACGGGTAGGCGCAGAACTCACGCTCGCCGCAATCCTCCTGCGTCAGGCAGGTCCCGGGGCCCGGGTCCTCGCAGGCGCCGCCCCTGGCCACGTCCACGCCGGCGGCGTGCGCCTGGCAGGCGTTGCTGTGGGTGTTGCCGTCGCAGCCACACACCGGCATGAACTCGCGCGTGCACACCTCGGGCCGGGGCTTGCACTCGCCGAGCTGGTCGGTGGCTCCGCAGATGCTGTTGTCGGGGTAGTCGCACCACTCGGTCTCGGCGCAGGTGAGGCCGGCGATGCCTCCGCAGCCGGCGGGGCCCGGGCTCTCGCACTCGCCCTTTTCCCTTGCGTTCACGCCGGCGGCCGCGGCGGAGCAGGCGTTGCCGTAGGTCTTCTCGTTGCAGCCGCAGACGGGGTCGTACTCCCTCGTGCAGGCCGTGGGCTTGGGCGCGCAGACGCCCTGGGTCTCGAGGAGCAGGCCGCAGGGATCGATCTCGGGGTAGGCGCAGAATTCGTTCTCCCCGCAGTCCTCGTGCGTCATGCAGGCGCCCGGGCCCGGCTGATCCCCGCACGCGCCCTCCTTCGCGACGTCCACTCCGGCGCCGTGGGCGCTGCAGGCGTTGCTGTGGGTGTTGCCGTCGCAGCCGCAGACCGGCGCGTACTCCGCGGTGCACACCTCGGGGCGCGGCTTGCAGGTGCCGAGCTGGTCGGCGGCGCCGCAGACGCTGTCATCCGGGTAGTCGCACCACTCGTCGTCCTGGCACGTGAGGCCGGCGATGCCGCCGCAGTCGCTTCCGCCGGGCCTGTCGCCTTCGCACTCACCGGTCTTCGCCACGTCGACGCCGGCGGCCTGGGCGGCGCACTCGTTCTCGTAGGTCTTGGCGTCGCAGCCGCAGACGGGCGCGTAGATCTCGGCGCACACCTCGGGGCGCGGCTTGCAGGTGCCGAGCTGGTCGGCGGCGCCGCAGGTGCTGTCTTCGGGGTAGTCGCACCACTCGGTGTCGCTGCAGGTCCAGCCTGCGAAGCCCCCGCACGTGGACTGCCCGCAGTCGGGGTCCGGCGCCGGGCAGAAGTCGTCACAGATGCCGTCGTCGTACCAGCCGAGCAGGGTGCAGAGGTCGCGGTGCTCGTCGCTCTTCCCCTTCAGCTCCCGGGCCTGCTCCTTGGTCATCGTGAGGGTGGTCCCGGGGCTCTCGTCCCCTTCAGTCGCGCAGCCGGCGCTCAGCACGCACGCCGCCGCAAAGATCGCCGCCAGGCTCTTCCTCATCTCTCTCTCCTTCAAGCTGCTCGGAGGCTTGCGAACCTAGGAAGGCCGCACGCGCGAGTCAAGACGACGGCGCGCAAGGCGCTGGCGGGCGCGCGCGTGGCCGCGCGAGGGTCTCCCCCGTCTCCGCGTCTCCGCCTCTCCGCGCGAGCCTCTTCCGCTGGCCCGCCGCGGCTCCGGGTCGGCACAGCGAGCCCAATCAGCCCCCGAGCTTCTCCAGGCCCTCCTTCGCCATCTCGTCCTCCGGATCGAGCTCCGCCGCCTTGCGGTAGGCCTCCCGCGCGCCCTCGAGGTCGCCGCGGGCGGCGAGGACCTCGCCGAGCTGGATGTGGGGCGCGGCGAGGTCGCCGGCCGCCTCGACGGCGGCGCGCGCGAGGCGCTCGGACTCGTCGTGGTTCCCCTGGCAGAGCTCGTTGTAGGACAGGTTGGCCATGGCGATGGCGTCTTGCGGGTCGAGGTCGAGGGCGCGCTCGAAGCACTCGGTCGCCTCGTCGTGACGGCCCTGGGAGCCGACGGCGATGCCGAGGTCGACCCACAGGTCTCCGGCGCCCGGGTGCGCCTCGGTTGCCTGCTGCAAGACCTCCTCGGCCGCTTCCGGCTGATCGCAGCCGAGGAGCGCGGCGCCCAGGTACTGCCACGGCTCGAGCCACATGGGGGCGAGGTCCACCGCACGGCCGAGCGGCTCGAGGGCCGCCTGGATCTCATCGAGCTCGAACAGCGCCCGCCCCAGGGAGCCCCACGCCCTCGGATCGTCCTCGTCGAGCTTCGCGGCGGTCTTGAATGCCTCCACCGCCTCCTCGTGCCGGCCCTGGTTGCCCATGTTGTTGCCGAGCTGCATGTAGGCGTAGGCGTCGGTCGGGTCCAGCTCCACGGCGCGGCGGAAGTGCTCCTCGGCCTCCTCCTCCCGGTCCTGGCAGGCGATCGACACCCCGAGGGAGGCGTGGATGCGGGAGGCCTCGGGGTGGATCTCCAGCGCTGCGCGGAAGGCCTGCTCGGCGAGCTCGTAGTGTGCGGCCTCCCCGTAGGACACGCCGAGGTCCAGCCACTTTCCGACGAGGTCCGGCACGGGCGCCTCCTCGTCGTCCCCTGCCGGTTCGAAGAGCGTGGTGAGCTGCGACTCCAGGCGCTTGAGGGCCTCAACGGCCCCGGTCGAGGCCGGGTCGAGGGAGGCGGCGACGCGGAAGGCCGCGTGCGCGTCGTCGAAGTCTCCTTCGTCCACGGCGGCGAGGCCGGCCGCCACGAACTTGGGAGCGGAGCTGGGTAGCAGCTCAAGGACGCCTGCCTTCCAGCCCGCGGCGAGGGTGCCGATCTGCCGTCCGTGCTCCTGCATCGCCAGGAACCAGCGCTCCCAGGCCTCCTCTTCGGAGGAGACGCCTTCCATGCAGCGCTGGCAGTAGTCGATCATCTCGTCGTCCTGCCAGGCCTCGGTCCAGGAGCAGATCCGCGACGCAAGCTCGCGCAGCTCGGTCTCCGAAAGTGGTGACGTCATCCGCTCCTCCGATGATCCTGAGTGACAACGACGCGCAGTGGAGCACAGCCGGTGGTCCGCCGCAATGGAGCGCAGGGGGAGAGGTGGGGGAGCCGATCTTGGGGCTGGTCGCGGGCAAGCGCCGCTGCTATGCAGACTCCATGTTGTGTCGACGCTGGCTGCTCTCTCTACTGCTCCTTGTGACTCTCACCGCGGCGGCATGCGGTGACGACGGTGACGCCGCGACCGGCTCTGCCGACGCAGGCGTCGGCTCTGTCGACGCCGGGCCCTCGGACCCGGGCGCGGCGGACCCGGGCGAGACGAGCGCCGAAGACCCCGGCGACGGAGAGGACGCGGCCGCACCCGTGGACGGGGGCGGCGAAGACGAGGGAGCCCAACCCCGAGAGCGCCTCACCTCGCTGGTCAACACCTTCGTCGGCACCGGCTCGACGGGCTTCAACTTCGGCGCGCTCTTCCCGGGCGCGACCATGCCCTTCGGCATGGTGAAGCTCTCCCCCGACACGGGGCCGGAGAAAGGAAAGGGCTTCCCCGCTCTGCACGCAGGCGGCTACTTCTACACCGACCCGAAGATCCTGGGTTTCTCCCACATCCACCTCGCCGGCACGGGCGTCGGGGACTACGGCACCCTGCTCGTCGTGCCGCGGGTGGGCGACCCCGCGGGCTTCCCCACCTCCGACGAGTACCGCATAGACCTCCGCCACGAAGGCGAGCACGCGGAGCCCGGCTACTACCGCCTCGAGAGCCTCGATCCGCCCGTGAAGGTGGAGCTCACGGCGACCGAGCGCGCGGGTTTCCACCGCTACACCTTCGACCCGGAGGCCGTGCCCGAGGGAGAGAAGGCCCTGCTGGTCGTGGACCTCACCCACGCCCTCGGAAACGGCCGCGTGCCCGAGGCCGATGCGAAGATCGACCCGGAGAGCGGCGAGATCACGGGCAGCGTGCACGTTGTCGGGGACTTCACGGTCAGGTTCCAGGGCTACGACTTCTACTTCGTGATCAAGCCGAGCCGCGCGCCGGACGCGACGGGGACCTACGACTCGGAGGGCTTCCACGCGGGCGCCGCCGAGGTCGAAGGCGATCCTTCGCGCCTCTACTTGAGCTACGACGTGGCAGAGGACCCCGTGGTGGAGCTGAAGGTCGGCATCTCCTTCGTCGACCTCGAGGGCGCCCGCAAGAACCTCGAGGCCGAGGCCGAGGGCGTGGGCTTCGACGAGGTGCGCGAGGCCGCCTCGGCTGCCTGGGAGGAGGCCCTGTCGATCGTCGAGGTCGAGGGCGGCACGGACACACGCCGCCGGCTCCTCTACACGATGCTCTACCGCACCCAGATGATGCCGACCCTCTTCACCGACGTGGACAGGCGTTATCGCGGCATCGACAAGGAGGTCCACGAGGCGAAGGACTTCACCTACTACACCGACTTCTCCCTCTGGGACACCTACCGCACCACCCACCCCCTCTTCGTGCTCCTCATGCGGGACCGCCAGGCGGACTTCCTGCTCTCGTTGACGCGGATGGCCAAGGAGGGAGGCTCCCTGCCCAAGTGGGCCCTGGCCACCGGCTACACCGGCTCCATGGTCGGCAGCAGCGCCGACGTGGTCATCGGGGACAGCGTCGTCAACGGCATGACCGACTTCGACGTCGAGGCGGTCTACGAGGTCATGCGAGCGGTCGCCACCGGCCCGTCGCCCGGCAACGGCCCCAGCCGCGACGGCGTCGCCACCTGCATCGAGCACGAGTACTGCCCCGACGACGAGGTGGGCGGGTCGGTCTCCAAGACCCTCGAGTACGCCCACAACGACTACTGCATCGCCAAGGTCGCCCAACACCTCGGCCGCGACGCCGACGCCGAGATGTTCTTCGAGCGGGCCGGCTGGTGGAAGAACCTCTTCGACGAGGAGAAGGGCTTCCTCGCTCCCCGCAACGCCGACGGCAGCCTCGCCGACTACGACCCCCGCAACATGAGCGACTCCTACACCGAGGGCACGCCCTGGCACTACCTCTTCATGGTCCCCCACGACGTCCCCGGCCTCGTTCAGATCCTCGGCGGCGCGGAGCCCTTCGTCGAGAAGCTCGAGACCTTCATGAGCAAGGGCAAGGAGACCTGGGACCCCTCCCTGCCCAACCGCTGGTACTACCAGGGCAACGAGCCCGACATCCTCGCGCCCTTCCTCTTCGGCTTCGGCGGCCGGCCCGAGCTGAGCAGCCATTGGGCGGCCTGGGCCGCCGACAACACCTACTCCCTCGAACCCTGGGGCCTCGCCGGCAACGACGACGGCGGCACCCTGGCGGCCTGGTACGTCTTCGCGGCCGCGGGGCTGTACCCCCTGACCTGCACGGGCGGCTACACCCTCTCGGCGCCGCTCTTCGACAAGGTCGTCTGGCACCTCGAGGGCGCGGACCTCGAGATCCGCCTCGCCCCCGCAGACCAGGCGGCGCCCACGGTCGACGGTGAAGAGTGGACCGAGCCCACGGTCCCGCACTCGGCGATCGCGGGCGGGGCCCTGCTCACCATCCCGGCGGGGCCCGGAGGCCCATGATGTCCACCTACGTCATCGGAGACATCCACGGCTGCTACCTGACCCTGCAGCACCTCCTGGAGATCATCCGCTACGACCCGGAGGAGGACCGCCTCTGGCTCGTCGGCGACCTCGTGAACCGCGGGCCCCGCTCCCTCGAGGTGCTGCGCTGGGCCCGGGACCTCGGCGACGGCGCGACCGTCGTCTTGGGGAACCACGACCTTCACCTCCTCGCCCGCGCCTACGGGGTGCGCAAGCGCAAGCGCCGCGACACCTTCGAGGACGTGCTCGACGCGCCGGACCGCGAGGAGCTCCTGGACTGGCTGCGGGCCCGGCCCCTGGTGCACCACGAGGCCGATCACATCCTCGTGCACGCGGGCGTCCATCCCTCGTGGACCCTCGACGAGCTCCTGGCGCAGGCCGCCGCGGTCCAGGCTGCTCTCGGGGCCGACAACCTGCGGGACTTCCTCCGGGCAGCGCACAGGGAGATCCCCGACCGCTGGGAGGCCGTCCGCGGCACGAAACGAGAGACCGTCTACGCCGCGCGGGTGCTCGCCGACATGCGCGTCGGCACCCCCACCGGCAGGGTGCTCTTCTCCTTCGACGAGAGGCCCGACAACGCGCCCCCCGGCTACCACCCCTGGTTCGCCATCCCGGGGCGGCGCCTCGAAGGCAAGACAGTGCTCTTCGGCCACTGGGCCGCCCTCGGCCTCCACGTGAGCGAGGGCGTCGTCGCCCTCGAGGCCGGCTGCGTCTGGGGCGGGCAGCTCGCGGCCTACCGCCTCGAGGACCGGGCGCTCTTCCTCGCGCCGATGCAGGACTGAGGGCGAGGCCTGCGCCGCTCCCGCGGCGCGGCCGGCCGGGCCGGCGGCGACTTGCCGCCACCCCTGCTCGACCGCCGCCGGCGGTTGCCAGCCTTTCTCTTCTATCTTAAGGTCCGCGGCTCCCAGCATCGAGGAGCAGAGCATGGACTTCTTCGTCGACAGCGCCCACATCGAGGAGATTCGCCAGGCCGTTGCCTGGGGCCTCTGTGACGGTGTGACCACCAACCCGAGCCTGGTGGCGAAGACCGGGAAGTCCTTCGAGGACGTCATCACGGAGATCTTGGAGATCGTCGACGGCCCGATCAGCCTGGAGGCCACCGCCACCGACTACGAGGGCATGCTCGCCCAGGCCAAAGACCTCGCTTCCCGCTCCGACAAGGTCGTGGTGAAGCTGCCGATGACCCCCGCGGGCATCCAGACCACCCGCGCCTGCTCCCAGGAGGGCATCAAGACGAACGTGACGCTCGTCTTCTCGCCCACCCAGGCCTTGCTCGCCGCCAAGGCCGGCGCCACCTACGTGAGCCCCTTCATCGGCCGCCTCGACGACATCTCCTCGAGCGGCATGACGCTCATCGAGGATCTGGTCCAGATCTTCAGCAACTACGCCTTCGGCACGCGCATCCTCGTCGCCAGCGTGCGCCACCCCGAGCACGTCGTCGACTCGGCGCGCCTCGGCGCCCACGTGTGCACCATCCCCTTCGACGTGCTCAAGCGCTTCTTCTCGCACCCCCTCACGGACATCGGGCTCGAGAAGTTCTTGAAGGACTGGGAGAAGGTACCGGACGCCAGCTGATGCCCTGGAAACGCCGACGCAAGAAGCAGAAGAGCTCTCACCAGTCGACGGTTACGCTGCTGGGCATCACGGCCGCGGCGGCCCCTCTGCTCCTCGGAGGGGCGCCGATCTGGTCAGCCCTCGCGGTATTTGGGCTGCTCGTGCTGTGCGCCCTGCTGGCCGTCTTCACGGGACGGCACGGCCGCCAGCCGATCCCCGTCGTGGCCCTGATCCCCCTCGTTGCGGGGATCGCCGTGGCCCTTCGCTTCATCCCTGAGATCTGGTCTTGGCCCCCCCCCCTCGCGGGGTCGATCGGGGTGTTCCCGGAGGGCTTGGACCCGGCCCTCGAGGGCAAGCCCGGCACCCTGCTGCTGGCGCCGGGGGGCGCCGCGCGCTACGTGGTGCACTGCGCGACCGTGGTGCTGGCGCTGGGGCTCTCCCACATCCTCTGTGCGAGGAGGCCCGCCGTGGGCGAGACCCTGGTCCGGTGGAGCCTCATCGGCGGCGGGGTGGTCCTGGCCCTCGTCTACGTGGACCTGGTCTTCGGCCTCGACGAGGTCACGGGCTTCCGCAGGAAGGTGGACGAGGGCTTCAACCCTGTCTTCCTGTCGACGATCGCGGACGAGGGCCACCTCGGGGCATACCTCGTGTTCTGCGCCGGGGTGTCTCTCGCGGCCGCCCGCCAGGCTGCCGGGGAACGCATCGCCACCTTGTTCAGGCTGATGGCGGTGGCCGCCGCCATCGGCGCGCTGCTCTCGTCCTCGCCCTCGGCGATCCTGGCGGGGGGAGTGCTGGTGGTCTTTCTGGGCATCACCCTGTTCGAGCGCCTGCCCGCAGACATGGAGGGGTCGCAGCCGGCACGCCGGGTGCCCTTCGCCATCGCGGTCGCCCTGGTCGTGGCGGTGGCCGGCTTCTACCTGACGGACTACCTGATCGACCAGTACAAGCTCGCCGGAAGGCTCGGCGCCCACACGCTCGAGGACACGTCGGCCGGCGTGATCGGAGCCATCGAGGTGCTCGGACGCCACCCCTTCTCGGGCATAGGCCCGGGCGCCTTCGTGGATCTCATGGCCGGCTACTCCACGGGCCTGCCCGAGGGTCACTGGGAGTACGCCCGCAGCTTCCCTCTGCAGGTCCTGCTCGATCACGGGCTGGTGCTCGGCGGGTTGCTCCTGCTCTTCGGCAGCGTCCTCGCCGTCAGGATCTTCCGTTTCGCCATAGAAGATCACACGCGCCTGATCCTCGCCGCGACGGTCGCCACGGTCGTCCTGCAGAACCTCGTGGACTACAACCTGGAGCTCGCCGGCGTCGCCGTGCCGGTGGCCGTGGTGACAGGCGTCCTGACCGCGAGAGCCCCCGGCCTGGAGTGGGGGGCCGTACCACGCTGGACCTGGGTGTTGGCGGCCGCGGCTCTCGGCCTTGGCTTCGTGTGGCCCGCGTGGTGGGGCGATCGCGGACACACCACCGCGCGACTGGCCGAGGCTGCCCGGGAAGGGGCGCCGTACGACGACGCGCTCCGCGAGGACCTCCTGCTCTTCCCGCGCTCGGGCCGGCACATCGCGCTGGCCGCCGAGGTGGTGCAACGTGAGAGGGGCCTGGCCGAGGCTCTGCCGTGGTTCGAGAAGGCGCGCGAGCTGGCGCCCGAGTCCTTCGACGTCACGTTGGCGGCGGCCGTCGCTCACCAGTCCAGCCGGGCCTACGTCGAGGCGGCCCGTGGCTACGCCATGACGTGCCGGGGGGCCGGGGATGACAGCCGCCGGCACGAAGCCTGGGCGGACCGCCTGGTGCTCCTGCCCGACGGCTACGCCGTGCTCGACGAGCTGGCCCGAGCCGAGCCCCGCTGCGTCGAACCCGTGCTCGAGCTGCTCTGGGATCGTGGACAAGTGCCGGAGGTGGCCAAGTCCGCATCGATCGCCATGGCCTCGTCCCCAGACACCCCCCGGCTGCGCTACTGGCGGGCCCGAGCCGCCGTCGAGCTGGGCCTCACCGAGGTCGCCGAGGTCGACGCGGCCTACCTGCTCGGCCTCTACGCCGATCGAGCGGAGGGCTTCGTGATAGAGGCACAGCTGCGCATCCGCGCGGACGAGCCTCGCGTGGCCAGCGCCCTGCTCGAGGAGGCCCTCGAGCGTGATCCGGACTGGGCAGAGGTACCCTTCGACCTCGCCGAGGCCGCCATCAAGACCGGTGACGCCGGCGCCTTCTCCGTCGCAATGGCGCGCCTCGCCTCGGTGCGGACGCGCGATCTCGACACCCGCGAGCAGCTCCACAGCCTCAAGGCACGCTTCGCGATGGCCTCCGGCGACGCCGAGACGGCGGTCAGGGAGTTTGGGAGGGCGAAGAGGACCCTCCAGCGCTCCCCGGCCCAACGCCTCCTCTACATCGAGGCCCTCGTGGAGGTGCAGCGCTTCACCGCCGCGCGCCGGCTCTGCACCGAAGGCGGCGGGTGGCCGGAGAAGGACCGGGAGAAGGCGAAGGAGCTCTGCGACAGGGCGGCCTCCGGCGGTCCTTTCTGACCTCTCTGCCGCGGGTCAGCCCCGCCCCGTCAATCGCAGCTCGGCGGTCGCCATGCCCGTGACCGGCAGGTGCACCGAGAACGTGGCGCCACGCCCCGTCTCGCTGTGCACGTCGATGTAGCCGCCGAGTGAGCGGACCACGCGCTGGCAGATCGACAGGCCGAGCCCCGTGCCGCGTGCCTTGGTCGTGAAGAAGGGGATGAAGATGCGCTTGAGGTCGTCCCTTTTTATCCCGGGGCCGGAGTCCTGGAACTGGACGGCCACGAGCAGGGCGCGCTCTCCGTGGAGGAGACGCTCCCCCGGAGCCTCGGAGAAGGTCCGCACGACCAGGGTGCCCTCTCCCCGCATCGCCTCGAAGGCGTTCAGGGCGAGGTTCATCAGGATCATGCGCACCATCTCCGGGTCCGTGCGCACGTCGGGCAGGTTGGCCTCGAGATCGAGCTTGACCTCGACCTCCCGCTTCTTGGTCGCCTCGAGGAGCTGCATGGTGCGGCGCACGATCTCGTTGAGATCCACCTCCTCGAGGTTGCCCTGGTAGGGCTTCGCGAAGTGCAGGAACTGGGTGACCACGGTGTTGAGGCGGTCCACCTCGTCGGTGACCACGCTTGCGAGCTCGCCCTGGCTGCTCGGATCGGCGTCTGCGTCGCTCATGAGCTGGGCGGCGCCCTTGATGGCGCCCAAGGGGTTTCTGATCTCGTGGGCGAGGCCGGCGCTCATCTCTCCGAGGGCGGCGAGGCGGTCCCGCTCGCGCAGGCGCTCGTAGACGCGGCTGTTCTCGAGGGCGACGGCGGCCTGGGTGGCGACCTTGTAGAGCAGGGCTATCTCGTCGGTGGAGTAGGGCTCTCTCAGTCGGTCGTCGTTGACCGCGAGCAGCCCGACGACCTGCTCCTCGGACAGGAAGGGGACCACGACCCCGGCGTGGAGCTCGTCCATGATGCTGCGCACCTGGGAGATCCGCTCCTGGGCCGCGTGGCTGTCCGGGGTGTCGAGGTAGAGCAGCGGCTTCACCTGGTCGTCGAGGCCCTCCACCGTGACGAGGTGGTCCTGGCCCAGGATCTCGAGCAGGGGACGATCCGTCGCCACGTCGAGGGTGCGGCGAGGCATGGCTCCGACGTAGGCCGCCAGCTCATAGCGCCGTCCGCTGCCGGTCAGGAGGTAGACCGAGGCGTCGGTGACGCGGCGGCTCTCGTCCAGGGCGTCGACGATGTGCTGGGCGACTCGCTGGGCCTCGACGGTCTTGGCCAGGGTCCCCTGGAGCTTCTCGAGGCGCGCGGCGATAAGGCGGGCTTCCCCCGCGTCCGTCTGTTCCTGGCGGTCAGTGGGCTCAGGGCTCAAGTCGGAAACCGATGATTGAGGCTGGTTCTGGCAAGGTCCGGGCTGCGCGGCAAAGCACCGCCGGCCCG
>CAZQPP010000279.1:0-10832 GCA_964594295.1 uncultured Myxococcales bacterium | reverse complement strand
CAGGCTAACCGCTAACAGCTAACAGCCAACAGCTAGATCAAAGTCTAGTCGGGCGTCACAGAAGCTCGAAGGCTATTTCGCCGGCCCTCGCCGAGAATAAGACCGCGAACTTCAGCGCCACCCGACAAGTCGGTCGAAGTCCAGCACACGATGCCCTATGCTGTCGCGGCCATGAGCAGCCTCGAGTCACTCGGCTACGACCCCTACTTCGCCGCCCAGATGGAGCTCCTCGAGGAGCCTGATCTCGTTCCGGCCCGTGTGCTCTCGGACGGACGCGACACCTATCACCTCGCGGGCTGCCGGGCTCACCTCGGCGAGCTGAGCGGCAAGCTGCGCCACCAGATCAAGCCCCTCGCGCGGCCGGTCGCGGGAGACTGGCTGGCGGTAGAGGACGGAGAGGAGCTCGCCGTGGTCCGCCACGTGCTCGACCGGCGCACGCTGCTCACCCGCCGAGCGGCCGGCTCGGAGCGCCGGGGCCAGAACGTGGCTGCCAACGTGGACGTCTTCTTGGTGGTGACCTCGGTCCACAAAGACTTCAGCGTGCGGCGCCTCGAGCGCTACCTTGCCGCGGTCTGGGACTCGGGCGCGTCTCCGGTCGTCGTGCTGAACAAGATAGACCTCGGGGGCGAGATCGATGCCGCCGTGGAGCAGATCCACGCCGTGGATCCAACCGCGGAGGTGGCCCTGGTGAGCGCCGCGACCGGAGCCGGCGTCGACGATCTGCGCTCCCACGTCGGCTCCGGCAGGACCGTCGGCCTCGTGGGCTCGTCGGGGGTCGGCAAGTCCTCCATCATCAACCGCCTCCTCGAGCGCGAGCTGCAGCCGGTCAAGGAGCTGCGCAAGAACCGCAAGGGGCGCCACACGACGACGCGGAGGGAGCTCGTTCCGCTGCCGGGCGGCGGGGTGCTCCTCGACACCCCTGGCATGCGGGAGCTCGGGCTCTTCGTCGACCCCGGGACCGTGGACGCCATCTTCGCCGAGATAGCGGCCCTGGCTTCCGGCTGCCGGTTCAACGACTGCACCCACAACGGAGAGCCGGGCTGTGCCGTGGAGGCGGCCGCCGCTGCCGGGGAGCTCGACGCCGAGAGGCTCGCGAGCTACCGCAAGCTCCAGCGGGAGACCGCGGCGATGGAGCGCCTGCGGGATCCGGAGATGGCGGGGCGGGCGAAGCGCCGCTGGAGGGAGATCCAGAAGTCGATGAAGGCCCGCGCCAAGATGGACCCGAAGTTCCGGGACTAGCTTCGCGCCCGGCTTCGCGCCCTGGACCGGGCTCAGAACGGCACGTCCGCCATGTGCTCCTGGTAGACCGGGGTCGCCTTCATGCCGCTGGCGCTGGCCTGGGAGGGCACGTAGCGCGCCACGAACTCCCTCATGCGCCTCTCGTTCTTGCGCATGAAGCGCTTGGCGGAGCGCTCGGAGAGGTTCTGGACCTGCTTGATGAGGCCGTCCCACTTCTTGAGCTCGGCCTCGACCTTGTCGAGCTGGCGGCAGGGATCTACCTCGTCGCTCTCGTCGTCCTCGTCCTCGTCCGCGACGCCGTCCGTGCCGCAGCCGAACCACTCCTTGCGCACCTGGGAGCGCCAGAAGCCGGAGCGGCCCGCGACGGCGTAGGCCAGCTCCGCCCACGCCTCGGCCACCTCGATGGAGTCAGGCTCGTCACCCTCGAAGGCCTCGGCCCAGTTGCTCAAGAAGGTGCCCTGGTGCTCCGAGAGGTCCTGCCAGAGCTTGCTCTTCGTGACGCCGGTCGCCCGACCGCTGGGATCGCTCGGCTCGATGGTGACCAGCACCACGGCGACCCCGACAACAAGGACAAGAACGCCAAATATCACAAGGTTACGCTTCATTTTCCGACCTCGGGCCTCTCCCCGGTAGCATCCGATCTTCCCATTGTGGGGGCCGAGCCCGCGCGCTGTCAACGAAGAAGTCGCGAGGAGCTGAGAGCTGCGCGCCGCGCCCCACCGCGCGCCGCCGCCGCGCTACCGACTCGACATGCCGCCGCGCGACCCCAGCTTGGTGACGTCCCTGTGGAGGCCTTCATGGACTGGAACTGGGCTCTCGACGCCTTCGGCTACCTCGCGACCGTCGTGGTGGCCATCTCGCTGATGACGCGGAACATCGTGAAGCTGCGCTGGTGGAACCTCGCCGGCGCCCTCGCGTTCACGCTCTACGGCGCGCTGATCGGCGCCTGGCCGGTCTTCACGCTCAACGCCATCATCTCGGCGATCAACCTCTACCACCTCGACAAGCTGCGCCGGACCCGCGAGCGCTTCGACCTCCTGCACCCGGTCGGACCCGAGTCCGAGCTGCTCAACCTCTTCTTGGACCAGACCGGCGACGACTTCCGCGCCTTCTTCCCCGAGTTCACGCGCTCCGAGGTCCAGGGCGGCCACATCGTGCTGGTCCTGCGCGATCTGCGGGTCATGGGGCTCTTCGCCTACCGCCTCGATGTGTGCGACGGACGCCGCTGCGCCCATATCGACGCCGACTACGTCACACCGGCCTACCGCAACTACCGCGGCGGGGAGCACGCCGTCGACGACCTGCTCCCGCGGTTCCGCTCGGAGGGGGTCGAGGCGCTGGTCGCCGAGTCCTACAACCCGGCGCACGACCACTACCTCGATTCCATGGGCTTCCGGCGCCTGCGCAGCGAGCGCCGGCCTTTCCTCTACGAGCTGTTGTCGGAGTAGGGTACGGCTGGTCTTTGCAGACGTAGGCCGATTGCGCTTCAATACCGCTCGGGTCAAGCGGCCTCGAGCGGGAAGCGAAAGATGCCCCAGGCACGATACTGCCCGATTTGTGAGCAGGTCACCGAGGCCGAGGTGTGCCCGACCGACGGAGTGCCGACCGTCTTGCAGGAGGTGGTCGACGCCGCCCCGGAAGCCGATCCCCTCGTTGGCCAGGTCTTTGCCAAGCGCTTCCGCATAGACAAGGTCCTCGGCCAGGGAGGCTTCGGGACCGTCTACGCCGCCACCCAGCTCAGCATGAACCGCAAGGCGGCGGTGAAGACCCTGCGAGCGGAGCTCGGCTCGGACAAGGCGCAGCTGAAACGCTTCTACCACGAGGCCCGGGCCGCCAGCGCGCTGACAAGCCCCCACGTGGTGCGCATCTACGACTTCGGCATCGACGACGAGCTGAAGACCCCCTACATCGCCATGGAGCACCTCCACGGCCGGGACCTGAGCGACGCGATCCAACAGGAAGCGCCCATGCCGCCCGAGCGGGCCACGCGCATCCTGAGCCAGGTGGCCGAGGCTCTCATCGAGTCCGCCGAGCAGGGCATCGTGCACCGTGACCTGAAGCCCGACAACATCTTCCTGATGCAGCGGGCCGGCCGAGACGAGTTCGTCAAGGTCATGGACTTCGGCATCGCCAAGGTCATCCGCGCCGACTCCTCCATGCAGGAGAGCCTCACCGGCACTGGCATGACCATCGGCACGCCGAAGTACATGTCGCCCGAGCAGGCCCTGAGCGAGCCCCTCGACACGCGGAGCGACCTCTACTCCCTCGGGTGCATCCTCTACGAGATGCTCACCGGCAAGCTCCTCTTCGACGCCCCTGACACCCTCGGCGCGCTGATGATGCGGGTCACGGATCAGCCCCCGGACCTGCCGGACCCCCTCCCCAGCGGCGCCCCCCTTCAGCCCGAGCTTGCGCTGCTGCACCAGAGGCTCGTCGCGAGGCAGCGCGGGGATCGCCCCTCGGGACCGCAGCCGGTCGCCGTGGTCCTCGAGGCCATCTCCCGCGGCGAGGAGGTGGACGCCGCGAACCTGCTGAGCCCGATCTTCGGCACCGGTGCCGCCGCGGACTCCAAGACCGCTCCGGCCTTCGCCGCGGTTCCCATCTCCTCGCCCAAGGCCTCCAAGGACCCGACGCCGGCTTTCGGGGCGGACACGGAGGGCCTCGAGGCCCTTCAGCCGGCCTTCGAGCCGACCCTCACCCAGACGCCGAGCGCGTCCATTCCGGCAGCGGGGACCGAGGAGCCCGCGGCGCCGGTCGCGCCGGCCGCCCCGCAAGCCACGAGCGAGACCGACCTCAGCGCGATCCCCAGCCCTTCCGCCGGCCCGTCGTCGCGGCTCTACGCGATTGCCGCCGTCGCCTTGTTCCTGCTCGGCGGCGCCGTCGCCGCCTTCTTCCTTTTCGGCAGCGACGAGGACAGCAGCGACGCTTCCCTTGCGACCGCCTCCGAGCCCGCCGCGGCCGCCCCGGCGCCAGCCAGGCCAGAGCCCGCGGCGCCCCCGCCCGCAGCCCCGGCGCCCGCTCCGGAGCCAGAGGCCAAGCCCGAGCCGGAGCCCGCCGAGACGCCGCCGGAGACAGCGCAGCCGGTCCGCAAGCGCCCGTGCCGCTTCGTGCTCGGAAGCGCTCCCCCGGGCGCGGAGGTCTACCGCGGCGACGAGTACCTGTGCGAGACCCCGTGCAACGTCGAGGTCACCCACAGCGAGGAGCCGGTCGACATCCGTGTCCTGAAGGCGGGCTACCTGCCGAAGGTGGTGCCCATCCTCCTCGAGTCCGGCCGCCGGGTGGAGCGCGCGGTCACCCTCGAGGCCGATCCCGCGGCGAAGAAGAAGGCCGTCACCAAGGCCCGGGCGCGAAGGAGGGCCAGGGCGAAGCCCCGGGGCAACGAGAAGAAGAAGGCGAGCCCCGCGGTGCCGTCGCTTCGGCTCAAAGGTGAGCCCGAGAAGGAAGAGAAGAAGAAGGCCGTGCCCGAGCTGCGCCTCTAGAATTGGGGTGTGTCCCACTTGACCCGGTGGGGCTGTCTGTGCCCGGGCGCCAACGCTATGCGCAGACCGAGGTTTGGCTCGCCTTCGGCGAGCGCGTCTTCGGGGCCAAGCCCCGAAGACTTGGGACAAATCCGCGTGGCATACTTCGCTCGCCTCCGGCTCGCTGCGCGCGTTTGGGCCAAGGCCCAAAGGCTTGTGGATCTGGATTCCGCGGGTCAAGTGGGACACACTCAAAAAGAGGCCTGCGAGAAGGTCTGCTGCAAGAAGGGCGGGCTCTACCTGGTCATCCCCCGCGGGACGTGTGAGAGCAGCGGGGGGCAGCCGGTCGCAGACAACGAGTGCAAAGGCTCCCTCGTGTGCTGCGCGGAGGCCGGAGGAGGGATCTCCATCGCCACGCGCGGAGAGTGCGACGGGGGCGGAGGAGCGCCTGCTGCCGAGGAGCAATGCCAGAGCCCCGCGACCGCCGACTCCTGTACCGAGACCACCGGGGCCCTGTCCGGGGGCTCGGGCGTGGTCACCGGGCACCTGAGCAGCGCGGCAGGCAACAACGAGAACAAGGAAGAATGCTCCATTCCTTATGGCTTCTCCGGCCTCGCCGAGGGGCCCGAGCAGTCCTTCGAGGTGCTCGTGCCTCCGGGCTCGCGCCTGGTCACGACCACGACCTTCCAGGGCTTCTTCGCGGTGCTGAACGTCAAGGCCGGCTGCGCCGCCGCCAACCCGGACGAGTGCTACGGCTCGTCGATGGGCGGAGGCCTGAGCCAGCCCGAGATCGATCTCGCCGCCTTCGACTTCTCCAAGGCCTCGAGCATCGGGATGGTCACGAAGGCACCGGGCGATTCGCAGAGCGGTAGCTCCTCCAACGGCCCGGCAGGGCGCTCCGCTCCGAGGGCTCCTGCCGCTCCGGTGGCGATGCGGGTCGTCGTCGACTCGATGTCCTCCGACGAGACCGTCCCGGAGCCCATCGGGCTGTGGGAGGTCAAGTGGTCGGTGGTCGACGGCGCACCGCCCAACGACACGGCCGAGGGTGCGACGGTCCTCAGCGACGGGGTCGCCCTGCACAACGAGTCGACCGCCCTCGCGAGCGACCAGTATCAGAGCTCCGGCTGTCCGGGAGTCGACGACGGCGCCGGGCAGGGCACGAGCGACGTCTTCTACAAGCTCACGCCGGCTGCTGACGGTATCTACGCCATCGAGGCCAAGCTCCACCGAGACGAGATGTGGGGCGACGGCTTCCTGGCCGTCCTGCGCCCCGACGGCACCTGCCTCGGAGCCAAGAAGGCCAACTTCCGTAGTAGCCGCGGGCTCTTCGAGCTCGACGGCGGAGAGACCTACTCCATCGTCTTCGATCCCGGCATGCCCGCCCCGACAGAGGTCGTCTTCGAGGTGCTGGCCGAGCTCCACACGGGCCCCGCGCACGCCCGCTGCTCCACGGCCAACGCCATCGAGGCGCTCCCCTTCGAGGCCGAAGCCGACCTGAGCGGGGGCTTCAACTACTTCAAGGGCGGCTCGAAATGCAGCTACTGGCTCCCCGATGGAGCAGGGAAGGACACTCGCCGCCTCGTCTACACCTACACACCGGAGGCGGAGGAGGACATCGAGATCACTCTCACGGCCCTCGAAGACGGCTTCCGCCCGCAAGTCCTGGTGAGCGAGAGCTGCGTGGAGCTGCCCGGACGGCTACCTTGCGCCGACGCGTTCGGCCTACGCGACGGCCAGAGCTCGGCCAGCATCGTCGTGCAAATGTTGGCAGGCGTCCCGTACACGATCGTGGTCGGCAGCGGGGAGGCGAGCGGGGGACGCTTCCGCCTCGAGCTGACCCCGGGCACGCCGAACGCGCCTGACACCTGCGCCGCGGCGATGCAGATCCCGGCGCTCGACGTCGAGGTCTCCCTCCACCCTCGCAACCTCGGTGACAGATTCCAGGGTGATGGGACGGCAGGCGCCGACGACCACGCCTGCGGGTTCGAGGGTCAGACCGCCGGAGAGGGCGAGAGAGACGCGGTCTTCCGCTTCACCGCTCCCGCCGACGGCTTCTACGTCGCCGAGCTGACGAGCTGGGGAGCCGGGCACGTCTACGTCCCCGCGGGCGCGTGCGCCGAGGGGCTCGTGGACTGCCGCAGCCAAAGCACCAGGGACGGCAAGGACAAGCACAGGGCCTACTTCTCACTCACCAAGGACGAGAGCGCGACCATCATCGTGGACGGCTGGAGCGACGACGATCTGCACCGGGACGCCCAGATCGTGGTGAGGCAGGAGACCCTCCCCGGCAACGACTCCTGCGACACGGCGACAGCGATCTCCTTGCCCTTCGAGGAGCGCTCCCTGCTCGCCTTCGGTGGGAACGCGATCTCCCTGGACACAGGCTCGGGCTGCGACGTGGACTCGGCCGGCCAGGATCGCGCCTATGTCTTCGACCCCGAAGGAAGCCCGACGAGCCTGGTAGCCGGACTCCTCCACTCGGACTTCGACTGGTCCCTCTACGCCCTCGACGGCTGCAGCGACGGAGCCAACACGGCCTGCCTGGCCGCGGCGTCCTCGGGCAAGGGGAAGAGGGGCCACATCCGTGTCGACGACGTCACAACACCTCTTACCTTCGTGGTCGACGAGCAGACCGTCCCCGCGCCCTACGGGCCGGGCTCCTACGTCCTGGCCGTCCAGTCGATCGCTACGCCGCCGCCCTACGACACCTGCGAGGCCGCCCACGTCATCTCGGAGGTGCCGTACGAGCACATGGGGAACACCGTGAGCGCCGCCGTCGACTACGCCCTCGCCGACGACGGCACGAGCCCATGCACGAGCTGGAAGCCCCTCGGAGGCGGCCCCGACGTGGTGCACCGGCTCGACATCACTCAAGAGCTCAAAGACAAGTACTTCCAGATCACCTTCAGGCTACAGCCGACCTTCGACGGCAAGCTCTTCACGCTCATCAACGGCTGCCTCCCGGTCGCCGACCACTGCAAAGGGAGCACCTTCGCCACCGTCTCCATGAGGATCACCGACTACCCGGTGGGCGACCAGATCTTCGTCGTGGTCGCGGGCACGGCCGAGGAGGAGGAGGGGCTGTACCTGCTCACTGTGACCGGGCAGTGACGGGCCTCCTCGGTGGAAGCAGACGTAGATCTGGTTGGTGGGGTCCTCGAAGGTGGCCTTGGCGCCGAGGTCGAGGTTGGGGGCGGCGTCGCCGCGAGCACGCCGACCGAGCGGAGCCTGATCGTGGAGGACCGCTCGCCACTCCGCGCTCGGTGTCGCGCTCCCGGTCGTCACGCTCGTTGCGCCTGACTAGGGCGTCTGCGAGAATCATCGTCTACTAACTGGCCGTGTAACGACGAGATGGGTGGCACTCAAGGGTTGGCACGCTATTGTCCGCTCTGTGAGTCGGAGACGGACGCAGCGCACTGCCCTGCCGACGGCGTTGCGACCCTCCCACAGGCGGCCGGTGGGGATGGTGCCAGACATGAGGTGACCGTCGGGTCCTTGTTCGCGGGCCGTTACCGCATCGAGCGCATCCTGGGCGAAGGGGGCTTCGGCCGGGTGTACGTGGCGACCCAGCTCAGCATGGGGCGCGAGGTGGCGCTCAAGACGCTGCACGCAGAGCTGCTCGGCAACCGAACCCACGTGCGCCGCTTCTACCGGGAGGCACAATCGGCGAGTCGGCTCGGTAGCCCGCACGTCGTGCGCATCCACGACTTCGGGATCGACGAAGCTAGCGGGACGCCCTTCCTGGTCATGGAGTACCTCAAGGGCCGGCCCCTCGACGAGGTGCTCGCGGGAGGGGCCGTGCTGAGCCCGCGGCGCGCGGCGCGGGTGGCAGGCCAGGTGTGCCAGTCCCTCGCCGAGGCCCAGGACGTGGGGATAGTGCACAGGGACCTCAAGCCCGCGAACATCTTCCTGCTCAGCACGAGCGGCGGCCGCGAGTTCGTCAAGGTGATGGACTTCGGCATCGCCAAGGTGGTCCGCGGCGGCGGCGACACGGGCGAGAGCCTGACGGCGGAGGGGACGACGGTCGGCACCCCTCGCTACATGTCGCCCGAGCAGGCCACCGCGGCGGGGGTCGACTTCCGAGCCGACCTCTACTCTCTCGGCTGCATCCTCTACGAGATGCTCGCCGGGCGTCGGGTCTTCGAAGCTGAGGACACCGTCGATCTCCTTCTCAAGCACGTGACTGTGCCGGCGCCACCGCTGCCCGACCCCCTGCCCTGCGGCGAGCCCCTGCCCCCGGCCCTCGCCGCGCTGCACTCCGCGCTGCTGGCGAAACTGCGCGATGATCGCCCGCGGAGCTGTCGCCTCGTGGCTGATGTCTTGGAGGCCGTCGAGCACGGAAGAGACACCGACGCCGTGGCCATGCTCGCGGGAGAGACCAGCGTGCCCCGCGGAGATGTCACGCCCGTCCAGCCGGCGGACGCGGACGTCTCGGACGCAGCCGAGCGCGAGGCCTCGAGCCTTCCGAGCCCGCAGGCCTCGCCGGAGGCGCATGTCCAAAGCGGAACGCCCCTGACGAGCGACGGTACGCCGGTGAGCGAGGACGGACCCACCATATTTGCGGGGGCAAGCGGCGAGAGCCCCGAGCCACCCCGCGGTGCCGCTGTGGAAGCCGGTCCCACGAGGGTGGAGGAGCACCCTGCCGGCACGACGAGTGGGGATCTCGCCGCACTCGACGCTGCGGGGGCCGCGCCGCGGCGTTGGCGAGTGTGGCTCGCCGTCTTCGCCTTGCTCGCCGCGGGCGGCGTCGCGGCTGCGACCATCGTGACCGCCGTCCCAGACCAGGAGGCGCAGGTCGCACCTGCGTCAGAGACTCAGGAGTTCGAGCAAGCCGCACCCACACCGGAAGGAGCAGAGGCGGCCGCGGAGGTGCCGGCCTCGAGCGCTCCGGATGTGGGCGCGACCCGACCTCCCGCGCGCCCCGACGAGCAGGCGCCTCCCACCGCGGCGCCCACGCCGGCCCGCGTCGTGCTTCGGACCGTGCCGCCCGCCGCCGTTGTGCGGCGCGGGGAAGAGGAGCTCTGCCGCACACCTTGCGACGTCATGCTCCCGGCCTCGGAAGAGCCGACGAAGCTGCGAGTCGAACGAGCCGGGTACGTGCCCGCGGAGATCGTCCTCGTGCTCAGCCCGGGCGCGGAGCTGGAGCGCGATCTGCGCCTGGTGCGAGCCTCTGCTCGTGCTCGGCCGGCCCGAAGCAAGCCCCCCCCACGCGAAGTGAAGCCGGAGCCCACGCCCAAGCCCGCACCCGAGGCGGGCCTCCGCGGCATCCGAAAAACCAGGCCGAAGGCCGTGCCCGACGAGGACCCCAACCGCCGCCTGCGCGGCATCCGCCCGACGAGGTAGAGGAATGGGAGCGCTGACCCTCCTGCTGGTGTCCCTGGGGCTGGGAGCCACCCCGACGGCGCCCGACTCCCTCGAGGCACCGGTCGTAGTCCCACCGCTGCCGGATCTCACTCCGCCCAGCGCGGAGGAGGAGGCCGAAGCACAGCGTGCCTACGCCCGGTCGGCGGAGCTCTTCAAGGCCGCCGACGTCGAGGGGGCGGCGGCTGCCGTCGAGCGTGTCTACGAGCTGATGCCCAACGCGAGCACGGCGCTCGTGCGCTCGCAGATCCTCGAGACTCTCAAACGCCCCTGCGCTGCCTTCACCACGCTGGCGGCGGCTCTGGACATGGACCCGAACGACGCGGAGAAGAGGGAGATTAGAGTGGCCATGCAGAGGATCGGCCGGGACTGCAAGCCGGGAGCGGCTTGGGCGCGGGTGCGCGTCATACCGGCCACCGCGATGGTCCGCGTCGACGGTCGCAGCGTCCCCACCGGTCGCACGCTCGTGCTCATGGCCGGGGTGCATCCGATCGAGGTGGAAGCCCCGGGGCATGCGCGTCTGCGGGCCACGCTCAAGGCCGACCCCGGCGAGGAGGTCCCCGCGAGCTTCGAGACCGAGCGGCTCGCGTCCGCGCTCGACGCGACCCCGGTCGTGCCCGAAACCGCCAAACCGGCGCCCGTGCCCGCGGCGCCGCCACCGGAGGTTGTCAAGGAGGCCGGCGGCGGATCCACGACCGTGCCCTGGATCCTGGCCGCTGGCGGTGCAGCGATCCTCGGCGGAGGCGTCGGGATGCACCTGTGGGCGCTCGACGC
>CAZQPP010000278.1:0-10885 GCA_964594295.1 uncultured Myxococcales bacterium | reverse complement strand
GGGTCCGCGTCTCCGCCGCCCGCTTCCCGGGGGGCGCCGCCCTCTACGGCTACGACGCGCGCGGGCGCATCAAGAAGAGCCCGAGCCTCGATGACATCCGCGAGGCCGTCGCCAGCGACGGCCCGGGCCCGCCGTCTCGGGACGCGCTCGCCGAGGCAGAGGCCCTCGAGGCCCGCCCGTGGCGGCGTCCCAAGATCATCTTCCCGCCCGGACAGCCGCAGCCGGACAGAGAGCTCCGCGAGCACACGGACCTCCTGCGCGATCCCTGCACGGGCTGCCCTGCGCCGTGCTGCCACGTCCTGCTCTTCCCCCTGAGCCGCCCCAAGGACGCAGCCGAGCTGTCGTTTTACCGCTACGTGCACGGCTTCGCGGGCCTCGAGCTCGCCGTCACGGCCCGCGGCTTCGTGCTGCAGTGCCACACCCGCTGCCGGCACCTCACGCGCACGGATCGCTGCCGCCTCTACCGCTCGGCGAGCAGGCCGGTGTTCTGCCGCGCATACGATCCCTGGGCGTGCCGCTACGTGCCCACCTACGTGGAGGGCGACCCCAACTTCCTGCGCCTGCCCGCGGCCCTCTGGCCCGAGGTGGAGGCCCTCTTCGAGGTCGCAGACGACGGAGACGTGACCGGGGTGCCGTCCTTCGAGCAGGTGCGTGAGGTGGCCGAGCGCCCCGGGTCGTTGTAGAAGCTACGAAGACGCTCCATTGGAGGAGGACGAGATGGAACCTTCCGAGCTCGACGAAGCAACCGAGGTCTCCGTCCCGGTGGTACGCATCATGCGGGACGGCCCCGTCGGCCGCATCGTGCTCAACCGCCCGCAGAGGCACAACGCCTTTGACGAGCACACGATCCACTCGGTGACGGCGGCCGCAGAGGTCCTCGAGGGGGACAAGGATATCCGCGCGGTCGTGCTCGAAGGCAGGGGCAGGTGCTTCTGCGCCGGGGCGGACGTCGACTACATGCGGCGCACGGGTGAGTTCGACTGGGAAGCCAACCTCGAAGACGCCGGGCGCCTCGCCGGCATGTTCAAGGCCCTCGAGGCCCTGAGCAAGCCCCTGCTCGCGCGCGTGCACGGCCCCGCCTTCGGCGGCGGCGTCGGCCTCGCGGCGGCGGCCGACCTCGTCTTCGTCGGCCCCGCGGCCACCTTCGCCTTGAGCGAGGTCAAGCTCGGCCTCGTGCCGGCGGTGATCGGCCCCTACGTGCAGCGCCGCATCGGCGCGACGAGGGCACGCGGTCTCTTCGCGACGGGCGTGCGCCTCACCGCCCGTGAGGCCGTGCACATGGGCCTCGCCGACATGCTCTGCGAGAGCGACGACGAGATGGACCAGCGCATCGAGGCCACGCTGAACAGCGCCGTCGCGTGCGGGCCCAAAGCCGTGGCCCGCTCGAGGGCCCTGCCCGATGAGATCGCCCGCAGAGACCCGAAGGACCTGGTCGACAAGATGGCCGAGCTGAGCGCCCGCACCCGCGCCACCGCCGAGGCCAAGGAGGGGCTCAGCGCCTTCCTCGAGAAGAGGCGCGCGCTGTTTGCCAGGAGCCTCGGCTAGAAAGCCCTTGCTCTCGGCCCCTCTCGCGCCGCAAAATGGCCTATGAGCGCGCTCATCCCTTGCCCGCTCACGCGCTATTCCCTACGATCCGCGCCCTCGATGCTGAACCCGTCGCCGCTCATTTACGACACCGGGGCCATGGCTCGTGCGCTTGCGCTCCTGGTGCTCCTGTGCGCCCTGGCCTGGAGCACGCCGGCGCAAGCTCAGTGCAGCTTCGGCAACAAGATCGACGACACCTGCCTCGTGGAAGGGGGCATCATCGGTTGCTGCATCGGGGAGATGGTCGTCTGGTGCGAGGGCGGCGTGACCTGCGCCAAGGACTGCGCCGAGAACCTCTTCTACAGCGCCTGCGGCTGGAGGATGGCCTCGGAGGAGTACACCTGCGTCGCCTTCTCGGGCTCGGTGGACACGAGCGGACAGTATCCGGCCGTCTGCGGGGCAAAGGCGGAGGGCCCCTGCGGCTCGGTGAGCGCGGAGGGCTGCTGCGAGGGCAGCACGCTCAAGTTCTGCGTCGGCGGCGTCAAGCACAGCGTCGACTGCGCGACCCTCGCCGAGCCCTCGGCGCAGCAGTGCGGCTGGAGCTGGGAGGGGGACGTCTACGACTGCGGCCCCACCTCCGAGGAGTCTCCCTACACCCTCCTCTTCCCGCGCGAGTGCAACGACTCCGGCGGCAACGGAGGCGGGAGCGGCGGCTGGCCCGGCTGCATCCCGGACTGTTTCCTATCGGACTGCGGCGACGACGGCTGCGGAGGCTCCTGCGGCACCTGCGCCCCGGGTGAGGAGTGCTTCGCGGGCTTCTGCTTCTCCTCCGACTGGGGGAGTGGCGGCGGCTTCGGCTGCACGCCCGACTGCACCGGGCGCACCTGCGGTGACGACGGCTGCGGAGGCTCGTGCGGCAACTGCGGCTACGGCCAGGAGTGCGACACCTCCACCGGCCTCTGCATGGCTGCCTGCATCCGCCAGTGCGCCGGCCGGAACTGCGGACCCGACGCCTGCGGCGGCACCTGCGGCGCCTGCTCCGGAGGCTGGACCTGCACGGCCCAGGGCGTCTGCGCAGCCCCGGCAGAAGGCGGAGGCACGACGGCCGGATGTGCGCCGGACTGCAACGGCAAGGACTGCGGCGACGACGGCTGCGGAGGCTCCTGCGGTTACTGCGGCATCGGCAGGCGCTGCAACGAGAGCTTCGTCTGCGAGCAGTGCGAGCCCGAGTGCGACGAGCGGGAGTGCGGCGACGACGGCTGCGGCGCCGAGTGCGGCATCTGCAGCGCTAGCGAGACCTGCTCGACCTTCGGCTACTGCATCCCGGATGGCTGCGAGCCCTACTGCCCCAACCGCCAGTGCGGAGACGACGGCTGCGGCGGTCGGTGCGGGAGCTGCATGGAGGGCTACTCCTGCGACGAGGAAGGCCGCTGCGTGTCCCCCGACGGCGACCGGGAGCCCGAGGCTTCGGCGACCATTCCCGGCATCCCGGCCGACTCGGCCGGCCCGGCTCCGGCGCCACCCGAGCCCGCTTCCGGCCTCGACGAGCCCTGCCCGGAGGGGCTGGTGCGCCAGTACGGCAACTGCGTCATCCCGGCCTACGTCGCGCCCGAGCCCGGCGGCCCTGGTCCGGTGGCGGGGGTCGTCTCCGAGGCCGGGTGCGCCGCGGGCCCCACCGGCGGGTCGGGCTGGCCTGCTGGCCTGCTGCTCACCGGCCTGATCCTGGCGGTCCCGCACCGCCGGCGACGCCTCTGAGGGGTTGCGCTTCGACTCAAGGGAGCGAGCCGTCGTCACGGTGGCCTCGCTCGGGCACCTGCTCTCGCACCTCTCCGCGGGCCTCTACCCGGGGGTAATCGAGCCCCTGCGCGCCGACCTCGGGCTCGGCTTCGGCGCGGCCGCCGATCTAGCCTTGCCTTCCTACGTCGCCTTCGGCCTCGGCGCGCTCCCCGCCGGGTGGCTGGTCGCCCACGTCAAGGCTCGCTGGCTCCTCGTCGGCGCCAACGCGGCCATCGGCATCTCCGCGCTCGCCCTCGCGTCGACGGAGACCCAAGCGGGGCTCCTGCTCGGGCTCCTCGGGGTCGGCCTCGGCGCGAGCATCTACCACCCCGTGGGCTACACCCTGCTGTCGGACTCCGTGAGGGCCCGCGGCCGCGCCCACGGCCTCCAGGGCGTCTTCGGGAACATCGGCGTGGCCGCCGCTCCCCTCGTCGGCGGGAGCCTGGCCTATGTCGGCTCGTGGCGCCTCGCCTACGCCGCCCTCGGCGTCCTCGCGCTGGCCGGCGCGGCCGTGTCGGCGTTCTTGCCCTTCGACGAGCGCAAGGTGGCGCCCTCGAGCGCGCACCAGCAGGACCTGAGCGCCGGACGCCGCGAGCGGGTGGGGCTCTTCGCCGTGCTCGCCTGCTCCATCGCGCTGGCCGGCCTCGCCTACCGGGGAGCCGAGCTGCTGCTGCCCAAGCACATGGGGGACGTGCTCTTCGGCGGGGCCGCCGCCGCCGACCCGAAGCTCGCCAACCTGCTGGGCACCGCGCTGACGGCCGGCGCCTTGCTCGTAGCCGCGGCAGGGCAGATAGTCGGGGGAGCCCTCGCCGACAAGATACCGCTGGCCGTGGGCTATCTCGTCTTCCACTTCCTCTCCCTCCCGATGGTGCTCGGCGTAGCCCTCCTGTACGGTCCCGCCATGCCCCTGAGCGCAGCAGGCGCCGCGTTCTTCATGCTCGGCATGCAGCCTTTCGAGAACGGCCTCGTCGCGCGCTACATACCGGGGCGCTGGAGAGGTCTGGGTTATGGCATCAAGTTCGTGCTGACCTTCGGCATCGGCGCCCTCGCGGTGCCCCTGGTGGGCTGGGCGACCGACGACCTGGGCGGGACCTCGGCCGCTTTCCTGGTGCTGGCCCCGATAGCCGGCAGCGTGGGTCTGGTCGCCCTTGTCCTCGTGCTCCTCGAGCGCCGCCTCGGCGCGCCCGGGCGCGGGGCTCCCGCCGAGGGGGAGGAGTCGTGAAGGGCTCGCGCGCCTTCTTCGCCGCCGGCGCCCTCGCCTGCGCCCTCCTCGCGGCCGCCGCGCACCTGCCCGCCCTGGACGCCGAGCCGGTCCTGGACGACGTGGCCATCCTCGAGCACCCGGTGAGCCGCGGACCGCTGCGAGCGCAAGACGTCATCGCCGGCCGCCACTTCGGGGATCGCGCGGGCTACCAGCACATCGGCAACTTCCGGCCCCTGACCCTGCTGAGCTACCGCCTGCCCAGCGCGGGCGAGGTCCGGGCGCAGCGCGCTTGGAGCGTGGCGATCCACGCCTGCGTGGCGGCCGCGGTCTTCTGGCTGGCCCTCGCCCTTGGCGCGGCGCGCTGGGCGGCCCTGGCGTGCGGGCTCCTCTTCGCCGTGCACCCCGTGCACGTGGACGCCGTCGTGCCCCTGAACAACCGCTCCGAGCTGCTCTGCGCGCTGCTCATGGTGCTCGCTGTCGGCCTGTGGGCCTCGTCGCGGAGGTCCCTGGGCGTGGCCGCCGCCGTGCTCGCCGCCGCCCTCGCGCCGATGGCCAAGGAGCAGGGCTTCGTGCTCCCCGCGGCCTTGCTGCTCGTCACCGTCGCGCAGCGCAGGCCCGGAGCCAAGCCCCCTCGATGGCGTTGGGCTGCGCTAGCGTGCGTGTGGGTCGCCGCGGGCGCAGTCCTGGCTCTGCGCGCCAACATGCTGGGCAGCCTGCTCGGCACCCCCGTCTCGCCTTCCGACAACCCGCTGATCGACGCCGAGGGCGCCGCGCGGTGGCTCGGACCCGGACGCATCGCCCTGCTCGCCTGCCGCCTGCTGGTCTGGCCCTGGCCGCTCTCCGCGGACTACACGGCCAACGCCATCACGCTCCCGGCCGGCTGGGCGGACCCGGCCGGCTGGGTGGGGCTCCTGCTCCTCGTGGGCGGGGGCGCCTGCGTGCTGCTGTCCGCGCTGGCGGGCAGGCTGGCCTCTGTGGCGACCGCGGGCACCGCCCTGCTGGCCTACGGCGTGGTCTCGAACCTCGTCTTGAGCTCCACGATAATCTTCGCCGAGCGCCTGCTCTACGGCCCGAGCGCCTTTCTGATCGCGGGGCTCGGAGTGTGGGCGTCGCGCCGCGGCCTCACGACAAAGCACGCGCGGGCCGTGCTGGCGGCGGCCCTCGCTGCCGCCGTGCTGACAGGGGCCGCCGCCTCCTGGGTGCGCGCGGCCGACTACGAGGACGCGCGAGGCCTCGCCGAGAGCTCGCTCCGCGCCACCCCGCGCTCCGCCCGCCTGTGGTCCCTGCTCGGCGAGACATACCGCCTCGAGGGCGACCTCGGCCGGGCGGCGAAGAGCTTCGAGCAGGCCGTGGAGCACGACCCCGGGTGCGTCTCCGCCCTGGGGGGTCTCGGCCTTGTGGCGATGGCCGGGCAGGACTTCGAGGCCGCCGCCCGCCTCTCCGACCGCGCCCTCGAGCACAGCCGCGGGAACGACGCCTCCGCGGCCACCAACGCCTGCCTGGCCTACCTGCGCGCCGGCCGGCCCGATGCGGCGGAGAGGCGTTGCCGCCGGGCCATCGAGGTCGCCCCCTCTCTGGTGCCGCCCCGCGTGCACCACGCACGCGCGCTGCTCGCGCTCGGCCGGCAGCGGGAGGCCCGCCGAGGGATCGAGGCCGCCTTCGAGAGGGCCCCCGACGACCTGCTCGTGCTCGTCCACCTCCTGCGAATCCGCGTGCTCGACGGGGACCGCGAGGGAGCGATGAAGGCCTTCGCGAGGGCCCGCGCGCTCTACCCTGAAGACCCGCGCCTCAAGGAGCTATCGAGGAGGATGGGGAGCCCCTAGCGACTTGCTGCCCCCTACTACCCTTGCGCCTCTGCGCCCTGGCGTCCCTGCATCTTCGCCATCAGCCCTACCTGCCTCCTCTCTGTGCCTCTGTGCCTCTGTGCCTCTGTGTTGAATTGGCTCTCGCGTGGAGGCAGCGGATCTCAGTGATCGCTCGCACTCGGCGCTGCGGGAGGCTAAGCTCTACCGGCCCACTCGCGAGGGTTATGCGGAATGACGGGGAAAGCAAAGCTTGGACTCATGCTCCTTCCGGTCCTCTTCGCCGGAGCCTGCGACTCGGGGGGCGACGGGCCCATCCCGATGCAGCGGGACGTCCAGCTCAGCGACATGGGGGCGAGCACGGACCAGTCGGTCACGCAGAAGGACGAGGGCGGGCTGCCCGGGGGCGTGAAGGCCTTCGGCGAGGCCTGCGCGACCGACGAGGAGTGCGCCTCCGACCGCTGCACGCCACACTCGGGCGGGCTGGTGTGCAGCCAGACCTGCCCCGGCGGGGGCTGCCCCGCGGGGTGGTCCTGTGAGACCCTGCCGGACCGCGCCGGCAGCACGCGTCAGGTCTGCATCTCGGCGCTCTGGGCCCTCTGCCGGCCCTGCGTCACGGAGGCCGACTGCACGTCGCCGGGCAACACCCCGTCCCTCTGCGTGCAGTACGGCCCGGAGGGCTCGTTCTGCGGCACGGGCTGCGCCATAGACCGCGACTGCCCGAACGGCTACCGCTGCAGCGACGTGCCCTCGAAGGGTGAGACCCCCGCGCGCGCCTGCACGCTGGTCGAGGGCCTCTGCGAGTGCACGGCCCAGGCGGCGAGCCAGGGCCTCCAGACCCGCTGCACCGTCGCGAACGAGCACGGCGTCTGCGGCGGCACGCGCACCTGCGGCGCGGCCGGGCTCGGGGAGTGCAGCGCGCCGGTGCCGGCGGCCGAGGACTCCGGGAACGGGGTCGACGACGACTGCGACGGAGAGACCGACGAGACCTCCTGCGTCTGCGGTGACGGCAGCTGCGACGAGGCGCTCTGCTCGGAGGACGAGAAGACCTGCCCCGACGACTGCTGCGCCTCTCCCGGAGGCACCTCCATCTGCGGCGACGGCTACTGCGCCGGCGAGGACTGCATGGAGAGCGAGCAGACCTGTCCCCAGGACTGCGGCCAGCCGTGCGGCAACGGCACCTGCGACCAGGAGGAGACGGCCGAGACCTGCCCCGAGGACTGCTGCGAGCCCGAAGCCGAGCTCTGCAACGAGCTCGACGACGACTGCGACGGAGAGACCGACGAGGATCTCGGCCTCGGCGACCCCTGCGACGAGCCCCCAGGGGGCGCCTGCTTCTCGGGGGTGGTCGCCTGCGACGAGCTTGGCGGCACCACGTGCGACGACGGCGAGCAGCTCCCAACCGGCACGCCCTGCACCGATCCGAGCTGCAAGGAGGGCTTCTTCTGGCCCGCCGGGCGCTGCGACGAGACGGGCGAGTGCGACGCCCCCAGCCGCCTGAGCTGCGGCGGCGCGCTCTGCGAGGAGAACGCCTGCGCCACCTCCTGCGAGGACGACGAGGGCTGCCGCGAGGGCTACACCTGCTCCGAGCAGAGCTGCCTGCCCGAGGTGCCCGGTGCCTGCCTCACGGGCGAAGACTGCCGCGACGGGGAGCCGTGCACCGAGGACGTCTGCGACCCGGCGGGCGTGTGCGCCAACCTCGAGATCGAGGGCTGCACGGGCGCTGACGACGGCGACGGCGACGGCCACTCGAACGAAGAGGACAACTGCCCGGAGATCCCCAACGAGGACCAGGCCGACACGGACGTGGACGGCATCGGCGACGCCTGCGACCCCTGCACCGCCTCGCCCGACGGCGAGATCTGCAACGGCGCCGACGACGACTGCAACGGCGAGACCGACGAGGGCTTCAACGTCGGCAGCGAGTGTGTGCTCGACCAGGACCCGTGCTGGGTCGGCCGCACCGCCTGCTCCGGGGAAGGCGGCACCACCTGCGCCGTGTCGGGCCTGCGCGAGGAGGGCACGCTCTGCGGAGAGCCCGCCTGCGCGGAGGGCTCCTTCACGCCCGCCCCAAGCTGTGACGCCTTCGGCACCTGCCAGGCCGACGCCGCGGTGCCCTGCGCGCCGTACCCGTGCGTCGACGGGGAGGGCTGCGCGAGCTCCTGCACGGACGACGATGGCTGCACCGGAGAGAACCGCTGTGTTGCCGGGGTGTGTGCCGCGCTGCTCGTCAACGGCGCGACCTGCGCGGAGGCGAGCCGCTGCGAGAGCGGCCACTGCGCCGACGGCGTCTGCTGCGACACCCCCTGCGACGGCTCGTGCGAGCGCTGCGACGCGGATCAGGCCAAGGGCTCGTGCGCGCGGGTGGTCGGCGCCGAGGACCCCGACACATGCGCCGGAGCGAAGCGGTGCGACCCCGAGGGCCGATGCCTCCAGAACGATGGACAGGCCTGCGTAGACGGCACCTCCTGCCTAGGGGGCCTGTGCGTCGACGGCGTCTGCTGCGACACCGCCTGCGGCGGCACCTGCGAGGCCTGCAACCTGCCGGGCAGCGAGGGCGCCTGCTCCGCCGTCACCTCCGGCCAGGACCCTGGCACCTGCGAGGGCAGCCGGTCCTGCAGCACCGGTGGGGCCTGCCTCAGCCAGGTCGGGGAAGCCTGCGCGGCGGCCTCGGAGTGCGCCTCCGGCTTCTGCGTGGACGGGCTGTGCTGCCAGACCGTCTGCGACGCGGCCTGCCGGCGCTGCGACGAGACCGGCAAGGAGGGTACGTGCACGGCGATCACGAACACCGACGACCCGGGCTTCTGCGCGGGCTTCGGGTCCTGCGACGCGGAGGGCAGGTGCCGCCTCAAGGGCGGCTTCCCGTGCAGCGCGGACGCTCAGTGCGAGTCCGGGACCTGCGTGGAGGGGGTGTGCTGCGAGAGCGCCTGCGAGGGGCAGTGCATGAGCTGCTCGATCCCGGGTCAGGTCGGCAAGTGCCTGCCGAACAACGGCGTCGCCTGTGACGACGAGGACGCGTGCACCGACGGAGACCTCTGCCAGGGCGGGAGCTGCATCCCCGGCTTCACGAAGGTCTGCGACGACGGCGACATCTGCACGGCCGACACCTGCGACTCGACGACCGGGGACTGCGTCTTCGACGCCAGCGCCGCCGACGGCTCCCCCTGCAACGACGGCGATCGCTGCACCTTCCCCGACCTCTGCACCGCGGGGGGCTGCGCCGGCACCTACGACGAGAGCATCATGGGCTGCGGCACGGGGGACAACTGCGACATGCCCGGGAGCATCGAGTCCCTGCCCTTCTCCGTGGTCGAGACGACGGCCGCGCGCCAACATGACTTCGCGACCCTCGCGTGCGACGGCACCGCCGACGGGCTCGGAGACAGCTTCGGCGACATGGTCTACCGCTTCGAGGCGCCCTACGACGCGCACTTCACCTTCGAGCTGGCAAACCGGGGCGACGACCCTGCCGCCCTCGACACCGTGCTCTCGCTCTGGGACGGCTGCCCCAGCTCCGCGGCGGGCGCCAGCTGCGTCGAGGCCTTCGAGACGGCGGGCCGCGGCGGAGAGGCCATCGAGCGCTTCATGAGGACCGGCGAGACGGTCTTCATCGGCGTGGACGGCGCGCGGGGCGAGCCCTCGGTCGGCGGGACCTACGAGCTGAAGATCGACAAGGGCCGGCGCGTGGAGCTCGACTGCGGGGACGGACAGGACAACGACGAAGACCTCGCGGCTGACTGCGCGGACGACGACTGCGCCCGGGTCGACACGCCCTGCCAGGAGCGGGCGGGCATGGTCTGCGGCCTGCCCTTCCGCCCCAACTGGAAGCTGCCCCTGAACATGCTCGGTGACACCACCAACTTCGGCTCGGAGCACGAGCCCACCGACTGCGACCCCAGCCTGGAAGTCAGCCCGGGCGGATACGACGTGGTCTACGCCTTCACGCCCAAGGAGGCGGGCACCTACCGCTTCACCCTGTCAGACACGGTCACCCAGCACGACGCCGTCCTCTACGCCTCGACCGCCTGCCCGCCCAGGCCCGACGACACCTGCCTCGGGGCCAGCGACAAGAAGATCACCGGCGGGGTGACGCTCATCTTGAACCTCGAGGCCGACGTCGAGGTGTACGTCTTCATCGACGGCAAGAACGCCGCCGCGCTCGGCGGCTACCGCCTCGAGGTGAGCGCGGTGGACTGAGCCGGCGGCGGGGCCGCGGCGCTCAGCCCCGCTCCATCCTCTTCATGAGAACGGCCTTGTCCACCGCCTTGGACAGGGCCTCGTCCCATACCCGGATCGTGGCCATCTCGGCGTCAGCCAGGAGCCAGTCAATCACAGGGCAGCGACTCAGCAAATCCCCCCGAAGGGCGCGTTCCCGCGCGTGCAGGAACCGCATTTACCAGGAATGCCTGCACGACCGGCTCGCGCTCCCGGAGGACGACACCTGCGCCGTGTCGGACGAGAGGCCAGCGGTGCCCCCTGGTGCCTCGGCGCCATCCAATGGTCGAAAGCGCTGGTGTCAAGGAATCGCCGACCTGGCGGGACGGAACCTCGTGGCTGAGGCGGCGCTGACCGGGAGGGG
>CAZQPP010000277.1:0-10892 GCA_964594295.1 uncultured Myxococcales bacterium | reverse complement strand
GCCGTGCAGCCTGGAGCTTGAGACGGGTTCTCGGTCAACGGCTACAGGCCGCCGGCAACATGGGCAACGCTCCAGGCGTAGGACCAGCTCATGCACCAGCTCGAGCATCATCGTCCGTATCGACGTCGGCTGGTGCCGCTGCGCGCGAAGGGGGAGCTCCCCGTCGGCGGAAACCTTCGGGTAGGGGAGGTGCTTGGACGGGCGGTTGAGCTCTAGCGCCAGGGGGGGACAGCCGAGCACGCTCGGCTAGGAGAAAGGCGTAAGCGGCGATGCATAACGTTGTGTGGTGGTGGAAGCCTCGCCACCCGCGGCCCTCGTAGTGCCCGAATCCAACCTCCTGCTTGAGCTCCTGGTGGTCTCGCTCGATCCGCCAGCGCAGCTTGGCCTTGCGCACAAGCTCGGTGAGAGTGATGTCCTCGTCTTCGGTGGACAGCCAGTATTTCGTGGGCGCCGCTGCATCCTCGGGCCACTCGATGAGCAGCCACTCCTCGGGGCGTGGCTCGCTACGCTTGCGGTCGTTGCGCGCCGGGCGCACCCGCGCCCGGGCGAACCGGCTTGTCTTGTCGCCGTCGGTGCCTTCGCGCCACGTCACCGTGTGCCAGGCCTCGGGGGGAAGCGACATCGCCAGTTCCTTGGCGCTCACGGGATGGTGTTCGGCGCTGTGCTGAAGTCGAGTCTGCGGGCGACCACCTCGCCTGCCCGACTGCGGCTTGGGCGGGAGCGGCTTCTTGCCGGGCGGCCAGACCGAGATCGTCTCAGAAACCCCCACGACGTACGGCAGGCCGCGGTCTGTGAGGCCCTGCCGGAACGCGGAGCTGTCGCCGTACCCGGGATCGGCCAGCACCGTGCCTCGGGGTACCATGGGGTCCTCGTCGAGGAGCTTGTCGACCAGCTTCAGCGCGATCTCTGGCTTTGTGGCGAACTCGATGTCCTCAGGCACCTTCGCTTTCTTCCGTCGTTCAGCGTCTTCTGCCCAGGACTTCGGCAAGTAGAGTCGATGAGCGACCGGCAAGCTCGTCTCGTCGTTGGCTACCGACACGCTGACCGAGACCTGGCAGTTGTGGTTCTTGCCCAGTACGCCGCAGTACTGGTTGGCGACTCCGACCGAGTGCTTGCCCTTCTTGGGCAGCCCGGTGTCGTCGATGATCCACGCGTCGATCGGCCCGTGATTGAGCATCGTCGGCAGCGCGTACTCGCGGACCTCGCGGAGGACGGCGTCGTCCTTCCAGGGCGCCTGACCGACGAAGTGGAGCATCGACTGATGCTCGGCGCTGACCCGGCCGGGAGAGATCCGCTCGGCCATCGGCTCGACGCTCTTACGCCCATCGGGAAGCAGGAGCCCGGTACAGTATTTGCGCAACGGCCCATGCCGATCCGCGTGGCCGATAACCTGCACCAGGCGGTCGAGGAACTTGTCGAGTCTCTTGCTCCGCTGGACGTTCTCGCTCATGATCGCCTCCTTGTTGGAGGCTGAGCAGACAACGGTTCAGCGGTGTGTCAATATGTTTGACGCAGTAGTGCTAATCCCAAGCCTTCGGGGATTTGCCCCGAAGGCGCGCTATCTGGGGGCAGCATCCGCAAGGGCGGATGCGCCATTGCCGAAGGCGAGCCCGGCCTCGGACGGAGCTTCGCGTCGGCTACCGAGCTTGGCGGCTCCACCGGGTCAAGTGGGACACACCCCTATTGATCGGCGGGGAGACCCGCCACCAACCTGCCTCTACCGGCACTCGTAGTTGCCCTCGCCGGGGTCTTGGGTGAGCGGCTCGAGCTTCACCGAGGGGATCTGAACCTGGCCCTGGCCCTTGTTCAAGAGCTGGTAGAAGTGCCGCCCGGGGCTCAGGCAGCTCCCCGACAGGGTCACGACCTGCGTGTCGCTCACCGAGGCGAAGGGCACACGGGCGTCGGCGTCCATCACGGCAGGGCTGCCCTGCGGGTAGGTGTAGCTGACGGGCTCGCCCCTGCGCCAGGCCACCTCGAGCTCCTCTCCCCCACCGCCGAGGCCGAAGGGGAGGGCCGGTACGGCGACGGTCAGGCGCAGGCCGAGCGTGCCTTCGGGGACCTCGACGAAGTACTGGATGTAGCTCGGCGCGAAGTCCGGGAAGGCCGCGAAGTGGCCCGTCGTCTGGGTGCCGTCGATGATGATGGGAAGCCTGCCGCCTCCCATCCCCGTGACGGTGAAGTCCTCGTGGGCCTTCACCCGAGCGCAGCTCCGGACGTGGTGGTTGTCGAAGGCCTCCTCGACCTTCGAGGCGACGTCCTCGCCCTCCTCCCTGGCGCGCTCGACGGTCGCCTCCGCGGCGATGGCGAAGGTCGAGCCGAGGGAGAGCCCCTGGAGGGCGTCGAAGATGACCCGGTCTGCGATCTCGGCGCCGACGGCTCCGCGAACCTCCCAGAGGGCGGAGCCGTAGATCTCGCCGTCCTGGTGTACCTCCCCGGCGAGGTGCTCGGGGCAAACCCGCGGGCGGGAGAGATCTCGCGACATGTCCCCCCCCGCGAAGGCCTGGAGGGCGTATGAGCCGATGACCGGGTCGTCCGCCATCGTCGCGGCGAAGTAGTCGGCGTGTCCCTCGTTCAATGAGCCCGGGGCGTTGTCGAGGCCGTGCTCGTCGAGGGTCGCCCCCATGAGCCGCGTGGCTCCGACGAGAGCGTGGGTGTACTCGTGGCGTATGACCGCCGCGTCGTAGGCGAAGTCCACGGTGGACCCCTGGCCGAAGACTATGGCGTCCTCGCCGATGCTCGGGAGGCCGAGCTCCGCGAAGCCGAGCTGGGGGATGAAGGCGGCGTTGTCGAAAGGCAGCCAGAAGACGCCCGCGCCGAGCTGGACGTTGACGAGGGCGAGCAGCGGCGCCTGCAGCGGCTCCATCCCGAGGTCCGCGGTGAAGTACCGATGTGCGTAGGTCATGTGGTGGTACATCATGACCTCGGCGAAGGGGTCGTTCGGGTCCTTGTCGGAGGAGGGCTGGATGTGCAGGTAGGTCCCGTCCTCGCCGGGGACGGCCGTCTGCTCCATCTTGCATAGCGAGATGGAGCCCCCGCCTACGTCGATCGTGTCGCCGCCCGCCTTGTTCAAGCAGTTGTACACGCGCGCGTTGGTTCCTGTGAGCTTGCCCTCCGGGTCCGCCCGGTCGGCGAGCACGACCTCGGTGGTCTCCGTCTCCACCGCCGGGCTCTGAAGGTAGACGCTGGCGGCACCAGGGAGGGGCTCGGGTGGTACGCCCGAGTCACCCGAGGTCACGTCCGATCCCGGTTGCCCGGAGCTGTCGGCGGTTTCGCCCGGGTCCGCCGCCCGGTCCGCGCTCCCGTCACGGTCGGTCTCCGTGTCCTTCGACTCCGTGCTCGCGCCGGTGTCGCTCTGCCCGGAGTCCGCCGGCGCGATGCCCTCGGGGCGCGTGCCGCCCTCGTCCTCCGAGGAGCAGCCGAGCACGGCGAGCACGAACAACCCCGGCAGAGCTGCTCGAAGGAGGTGCCTCGTCATCGTGCGAGCCCGGGCGGTCTCGCGTGCATCATCCTGTTGCGCACCCACACGACGCGCCCGTCGTCCGCCCTGACGTAGACCTGGTAGAGCCCGTGCGGCAGGGCGGCCACCGGCACGCGGAAGGCGCGGACCGGGGTCCCGAGCACGTCGAGGATCACCTTGTCGGGCTTCGTCCGTTGCGTCTTCTCGCCGCCGCTGACGCCCACCGCGTCGAGCGCCCGCGCGACCGCCTCCGACGGCGCTATCACCTCTGGTGTCGGCCCCTGGTCGAAGCGCGAGACGTTGCCCTCGAAGCCCACGACCGCGCCGTCACTGCGCACCGAGATGACGACCTGCTTGCCCTCCACCGGGAGGCCGTCGAAGGTCTGCTGGTAGCGCAGCACGGTGCGCCGCGTCGTGCGGTCGGTCCCAGCGTGCTTCATCCGCTCGAAGCGGACCTCCATGGCCGGCGCCAGCTCCCGCAGCAGGTCGTCGGCGCGCTTGCGCGGCTCCACCCCGGCGACGGCCGGCCGGATCTCCCCGTGCATCGACCTGACGTGGCGCTTGCCCACGGCCCAGGTGATCGCCACGCGCTTCAGGTCCGGCACGCTCTTCAGCCACTTGCTCCACTGCGCGGTGGGTGCGGCGTCGGCGAAGGCGGCCGCGCCGGCCGGAGGGGCTCCCTGGCTGGGCGCGAGCACCATGGCGACGAGGGGAGCGAGACAGAGGATGCTTTGCACGGTGCGCTCCTTTTTAGGAACCGGGGCACGTTAGACGGCCGACAACCGGTCGCGCAAGCTACGACTCGCCACGGCCCCTTCGATTCAGAACGCGCAGTCGGCGGCGCACGAGGAGGCGCGCTCCCCGAGGCACTGGCTGCAGACGCCGTCCCCGCAGGAGCCGCAGTCGACGGGGCAGTCGAGGTAGCCCTCGCTCGGCTCGCAGACGCAGTTGCCGCACGCGCCGCGGCAGTCCTCCTCGCAGCTCCAGACGCTCTCCTCGGGCTGTTCGCAGATGCCGTTGCCGCAGAGCAGCGACACGTCGAAGCAGTCCGTGAGGCAGGAGGAGGCGTTCTCGGTGACCTCGCAGATGCCGTCACCACACGGCGCCCGGCAGTCGTAGGGACAGGTCGTCGGCCCTTCACCGCAGGGGAAGCCCATGCAGCACCCGTCGCCGCAGCCCGAGCCGATGAGCTCCCCGTCGGGGCCCTCGCAGCGGCAGAGGTCGGGCCGGCAGTCCCTCCCCTCGGGATGGCCGAGCACGAAGAGCACGCTCAGCACGGCGTCGCAGAGGTCGTCCTTGCCGTCGATGCACCCGAACACGCAGTCGGTGGGGCAGGACTCCTCGTCCTCTCCGCAGCTCTTCTCGCACTTGCAGTTGCCGCAGCGGCAGCAGTCCTCCGGGCAGGAGGCGGCGTCCTCCGCGCCCGCGTCGCAGACCAGGTCGCCGCAGGAGCAGTCCTCGGGACATCCGGCGTTGGTCTCCCCGATGTCCTTGTTGCAGATGCCGTTGCCGCAGGCACAGTCCCCCGGGCAGTCTTCGGCCGTCTCGCCCGCCGCGAGGTCGCAGGTCCTGTTCCCGCAGTAGCAGTCGGCGGGGCAGCCCTCCATGGTCTCGATGCCGGCCTCGCAGTAGTTGTTGCCGCAGCGGCAGTCCTGGCCGCAGAAGAGCGCCGTCTCGCCGTCCTCCTCCATGCAGATGCCGTCGCCGCAGCGGCAGTCCTCGGGGCAGCTCTCGTGGCGCTCGTCGAGGATCATCTCGCAGCGCCCGTTGCCGCAGTGGCACTCCCGCGGGCAGATCTCGGGGGTCTCGCCCTTCTCCGGCTCGCAGACGCCGTTGGTACACAGGCAGTCGGGAGGGCAGGTCACGGGGTCCTCTCCGGCGCTGCCCATGCACACGCCGTCGCCGCAGTGGCAGTCTTCGAAGCAGCTCGCCGTGTTCTCGCCGAGGCAGGGATCGCAGACGCCGTCACCGCACTGGCAGTCCTCCGGGCAGGTATCGGGGTCCTCGCCCCACCTGCTCTCGCAGTACTTGTTGCCGCAGTGGCAGTCCCGCACGCAGGTGATCGCGTTCTCGCCGATGGAGGCGGCGCAGTAGCCGTCCCCGCAGGGGCAGTCCACCGCGCAGGTCCGCGCCGTCTCTCCCTTGCCGGGCTCGCAGGCGCCGTCGCCGCAGGTGCACTCGAGGCCGCAGCCCGATGTTGGTGTCTCGCGGCCGGCCGAGACGCAGCGGTCGCCGTCGCAGATGCAGTCCCGGTGGCAGGGCTCCGCGCCGGGACGCCTCTCCTCCGCGTCGCAGACGCCGTCGCCGCAGTAGCAGTCGAGAGCGCAGCCCACGCGCTCCTCGCCGGCGCAGTCGGAGCAGATTCCGTCTCCGCAGTAGCCGCAGTCATTCGGGCAGGAGCGGAAGGACTCGCCCTCGGTGCAGCGGCAGTCGCCGCAGATGGCAAGCCGGCGGCAATCCGTCGGGCAGATGTCGCTGTTCTCGAAGGGGCGGTCGCAGACGCCGTTGCCACATGCCCAGGTCCTGCAGTCCTCGGCGCAGCTCTCGGGGGTCTCCCCGGGATCGCAGATGGCGTTGCCGCACGGGGGCATGCAGTCGTTCGGACAGGTCCACGGGTCCTCCTCGCAGATGTAGCCGCGGCAGCAGCCGTCGCCGCAGCCGGCGCCGCCGCCGCCGCGCTCGCTCGGCGGGCACACGCAGAGGTCGGTCCGGCAGTCCATGCCCCGGAGCCCTCCCGACTTCAGCCAGACCTCCGTCATGACCATGTCGCAGTCCTCGGGCACTCTGTTGCCGCACGCCCAGCCGCAGTCGTGGGGGCAGGCGCTCATGTTCTCACCAGCGCTCAAGTCGCAGACACAGTCGCCGCAGATGAGCTCTCCGCAGTCCGCGGGGCAGTAGACCTCTTCGAAGGTGGCGTCGGCCTCGCCCCGCTCGAGCTTGCACAGGCCGTCCCCACACACGGTCGGGCAGTCCTCGAGGCAGAAGCTCATCTCCCCCGCCGCTACGGCGCAGAGGCCGTCGCCGCAGGTGCCCGGCCCGCAGGTCGCGAGGCACTCCATGGGATCACCGCTCTCGGGCACGCAGGTGCCCTCGCAAGGGCAGTCCTCGGGGCAGCGGACGTGGGTCTCGTTGCGGTGCGGCTCGCAGCGCCGGTCGCCGCAAGAGTCCTCACAGCACCCGTCGCAGCTGTCGAGGGGGCAGGCGCCGACCCTCAGCTCCAGCGACTCCGCGAGCTCATCCGTGCCGCGACGCAGGATCACGCCGAGGCTGTGCGTTCCGGCGCTGAGCTCGCGGGTGTCCCAGTCGAAGCGCAGGGTCGCGCCCGCCGCCGCGGCGATCTCCACACCGCCCACCGCGACGGCTATCTCCCCGTCCCACGGCTCCCACACCCCCCACGGCTCCAGGCGCGGCTTCTCGCGGACCTCGGCGTCGATCCGTAACTCCGCGACACCCTCGACGGGATCACCCTCCTCGAGGACGTAGCACGCCGCGCCGCTCAGGCACCGGAGGAGCTCGTAGCGAACGAGCTGCTGGGACTGGAAGACGAGCTCGTCGGAGACCACGCCACCATCCGGTCCGAAGAGCGCGGCATGGAGTACGTGCTTCCGCTCATCCGGTGGCGTCGGCAGCACGAAGCTCACGCGCTCTCCTTTCACCGCCGGAGGCTCGACGGGCTCGACGGGCTCGCCGTCTACCGAGACCCGCAGCTCGTGCTGCCCATAGGCCAGGTAGCTCCCGGGCATCACGAAGAGCAACACGTCGAAGGTCGACAGGCCGATCCAGCTCTGCACGTTCGGCTCCCCTATGGCCACCCGGGGTGGGGCGGAGTGGGGCCAGAGCGTCCTCTGTACGGAGCCCCTGTGCCCGAAGCTGTCGGTCGCGGTCACGATGAGGGTCCACGGCGCCTCCGAGGCCTCCCCTTCCCAGGACAGGGCGCTCTCCCAGGGCGGACGGAACAGGGTCTCGGACAATCCTGCCTCCGGCACCGCGATCTCGACCTCTGTTACGTCTCCAACGTCGCTCACCGCCAGGCGCACCAGCGTCGGGGGCGTGACATGCCCTTCGGCCGGTGGCTCCAGGATCTCCACCGAGGGAGGCCTGACGTCGACGAGCACGCTCACGCTATCCGATGCGCTGCGTCCGCCGTCGAGCAGAGCCTTCACACTCAGGAGCCGGAGGCCGTCCTCCACCGAGTGTGGGTCGAAGGGCACGAAGCGCGCGTCCGGCTCCAGGTCTGCGACGGTGACGCCATCCAGCGAGAAGACTATCCCGTCGACCGCCTCGACCTCGCCCTCCAGGGTGAAGCGAACCACGATCTGCGAGGTGACCGGCGTCTTGTGCAGGGGCTGGATGATGCGGAGGTCCACCTTCGGCTCCGCGCCGACCTCGGACGGGTCGGCGTCCGTGTCGCCGGCGTCGCTCTTTCTCCCCGGCCCGCCGTCCAGGACGGTCCCTCCGCCGTAGCCGGTGTCCTCCTCTACGTCGGCGTGCTCCCACTCCGCGCCCTCGCGGTCGGCCTCGCACGAGGCTCCGGCCAGGCACCACCCCAGCGCCAGGAGCCAGACGAGCGCAGGCTTGGTCACCACTGTGTGCGGTTGGCGCATCACGCCCAAGATACTCGCCGCCCTCCGGCGGAACAAGCGGGGACGTGTGCCTGTCGAGGAGAGGGATTTCGGCGGCCATTTTCTTGGAGCACTCCCCAGTCGGCTCTAGGCTGTCTACGGCCCCAACTTCCATCTTCCCGCAGGCGCGCGCGGGGCAGATCGCGCCGCGTCCCGATGATCATGGCGACCGTCAGAACCAGAAAACACCGTGTTCGCGTCGGCGCCGTCCGCTCGGCGAGGAGCGGCCCGCGCCACGAGACGCGCGCCATCTTGATCCTCGGGACGGCGGCCCTCCTGCTGCTGAGCGTGGCCTCGTATGGGCCGGCCGGTCCCGGGCAGCCCACCATGAACCTCGTTGGGCCGGTGGGGCAACGCCTCGCCGAGATCCTGCTCGCCCTCTTCGGGGTCCTCTCCTACGCGTGGATCGCCGGGATCGCGCTCGTCGGGGTCGGCCTCTTCCTCGGCACCACCATCGACGCCCCCGTGAGGCGTGTCCTGGCCGGGGCGGGGTTTCTGTCGGTCACCTCCGTCATAGTGCACCTCGCCGCCGGGCCGGCCTCGGTGGGCGGCTTCCCCCCCGGCGGCATCGTCGCGGCCTGGGTTGGGGAGCTCAGCCGAGCGCTCTTCCACACCGCCGGCAGCCTCATCATCTTCTGCTCCCTCGCCCTGAGCCTGCTGCTCTACGCCTGCAACCGCTCGCTCATCGTCATGGTGCGGACGCCGCGCTTGTGGATCAAGGAGCTCATCGAGGGGCGCAGGATCATCCGCGTCGGGTCCGTGCAGGCGCCCGACCCCGAGGAGATGCGCAAGGCGGTGGCAGGTGAGCCCTCCGTCGAGGGCATAGAGCTGCTCGAAGGAGAGGAGGCCGCCGGAGCTACCTCCGAGGCTCGCCCCGCCGGCGCGGGGGAGGAGAGCAGGAAGCCTCGCAGGAGCGCCGTGCTGGAGCGGCTCATGTTCTGGCGCCGCGCCCGCCCGGAGGCTTCTCCGGAGCAGGAGCTCGCCCCCTCCGGGGCCGGCTTCCTCGACGTGCTCGTCGTGCCGAAGAACCCGGCCGACGCGGAGGCCGACACCCTGTCGGTGGACACCACCGGCCGGCGGCGTGCCCTGTCCTTCCTCGGTGACCCCAACAAGACCCGGGCCCGCCTCCCGGCCGAGGACGGATCGGCCCCTCCCCCTCCGCCCGCTCCCTCGCTCCAGCTCGTGGACCCGGACGAGCCCAAGCCCGACACGAAGCCGCACCAGCCCTTCCTGCCCGAGTGCGGCACCGCCCCCTTCCCCACCGGCGACGCGGACGCCGCCGGCGACACCCCGAGCCTGCCGCCCGCGGAGGTCGTCGAGGACGAGGCGATGAACCGGCGCCCCGAGCCCTCCCGCTTTGCGGCGGACCAGGAGCTGCCCCTGCAGACCGGCGTGTACAACCTGCCGGCGGTGGATCTGCTCCACTACGAGATCCCCGAGGGTCGCAGGATCGACGAGGCGAGCCTCCAGCACAACGCGAACGTCCTGGTCAGCAAGTTGGCCGACTTCGGGGTCGAATGCACGGCCGGCAAGGTGCAGCCGGGCCCGGTCGTCACCATGTACGAGGTGAAGCCGGCACCGGGCGTCAAGGCAGCCAAGATCGCCAGCCTCGAGACCGATCTGGCCATGGCCCTCCAAGCCGAGCAGATCCGCATCGTCGCTCCTATCCCGGGGCGCGACGTGGTCGGCATCGAGGTCCCCAACGAGCAGCGGGAGACCGTCTACCTGAAGGAGATCCTCGCGGACAAGAGCTTCTGCGGGAGCCGCAAGAAGAAGCTCCCGCTCGCCGTCGGCAAGGACATCTTCGGGAGGCCCGTCGTCGGCGACCTCGCGCGCATGCCCCACCTGCTCGTGGCCGGCGTGACCGGCTCCGGCAAGTCGGTGGCCATCAACTCCTTCATCCTGAGCCTGCTCTACTCGCTCAGGCCCGACCAGGCGCGCATGCTCATGGTGGACCCCAAGATGCTCGAGCTGAGCGTCTACGAGGACATCCCCCACCTCCTCATGCCGGTCATCACCGACGCCAAGAAGGCCGACCTGGCCCTTCGCTGGCTGGTCATGGAGATGGAGCGCCGCTACGAGCTCCTGAAGGGGCGCTCGGTCCGGAGCCTCGAGGACTACAACGTGCACGTGAAGCGGCTCAGGGAGCGCGCCGCGGCCGGCAGCGAGGACGCGGATCTCGAGACCCTCCCCTACATCGTCGTCATCATCGACGAGTTCGCCGACCTCATGTTCCAGACCAACAAGAAGGACTTCGAGGCCAACATCTGCCGCCTCGCGGCCAAGGCGAGGGCCGCCGGCATCCACCTGATCGTCGCGACCCAGCGGCCGAGCGCGGACGTCGTCACCGGCCTCATCAAGGCGAACTTCCCGACCCGCATCTCCTTCAAGGTCACCGACCTCCAGAACTCCCGCGTGGTCCTGGACACCGGCGGGGCACAGTGCCTCCTCGGCCTCGGCGACATGCTCTACCAGGCCCTCGGCGCCAACATCATGCGCGCCCACGGCGCCTTCGTCTCCACCGACGAGGTGCTCGACGTCGTCGACCACGTCAAGTCGCAGTACAAGGTCCGCTACGACGAGTCCCTCGTAGACATGGTCGAGGGCGGAGGCTCCGACGGAGGCGACGGCCCGGAAGGCTCCCGCGGCGGTGGCGGAGGCGGCGAGGACCTCGACGAGAACTTCGACCAGGCGGTCTTCCTTGTCGCCGAGATGCGTGAGGCCACCGTCTCCAAGCTCCAGCGCTTCTTGAAGATCGGCTACAACCGCGCAGCCCGCCTCATGGAGCAGCTCGAGCGTGAAGGCATCGTCGG
>CAZQPP010000276.1:0-10960 GCA_964594295.1 uncultured Myxococcales bacterium | reverse complement strand
TAGGCTACGGACATGCGGTAGAGCAGGTCGCGGATCTCCAAGAAGCGGTCCGAGGCCTCGCTGACCAGGGCCTCGCCGCGCAGCAGGTTGCCGGTCTCGCGGCCCACGAGGTGGTCGGCCAGGAAGCGGATCTCGGTGTTGGAGGTGTCGACGGCGGACTGGGCCTGGTACTTGAGGTCTTCGATCTGGGCCTGGAGGTTGAAGGACTCCTGGCTGAGCACGTTGTACTCGTCTATGAGGCCGTCAATCTCCTGGGCGTCGATCCTCATGTCCGCGGCGACCTCCCGAATCCGCTGCTCGCGGTCGAAGGCCCGCTCGAGGTTGTCGATTCCCTTCTCGAGGCGGTCCCGAGCGATCTCGAAGCCCATGTCGATCGTGCCAGCCACCAAGGTGACTATGGCCTCGATCATCTCGCCCATGACGTGCCCAACACAGTCGGAGCCGACCGCCAATCCGGCGATTACGACGCAGTCGGCGCCATCAGAGGCCCCGATGATGATCCCACCGATCACGTTGCTCAGGGCCTGCACAGCCAGCAGTATCGAGTCGGCGGTCTTCTTGGCGTCAACCCCTTTCTTGAGCTTCGCTTCCTCCACCTCTGAGGCCTCGAGGAGCTCGAGGGCGTCCATGATCTGCTTGATCAACGTCTCCGCGCTGCCGACGACGATTCGGCGCTCACGATCGATCGACGCCTTCTCCTGCAGGAGCTCGCCCATGGCTCCGCCGACGCAGGGGCGTTGCACCCCGTTGACGTTCACCGTCACCTCGTCCCTGTTGAGCAGGCAGGTGGGTGCGTTGGCGATGGGGTCGTCCTTGGGGTCTCCGCCGCTCACTGAATCCGTGCCGGCGATGAAGATGTCGACCGTGTCCTGGCAGACCTTGACGGTGGCCGTCTCCCCTTCCGCGGTGAGGTTGTCGTAGCTGGCGCAGGCGGTGTGGAAGCCCGCAGGGCAGACCCCGCTCCCTTTCAGCTTGCAGTCACGGATCTTCAGCCACTCGTCGTAGCCGTCCCACTGCTTCATCAGGAACTGGCAATAGTCCTTGGTGGGCGCGTTGGGATCGCCCGGGTTTGGATCGCCGCAGATCTCGTCGAGGTTGCCGGCCAGCGTGAGCTGGCTGTCCAGGATGCTCTGCTCGAGGGCGTCGAGGTCGCTCATGGCGCCCTGGAGCTGCTCCACCGCGTCGAGCACCGTATCTCGCGCCTGGGCCACCAGCCCCGAGTCCGCCATGGCGTCGGGGCCTACGAGCTGGGCGCGGTAACCCTCCCAGTTGTGCAGCTCGAGGTCGGTGTTCTCGAAGAACACCCGGTCGGGGGTGATGCCCACCGCGTTCTTGGCGGGGTTGAGCTGAGAGAGCACGAGCTGGCCCCGCTCGAAGAGGCGCCCGGACTCGCCAAGCCACCCGAAGAGCTCCTTTTGCCAGTGCTGCTGCAGCGACATCAGGTAGACCTGGGTCAGCAGCTCCTGCTGCATGAGGTGCTGGGCATACAGGAAGTCCGTGTCGCCGGTGCCGGCGAAGACCCGGCGTTTGAGGTCCACGAGCTCTGCGATGGCGGCCATGCGCTCCTCGATGGCGGCCTGCATGATGCCCATCCAGTCGTTGCCCACCTGCTCGAAGGCGCGCACGGGCCAGGAGAAGAGCACCTTGGCCGCCTCGGGGCGCACCATCATGTCTTGGAGCGCGTCATAGGCGCGCACCGCGGCGTGCAGCTTGTCGACCTTGTAGCTCAAGGCCGCGCCCTGGGCGAAGGGGTTGATCTCGTGCCGGTACATGACCAGGAAGGCGTCGGAGCGATCCCGTCCGCCCGCGAAGCGGTGGATCTCGCCGAGGTGGCGCCAGAAGCGGTTGTGCTCCTGCAGGGCCAGCAGGGCGGGCTGGTCGGCGCCGCTTTGGGCGCAGCCCTCGGTGGGGATGGTGTCGACGCAGAAGAGGTCGAGGGCGCCGGTCTGCAGCTTCAGGCAGTGGCCCTGGTCGTCTTTCTCCTCCCCGGGCGGGCACTCGCAGCCCTCGGGGCACACACACTGTCCGCCCGCGTCCATCTCCTGGCCCACGGGGCACTCCTCCACGGGGCCGTCGTCGCCGGGGGGGCTGTACTTGACCTCGGCCAGGTTCACCCAGCCCAGCAGCAGCGCCTTCTGGTGCAGCAGCAGCCCACAACGCACCTCCTGCTCCTTGATGCAGATCGCGGCGGGCGCGGGCTCGTCTTTGTCGCAGGCCAGCACGCGGCTGCTCAAGAAGTCGTAGACGTTCAGGTGCCGCTGCTGGCCCGACCTGTCGGTGCCGAGGGCGAGCAGGGCGTCTTGGACCTGCTGGCTGAAGCTCATCAGCTTCGGGAAGATCGTGGTGCGCCCGAACACGCTCGCCGCCGACGCGGAGCCCCGGCGCTTCGCCTGGGCCAGGTAGGCTTCGAAGGCCTGCTTGCTCTCGAAGTGGGCGCGGGCGGTGGGCTTGCCCGCCACCTGGAGCGAGGGCCCGCAGGCCCGATCGATCTCGTCTGTGACGGCGGCCAGCACCTCGGCGTCGGTAGGGAAGCCAACCGCCTTGGCCCCGGCCGGCAGCAGGGGCTCGTCCAGCGGCAGCTCGGAGTCGTCCGCGCTGAGCATGTCCATGATGAAGCCGCCCTCGAGGGTGACGTCGAAGTCCGCGGCCAGGCCGGAGACCTTCTCGCGGTAGATGCCGTGGAAGCGGCCGACGCTCGTCACGAAGGGGCCGGTGAGCTCGATCTGCCGCCGGATGGTGCGCCCGAAGCGGTTGCGCACCTGGAGCTCCGTGTCGGCGGCGTCGGAGCAGGGCCCGCCCTCGGCGATGCAGAGGTCGGCGGGGATCTCGATGATGCCGATCAGGCGCATGCGGCCGTACTGGGGCGAGTACAGCCCCACGAAGGGTATCTCGTTCTCGGCCAGGGAGCCGGCGTCGCCGCGGGTGAAGGCTAAGGCCGAGCTGCCGTGGAGCATGCCGTGCACCACGTAGCCCCGGCTCAGGTCTACGATGTCCTGGTCCTCGTCGAGGTTGTGGGCCTCGAGCAGCTCGTACCACCGAGAGCTGGTCTTGGTGACCTTCAGCCTCATGCCGAAGGTGAAGGGCCGGCGGCTGTTCAGGGTGTTCTCGATGCCGCCCTTGTACATCGAGAGCTGGGCGCGGTACTCGCCCGAGGGAGACACCTTGGTGAGCGTCACCGGGATGGCGGTGGAGTCGCCGTTGTCGAAGAAGGCGCGCAAGGTGGCCCGATACACCCCAGGCGACAAGGCGCCGGCGGCGTGGTGGTCCAAGGACACGTGCAGGGTGGGATCGCCGACGGCCGTCACCACTCCGAAGGGTGCTTCGAGATCCACCCACTCCTCCTCGGGGGTGATGATGCAGTCGTCCTGCCGGTTCTGGCACTGCGCCTCGGTCTCTCCTTCCGCGCGCTGGGCGGCATCCGCGCAGTCCACGAAGGGCTTGAGACAGTCCAGATCCTGCTTGAGGTGGTAGTCGAGCTCGAGGCGGTAGCCGAAGCCCACCGAGGGGTTCTCGTTGACCTCGCGGCGGGTGTGCAGGTCGATGACCACCACCGGCGTCTCGGCGACGTCCTGCACCTCGTTGAGATCCAGGGAGTCCCGCGCAAATCGGATCACGTAGAGCAGGGGGTCGAAGGGCTCTTCCGCGTCGGCGTCGGGGTGGGGCAGCGCGCGGCAGCGGTTGTTGGGCGCGCAGTACCAGGAGGTGTCGGGGCAGTCGAGGTTGCGAAAGCACATGGGCGCGCAGCGGCCCAGAAAGCAGTAGGCCCCCGCGGGGCACTCGTTGTCCACCGCGCAGGTGATCTTCTCCAAGGTGTCGGTGTCCAAGGCCTGGCAACGCCCCCGGGATGTCTTGCACACCCTCAGGGGCGCGCTGCACTCGCGGTGCAGGGCGCCGAGGGTCTCGTCCCGCGAGGCGATGGTGCCGCAGTCACGCTGGCAGGTGTGGCGCTCGGGATCGCAGTACAGGCCATGGCCGCAGTCCTCGTCCCCGGAGCAGGGCACGAGGTCTTCGGCCTCGCACTTTCCGGCGCCGAGGTCGCAGCCCGGCTGCTCCAAGAAGGCGAGCACGCAGAGGTCCACGTCGAAGACGTCGAAGACGCGGTCGCCGGTCTGGTCCATCAGGGCGCTCAGGTTGCGCTCGACAGAGCAGGGATCCGAGCCGAAGCCGGGCTGGAGGCCGTCTAAGAAGTGCACGATGCACAGGTCGAGCAGGTTGAGATCCACCCGGAAGCGGGTGGGCTGGCAGTAGTGGAGCCCCTTCTTCTCCACGCAGGTCTCGCCGTGCGAGCACGCGCCCCGGTCCGCCACCACGTGGCCGTCAACGTCTACCGCCTCGCAGGGGATCTGGCAGGTTCCTTTGTCCCCCTGCGCGGCCGGGGGGAGGCAGCGGGTGGCGTAGTCGTGCCCGGCACAGTCCGCGTCGTTGTCGCACGAAAGCCCCTGCCCGCCGCTGTGGACGCACTCGTTGCTCGCATCCGTCACCGGCTCGAGCGCGCCGGACGTGGAGGGCGCGATGAAGAGCAGGCAGAGCACCGACAGGCCCAGGAGAGTGCGGGCGGTGGTTCTCGATAGGAGGTCGCTCATCGTCGTCTCCCCTCACTCGCCCTGTGGCCGGCAGGCGCCGGCGCCGTCGGGCTCGAAGCCTTCCTTGCAGGGACACTCGTAGCCGCCGTCGGTGTTGAGACAGGTGGAGTGCTCGGGGCAGGAGGCCCGGCCGGTGGCGCACTCGTCGAGGTCCACGCACTGGCCGTACCTCGTCTCCTTCAAGCCGAGGTAGCACGCCGCGCCGCCCACGTAGACGTGGTGCACGCCGTCTGTGGGGAAGCTCGCGCCCGCAAGCGCGCGCAGCCCCGAGCCCAGGCGCACCCGGGCGCCAGGCCGTCCTTCCAGCACGAGCTTGGTGCCGTCGGCGCGCAGGCGGAAGTCCTCACCGAGGTGCACGGTTTTGCCGGTTGCCAGCGGTCCCTCGGAGGTCAGGTCTCCGCCGACGGAGGCCGACCTCACCTCGGCCAGCAGGCGGCCGTGGGCTTTGAGGTCCCCCACGATGCTGGTGTCACCGGTCACTGCAGAGGAAGGGGGCTGCCCCGAGTCGGTCGGCGCCGCGCCATGGACGGTGATCCCCCGGGAGGTGCGCAGCTCCCGGCCCACCTCGAGGTCTCCCTGGATCGCTACGGGCCCTTTCACCTGCAGCCCGCCGCCTGTCACAGAGAGCCCGCCGGTCACGGTCAGCGCACCTTCGATCTCCAGGTCGGCCCAAATAACAGCTCCTTCGCTCAGCACCCGCAAGCCGCGGGAGGTGGCCCCGGAGCGCAGGCGCAGGTCGCCCAGCACATAGGTCTCGCTGGCCTCGAGGCGCAGGCTGCGCAGCGCTCGCAGCTTGCCCGTGCCCCGCTTTCGGCCGGCCAGGTGCAGGCTGCGCGCGGTCGCTTTGCGCACCGGCGTATAGCTGAGCACCGCGATAGTTTCCGCAGGCGAGGATCCCTCCGCAATCAGGAAGGGGGTCAGTGGCGCAACGGCCGCGGAGTCGGGCCGCTGCACCTGGAGGTAGCCTACCTCGAGCTGCCTGTCGGAGCCGAGGTCGGCGTCGGCGGTGAGGCGATGGGCGTTGTGGGCCTGGGCCGCCACCTGGACCCGATGCGCCTTTCGCGCCACCTCGGCCCAGGTGGACTTGATCGCCGCCGGCACGGTGCCAAGGGGCATGGGGTCCAGGCAGTTCTGCTCGTCCTGGAGGCAGAGCTGCAAGGAGAGGTTGGACCACCGGGCCACCACCTCGTTCAGGTCGCAGCTCATCTCGGGGCCGATGACCAGGTTGAGCACGCTGCCCTTGACCCGGACGTCGCGGTGCTCCTCCTTGCACACCATCTCGGTGCCGCGCAGCACCTTGACGAAGAGCTTCTCGAAGAGGCCGTCGTGAACAGGCAGCTTGGCCTGGGCCACCCGCGCCTGCAGCCGCATCATGGGAGCCACGCGCACCAGCGGGACGCCCTCGATCTGGGGCTGGCAGGGGAAGGTGTCCAGGTCCCCGCAGGGGTTGTCCTGGGCGCGGGCCGGGGCGGCGAGGAGGAGGAGGATCGAGGCGAAGAGAATGGGAGGTATGCGTATCATCGTGGGCTCCTCCTCATTTCTCGATGCAGTAGAGGCGCTGAGGACTGGCATCGCAGCTCACGTATTGCCCCGCGCTGGACGCATGCGCCCATGCCTGCGTTCGGTCGCACGCATTTCCGCGATAGCTGTTTGTATCGTAGCCGGAGTTCCCGCCGGCCCTCCAAGAGTTGCAGCCATAGCCGGCACCGTAGAACGCGTCCAATAGGGAGAAGGCGTAGGGCGGATGGAAGTTGAAACCTATTCCCGTCCAAACACCGCAGTCGTGGTTGCTGCACACACGCAGCACCATCGATACGCCGTTTCTGATGCAGTTTGTGTTTGTGATTTCCTCGCCGTACTCGTTCCAGCCGATTTTCGACTTGATTCGTCCGCTGTCGAACAGGGAGAAGTAGTCGTCCGCGATCACCGTCCCCGTCACGGTCTTGATTGGACCGATGTCTCTGGCCGGCAAACCGACACCGAAGTCAGCCGTGCCTCGGGGTCCGCCCAGGACGGCCTGCCATTCCCCCTTTAGCCGGGCAGCATTCGCAGCTTCCTGACACTTCGCGTCGGCACCCTTCCAGCCACCGAGATAGCCGCTGAACTTCTCCTTCGTCGTGAACATGCGCACCTCGCGCAGAGGTGCCTGCGAAGCACAGTAGACGCGGGCGGACCCTCTGCAGTTCTTCCTGCCGGTGTCGAAAGGCGAAGTCCGCGTGTCTGAGCGGATCCACTGGTTGCCGGTCAGGCTACCCACCTTGCCAAAGGGCGCCGAATCGCTGTCCGGACGGCAGTTGAAATGTCCAAGTCCTTGCCCTCCTACCCAGTAGCACCCATCGTCGCTGCCCCACCCGCTACAGTGGTTATGGGCGGACTCCGTGCTGAAGCTCCATACCGGTGTATCATCGTCCACAGTGGCGGTCTTCTCGTCTTGGTTTATGGGAACCTTGGGCGCGGTAGTGCCATCCGCAAGGGCCTGGAAGGTATCGAAAACCACAGTCCCATCCATCCGCCGCACAGGGCTCTCGAAGCTCACGGGCGCCCAGAATGCTGGATCCCCGTACCAGTGGCCTGATATCAGCGGGAACCACTTGCCCTCGAGGCCCGCCGCCTTGGCGAGCGCCGTGCACTTCTCCCGCGCGCCGAAGAAGCCGCCCAGATTCCCAGTGTACGAGGCGCTGCTGACGAAGATCTGGATCCCGGGCGGCTCCTCGCAGTTGCCGTCGCCGTCTGGATCCACGTAGTTGCCCACACACGGACACGAGTATCTTTCACCGTTCGGCTTGTTCTGGCAAACGGTGTTCTCGTACTTCCCGCAGTCGTGCGCGCCCTCCGCGCACTCATCCCGGTCCACGCAGGCATTGCCCTCCAGCTTCCAGCCATCCCCATCACATCGGCACTCGAAGCCGAGCCCGTCGGGCTTGTTGACGCAGGAGGCGGCCGACCCCGCGCAGGTGGCGGTGGGCGGATCCTCCGAGCCTTCGCCGAGGCATTCGTCGAAGTCCGCGCAGGCGAAGCCGTCGCCGAACCAGCGCTGCGGGCACGTGCACTTATATCCCAGGCCTCGTGGGCCCTCGCCGGGCTGCAGATCCTGACAACTACTGGGAAAGTAACACCGATTGGTGTCCGAGGAGGCGCACTCGTTGACGTTGTCCGTGCAGTCGCCGTCGCTGTCCCAATCCGCCCATCCCGCTTCACAGCCGCACTCCCATGCTCCTGCGGTGTTCACGCAGGCGGCGTTCTCCCCGGGGCAGACCCCGAGCCCTATCCGGCACTCGTCGATGTCCTGGCACCGCCCCGTGGCGCCGCGCGCCTGGCCCGCGGGGCACTTGCCGGACACCTGCGGGCCGCCCAGGTTCAGGCCGCCCTGGAACCACACGTCGCGCTTGGCCTCCAGCTTCACCGCCACGCGGGTCTCCAGCAGCTCGGCGGGGCCGTCGATGCGAAGCTCCCGGTAGCCCACGGGGCCGGGACCGTGCTCCAAGGCGGTGTCGGGGACCAGGCCCACGATCAGGTGCCGGCCGACGCTCAGGGCGGGGGTGGTGACCGTGCCGGAGGCCTCGGCCTTTCCGGACACCTTCAGGCCGCCGCCGGTGGCCCGCACGTGGGCGCCGCCGTCCAGGGTGGCGCCGCCCGCCAGCACGCTCAGCCCGCCGGACTCGACGCGCAGGGCGGCGGCCAGCAGGAGGTGCCCCTCCACCAGCAGGCTGTCCGCGAAGCGCGCCTCCCCCGCCGCCGCCAGCGCGCTGACGGCGCCCTCGGAGGTGGTCACGGTGGTGGTGCCGGCCACCGTGAAGCGGCCGTCCACGTCGCTGTCCCCGGTAACCTCCATGGCCGGAGCCTTGGTGTAGCTCAGGCCGAGCACGACCAGCGGGCCCCCGACGACCATCTCGCCCCGCACCTCGGTGTGGCGGCTCGGCATTCGCAGGGTTTCCAGCGGCCGCAGCGTGGCCTCGTGCTCGTGGTACCGGGCCACCTGAACGTCGAAGGCCTCCGGGTCGCCCGTGGGGGTCCAGGTCAGGAAGCCGCCGTCGGCGTAGTCGGCGAGCTCGGCCGGGGTGTAGAGGGCCTCGGCCTCGGCCTCGGTGGGGGAGACGAGCTCGAACCAGCCCGTGCCCAGGGCGCGGCGCACCAGGGCGTCGCGATCCGCGGCGCCGCGGTGGGCGTAGTTGGCCTCCACCGCCACCTCGGCGCGCTGGGCGGCCTGGGCGATGTGGGCGAAGCCCGCGGAGAGGGCGTAGGGTGCGGTGCCCAAGGAGATCGGCTTGAGGCACTTCACCATGCCGTCCAGGCAGATCTGGAGCGCCAGGTCGCCGCCTCCGGCCAGCAGCTCGTCGAAGGCGCAGGAGCTGCCCTGGCCCACGCGAAGGTTCAGCACGCTGTCGCGCACCTTCACCCCCTCGAGCTGCTCCTCGCACACGGGAAGATTGCCCCGCAGCACCCGCACGCGCGCCAGCACGAAGTCGCGATCGCCCACGGGCAGATCGGCCTGGGAGAGGCGCGCCTGCACCTCCAGGTAGCCGGGCACGGGCGAGAGATCCAGCGCGCGGATCGAGAAGGCGCAGGGGAGATCGGCGGGGCGGGAGTTTCCTTCCGAAACTCCTTGATCGCCGGTGGAGTCGCAGCTTCGGGTCTGGGCCCGGGCCGCGGGGGAGAGGAGCGCCAGGACGGCGAGAACGAGCAATGGAAGTCGTAGGCGATTCATCGGCTCCCTCCTCAGCGCTCGAAGCAGATCAGGCGGTGTTTCTCGCTGCAATACGGGGCGGTGGCCCAGGACCAGTTGCTCTTCCCCTCTATGGGGTCCTTCTGGGAGGCCTTGCCGCCCCTGGCCTTGTAGCCGCTGGTGCCGTCCGTCCAGTCATTGCAGGTCATCCCACCCGGCTCGTTGGTTCCGTCTGCGAGGCTCCCCGTCCAGACCTCCGTCTCCCTGTCCAAGTGCGTGTTCCCCTTCTCGTCGACGTCGATGGCGATGGCGAGCGTCCCGTCCAGCAGGTCGTCGCGGCTGTCGGCCACGGTCTTGTGGTCGTGGGCCCGCACGTAGCGGGCGCTCGGCAGCCGCGTCTTCACGTCGGACCGGGACGAGGACAGCCAGGCGGCCCAGATGCCGCCAAGCCCAGCGGCATCGGCCAGCGCCTGGCACTTCCGCGCTGCGCCGAGAACCCCTCCCAGGTTGCCGTCCCAGGTCTTGCTGCTCAGGAAGATGCGCCTGGCATCGGTCACGCAGCCCGGCGGTTGTCTCCCGATGCCCACATGGCGGGGCGGACACTGGCAGGAGTAGCGGCCTTCGCTGGCGTGCAGGTTCGTGCACAGCTCGGCCGACACGCAGTCGTGGGTCCCGGACACGCACTCGTCGACGTCCACGCAGTTGCCGTTCTCGTCGCGCCCGAGCCCCGGGCCGCAGAGCTCCGCGCCCTGCTTCAGGTCGCCGGCGGTGATGTTCACGTCGCCCTCCAGCACCGCGTCCCCCTCCACGACCAGTCCGGTGTCGATCACCAGGGTGTCGAAGTACTGTGAGGCGGGCGGGAACAAGAGCACGTGATCGCCCTCGCCGGTGGCGGTCACGCGCAGCGCGGGGGCCTCCGCGCCGGGGCTCGGCGTCAGCCTCAGCTCGTCTTCCGCGTGGACGTCCCCCGCCACCCCGAGCACCACCTTGTCGGCCCCGTCCCCCAGGATTTGCACGCTCAGGTCGCCGTCTACCTCCAAGCCACCGGTCACCTGCAAGCCGCCGGTGATCTCCAGCTCGCCGGCCTCGACGTGCAGCCCGCCGCGGTCCACCGTGGTGTGGCTCTTGGCGGTGCCCGTGCCGGCGACGGTAGAGTCGCCGCTCAGCGTGGATTCACCATTGACCTTTAGCGCCACCACGGTAGAGCCCCCGCCCTCCGAGGCCTCCCAGCCGCCGGTGATGTACAGGCCGTCGCCCCTGGTGACGTCAAGGGTGCCGCCCAACCCCGTGGATGAGTCGCCCACCAGGTGCAGGCCTCCGCCGTCTACCGTGAGCTTCCCGCGGCCGGCCCATCCCTGGGCCACCCAAAGCTGGCCGCGGACGTGCACCTCCGAGGCCCCGAGCGTCAGGTGGTCCAGGGGCTCCAGGGCGCCAGTTCCGGCGTGGCGCGCGCCCAGGGCGAGGTGCCACGCGCGGGGAGTGCTGTAACGGGCCGAGGGGGAGAGGTTCCCGCCGTCTCGCGCCGGGGTCCACGTCAGGAAGCCGGAGCCGGCCAGCGCGGCGTATTCGGCGCGCGTGTAGAGTCCGGCGGTCTCCTCCACTCTCGGCGTGCGGAAGGAGAGGTAGCCGAAGCCGGGCTCGAGACCGCCCTTCACCCCGCGGGGGCGGAAGTAGACTTCAGGATCTGCGCTCAGCCGGTGGGCGTAGTGGGCGC
>CAZQPP010000275.1:0-11028 GCA_964594295.1 uncultured Myxococcales bacterium | reverse complement strand
GCAGCCTTCACTGAGCACGGGCTGAGCTACGAGAGCGACCTGCTCAAGGGGCAGAAGACGGGCCACTACGTCGACCAACGCCCGAACCGAGCGCTGCTGCGGGAGCTGGCCGCCGGGCGGAGAGTGCTGGACCTCTGCACCTACACGGGCGGGTTCGCGCTCAACGCCGCCGCGGGAGGCGCGTCCGAGGCCGTGGGGGTAGACACCAGCGGCCCCTCCATCAAGTGGGCTGAGGCCAACGCACGCAGGAACGACCTCGAGACCGCCCGCTTCGTGCGCGAGGACTGCGTGCGGTTCTGCCGCGCCCAGCGGCCGGGGAGCTTTCACATTGCCGTGCTCGACCCTCCCAAGCTCGTGCGGAGCCGCGCGCACCTCAAAGAAGGCCTGAAGAAGTACGGCGCGCTGAACCGCGCCGCCCTCGAGGTGCTCGGTCCCGGCGGCCTGCTGATGAGCTTCTCGTGCTCCGCCGCCGTCGACGCCGGCACCCTGCTCCGTGTGCTCTCGGATGCCGCACAGAGCACGGACAAGACGTTGCACGTGCACCGCCTCCTGTCTGCCGGAGAGGACCACGCTGTTCTGGCGCAGGCGCCCGAGACCTCATACCTTTGCGGGGTGTTGGCCTCGGTCGCCAGAAGATGAGCCGGCTCCCGAACGCGCTCGAGAGGCTCCGCCGGAACCGCCTCGCCCGCGCGAGCGTCGTGATCGTGTGCGTCATGGCGGTGCTGGGCTACTGCGCGCCCCTCGTCGCCGCCCACGTCACCCACTTCAGCCTCGACGAGCAGCACACGGTGTTGAAGAGCGCTCCGCCCCTGAGCCGCGACGTCTCCTTCGACCACCCGACCTATGACGGCGACCTGACGAGCTTTCAGTTCCTGGACAAGGACGGCTCGGGCGCCATCGAGTGCTTCCGTGAGCCCATCTCCCGGGTCGTGCTCCCGGGCTTGCGCCTGATGGACAACGTGGCGCCGACCATGGCTCGACAGGTCCGAGAGCGCATCGAGGGGCTCGACGCCAAGCTCCCGGTCTCCTCGCTCCTGCGCCATCAGCTCGGCGTGCTGCGTTGCCCCGAGCTCGACGAGGCGACCGCCGCCATGCGCTTCTTCTCGTTCTTGTTCGAGACCTACGACGGCCGCGACGGAGCTCCCGACGGCTGGCTCACCGCCACCGAGGTCCCCGCCAGGGCCGAGGACGTCCCCGAGAGCTACCGCAAGCACGGCATCAAGGCCCACGGCCTGTTCAACAAGCTCGACCTCGACGAGGACGGCGCGGTGGACAAGGCAGAGCTCCTCGCCGCTACGCGATACCTGCGCCACGACAAGCACCGCCTGGTAGAGGGCTTCGACCGAAACCGGGACCTGCGAATCAGCCGCGACGAGTACCCCGGAGCCCCGGAGCTGCACACCTTCTGGCTCGGCACCGACCCCCGCGGGCGCGACCTGCTGACGCGCCTGCTCTACGGGGCCCGCATCTCCATCACCATCGGCCTGCTCGCGACGCTCATCTCCTTTGTCATCGGAGTCACCTACGGCGGCATCGCCGGCTACGTCGGCGGGCGGACCGACTTCGTGATGATGGCGGTCGTTGACGTGCTCTACGGCTTGCCCTTCATGTTCATCGTCATCCTGCTCATCGTCATCGCCGGGCGAAGCACGGTGAACCTCTTCATCGCCCTCGGCGCGGTGCAGTGGCTGACCATGAGCCGGGTCGTGCGGGGCCAGATCCTCTCGCTGAAGCAGCGGGAGTTCGTCGAGGCGGCCCGCGCCCTCGGCGTCAAGAGCCGCACGATCATCTGGCGCCACCTGCTGCCCAACACGGTGGGCCCGGTCGTCGTCTACAGCACCCTGATGGTCCCGGCCGTGATCCTCGAGGAGGCCTTCTTGAGCTTCCTCGGCCTCGGCGTGCAGCCCCCCGAGCCCTCCTGGGGCAACCTCATCGCGGAGGGCGCGCAGCACATCAGCGACCACCCCTGGCTGATCCTCTACCCCGGCATCGCCCTCGGGCTGACGCTCTTCTGCCTCAACTTCTTGGGCGACGGCATCCGCGACGCCCTCGACCCGCAGGCCCACAGGGGGTGAGGCCATGCTGGAGGTAAGGGACCTTGTCACCGTCTTCCACACCGACCACGGCAGGGTCCGCGCGGTGGACGGCCTCTCCTTCTCACTGGAGAAGGGCAAGACCCTCGGCATCGTCGGGGAGTCGGGCTCGGGTAAGAGCGTCACCAACCTCAGCATCATGCGGCTGCTCCAGGAGCCCCCGGCCGAGATCCGGCACGGCTCGGTGCTCCTCGACGGCCGCGAGCTCCTCGACCTGAGCGAGGCCGAGATGCGCCGCATCCGGGGCAAGGAGATCGCCATGGTCTTCCAGGACCCCATGACGAGCCTGAACCCATTCCTGCGGGTGGGGCGCCAGCTCACCGAGGTCTTGGAGCTGCACCTCGGCATGAGGGGCAAGGCCGCCGCGGACAAGGCCACGGCGATGCTCGAGCGCGTGGGCATCCCGGACGCCGCCTCCCGGATGGCCGCCTACCCGCACGAGCTGAGCGGCGGCATGCGCCAGAGGGTCATGATCGCCATGGCCCTGCTCTGCGACCCGCGGGTGCTCATCGCCGACGAGCCCACCACCGCCCTCGACGTGACCATCCAGGCGCAGATCCTGGAGCTCCTCTCCGAGCTCGTGCGGGAGACCGATACCGCGCTGATCCTCGTGACCCACGATCTCGGCGTGGTGGCCGGCACCGCCGACGAGGTGGTCGTCATGTACGCCGGCATGATGATGGAGGAGGGGCCGACGGAGAGCGTCTTCGCCAACACGAGCCACCCCTACACCCTGGGCCTGCTGCTCTCGATCCCGCGCATGCAGGACCGGCCTCGCGCGCGCCTCCACACCATCGAAGGGCTCCCCCCCGACGCCATGATCCGCCGCGAGGGCTGCCCCTTCGCCCCGCGATGCCCTTTCTCGACTGCCATGTGCGAGAAGCTCATGCCGCCGCCGCGCGAGGTGACGCCCGGGCACGTGGTGCGATGCCACATCGAGGTGGGCCCCGACGACACGGGGGCCTTCAAGCCGGTGTCATGAGCGAGCCCCTCCTCAGCGTCAAGGACTTGAAGGTGCACTTCCCGGTGCGCGGCGGGGTGCTCTTCCGCCGCACCACCGGCCTGGTCAAGGCCGTCGACGGCATAACCTTCGACACGGCCCGCGGAGAGACGCTCGGCCTCGTCGGCGAGTCGGGCTGCGGAAAGTCAACGACGGGGCGCGCCATCTTGCAGCTCGTGCCTCCCACCTCCGGCTCGGTCCGCTTCGAGGACAGAGAGCTGACCACCCTCAAGGAGAGCGAGCTGCGGCCCCTGCGCCGGCGCATGCAGGTGATCTTCCAGGACCCCTACGCGTCGCTGAACCCACGCATGAGGGTGGGGTCCATCCTCCAGGAGCCCATCGACACCCACCGCCTCGCCGAGAACAGGAAGGAGAGCCGAGAGCGCGTCCTCGCGCTGATGGCGGAGGTGGGCCTCGACCCGAAGCTTCACGCGCGTTACCCCCACGAGTTCAGCGGCGGCCAGCGGCAGCGCATCGGCATCGCCAGGGCGCTCGCCACCGAGCCCGACCTCGTCATCGCCGACGAGCCGGTCAGCGCCCTCGACGTCAGCGTCCAGGCCCAGGTCCTGAACCTGCTCATGGAGCTCCAGGAGCGCCACGGCCTCGCCTACCTCTTCGTCGCCCACAACCTCGCGGTCGTGCGGCACGTGAGCGACCGGGTCGCGGTGATGTACCTCGGCCGCCTCGTCGAGGTCGCCCCGCGCAGCGAGATATTCCACCAGCCGGCCCACCCCTACACCCAGGCCCTGCTCTCGGCGGTCCCGCCGCCCGATCCCGTCCGGGCCAGGGTCCAGAAGCGCATCGTGCTCGAAGGCGACGTGCCCTCGCCGCTAACACCGCCGAGCGGCTGCACCTTCCACCCGCGCTGCCGGCACGCGGACGACCAGTGCAAGGAGGAGGTCCCACTCCTGCGTGTGCTCGAGGGGACGCACCGAGTGACTTGTCACCACGCAGAGAAGATCGCGTAGGTGGGCGCGTCCGCGCCCCAGAGTGTCGCGCGCAGAGACGCAGAGAGCGCAGAGAGGAGCCCTGAACCCTCTGCGCCTCTGCGCCTCTGCGCGAGAATCCCTTAGGGATCCCACCGCCGGTCGCAACGAGACTGTCCCCTACCGATTTCGGGCAAATCGAAACGGGACTGTCCCCTACCGATTCGAGGGACTGTCCCCTACGGGTCCCAGCGCCGATAGCTCAGGAGCACCGCCGGCAGCTTCTTCGTCCGATAGACGCTCAGCGGCTCCCGCAGGTCCACCGCGAAGGTGCGCTTCCTCCGGCCCTTCTCGAAGTCCACGACGACCGCGGCGGGCGGGGTGCAGGTGCCGTCCGGCAGGGCGTCGCACTCGCCGTCGACGCGGCCGACGCTGGCGGTCTTCAGGCCTCCGTAGTCCCCCAGGTAGGTGATGCCGTGGTGGCCGCTCGCGAAGAGCGTGACCCCGTAGCGGGCGAGGATCTCGTAGAAGCGGTACGCCCGCGGCAGGGTCTCGTCGTCGCCGTCCGCCAGCGGCGAGAGGGGCCAGTGGGAGAGCACCAGGCGGGAGACGTCTCCCTTCGCCCGCCCGAGGACACCGTGGAGGCGCATTATCTCGGCGTCCGGGTTGGGCATCTCGGAGGGCAGCGCGGCGAAGAAGACGCCGTCTCTCCTGAAGGCATAGGACTCGGGGAAGAGCGAGCCCGGCAGGAGCGGCGCGGGCGCACCCTGCTCCTGCCAGAAGGAGATGGCGTGCATGCGGCCCTCGCCGAGCAGGTCTATCTCCCCGAGGATGGGGAGCACCCAGGTCCCCTGGGCGGCGGCGGGCTCCAGCAGGGCCGTTGCTATGGGCGCCCACGCAGCACGAGGGCGGTCTTCGGGGCCGACCCGCACGTGGTCGCCGAGCAGGAAGAGGACCTGCGGTCGCAGCGACAGCAGAGCCTTCGAGCGCTGCTCGAGCTCGCTCGTGGGCTGCAGCGAGCCCACCAGGACCACTCGGAGAGCGTCCTCGCCGGTCAGCGGTTGGGGTGGCGGCATGCGGACCTCGGGCTCCGCCTTGGCCTTCGGCGACGGCGGGATGCGGTCGAGGGGCAGGGTCCTCGTCGTCGTGAGGCTGCGGCCGTCCGACAGCTCGGCCACGAGGCGCACCCGGTGGTCGCGCAGGCCGTCCTCGAAGCGGTGCTCCACCTTCGCGCCGAGCGCGTCCTTGCTGCCGTCGTCGAAGACCCACCGAAAACCTTTCACCTCGACGCCGTCGGGCACCTCGCTCACCATCAGGCGGACCTCGGTGGCGCGCAGGACCCGGAGGACCTCGGGGGCGTACTCGAAGTCGAGGCCCACCGCCTCCTCTGCGCCGCTCTCCGGCTTGGCTCCGGGCGCCTCCTCGTCGGCAGGCCCTTTCTCCGGTGCCGTCTCCTCCACCGCGGTGCGCGCGGGAGCGTCGGGCGCAGGGGACGCGGCCTTCTCCTCCTTGCAGCCGCGACACGAGGAGAGGCCGAGGGCCAGGACGGAGAGGATGACGAGCAGAGTGCGCACGGCGACATCATACGTCGGACGGCGCCAAGTGCTAAGCTCGCGGCATGTCAATCGACTGGATCGAGATCGCGGCCGACTACCGATGCAACAACAGCTGCCCCGGCTGCCCCGCGCTCCGGGAGGGCGGCCCCTCCATGGCCACCGCGGAGGCCGTCGCCGTCTTGCGCGACGCTCGGCGCCGCGGGGCCTCGGGGTTCTGGTTCGGGGGCGGCGAGCCCACATTGCGCAAGGACCTCTTGAAGCTCGTCTACGCCGCCCGCAAGCTCGGCTATTCACGGGTGAAGGTCCAGACAAACGGAATGCTGCTCGCCCACGAGGCGAACGTCAGCCGCCTCGCCGCCGCCGGCGCCACCGAGGTCAGCGTGCTCATCCTCGGGTCCACGGCCGAGCTCCACGACCGCCTCGCCGGTACTGAGGGCTGCTTCGCGCTGCTTCGCCAGGCGGCGGATCTGATCAACGCCGCGCCTGGCCTCCGCCTCGAAGCGGACGTGCTCCTCTACAAGGAGAACGTCAGCGATCTCCGGGCCATCGTTGATCGCTTCTCCGCGCTCGGCGTCTCCCGCTTCAGCCTCTGGCACCTGTCGGTCTTCGGTCTCGAGCCCGAGGTGCGGGAGCGAGTCGCGCCTATGATGCCGACGCTGACCGAGGTGGCCGAGGCGGTGTCAGCCGTGCTCGACGACAACGGCGAGGGACCCTCGCCCGAGATCGTCGCCCTCCACATGCTGCCCTGCGTCCTGCCCGAGCGACACTGGGGAGCCCTCTTCCGGCCGGCCTCGCTGCGCCTCGAGGTGGCGGACCCGGGGGGCTACCGCTTCCCCCTCGAGACCTCGCCCTACGAGAGCGGCCCCTTCTTGGAGCGCTGCGCAGAGTGCTCCGCGCGCGGTGACTGTGACGGGCCGCGCGAGGACTACATCTCGGTGCACGGGGACGGCGAGATCCGGCCTGTCCCGCCCTAGACGCCAGGCGATGAGAGCAGACGCCGCCGAGCTCCAGCGCCGCATCAGGCTCCTCGAGGAGGCCTATCGGAGCTGCCGGATCTGCCCCGAGGACTGCGGCGTCGACCGCATGGCCGGAGAGACCGGCAGCTGCGGGCTCGGCGACGAGGGACGTGTCTACAAGGAGCTGCTGCACCTAGGCGAGGAGCCGGAGGTCGGCCCGACCCACGCGATCTACCTGGCAGGCTGCAACTTCCGCTGCGCTTTCTGCTCTGAGAGAGAGGAGGTCGAGCACCCCACCGGCGCTCGGCCCACCGAGCCCCGATGGCTGGCCGGACGAATCAGGCTTCGCCGGGAGCAGGGAGCGCGCAGCGTGACCTTCGTGGGGGGAAACCCCGACGTGCAGCCTCTCTTCGTGCTGCGCACGCTGCTCCACGCGCCGCCGGACACGCGGGTGGTCTGGAACGGCAACCTCTGGCTCACCGCGGACACCCTCGACCTGCTCTGCGGCATCGCCTGGCTCTTCGTGCCTGACATGAAGTACGGCCCCGGCGCCTGCGACCTGGAGATCTCAGGCGTTGCCCAGACCTTCGACCGCGTGCTGTCCCTCCTCTGTCGCCTGCGGGACCGCGGAGAGCAGGTCCTCCTTCGCCACCTTCTCCTGCCGGGACACGCCGAGTGCTGCACCCTGCCGATCCTGCGAGCCCTCGCGAGGAGCTGGCCCGGGCTCGGGGTCAACCTGATGAGCGCCTACCGGCCCTTTGGCCTTCGCGGGAGCCAGGGCCCCCTCGCAGGACGCCTCGAGCGCTCCGAGCGGGAGTCAACCATCGCTCGCGCCCGCGCCGAGGTCGGTGACAGGCTCGACCTGCGCCTCGACGGGCTCCGCCTCAGCCACATGTAGTCCGACTCTCCCACCGGGCGCCGCCGTGTAGCGCCCGGTGGGAGATGAAGACTGTGTTGCCTACCCTCGCGTTAGTGCGGGTACGGCCAGGGCGAGCAGGTCTCCGTGCACTCGTAGGCGGGACCGCGCGCTCCGCTGCTGCCGCCCTGCGGCGAGCAGGTCCTCGGACCCGTGTACAAGGTGGTGCAGTGCTCGCCGGAGGCGCAGTAGTTGTTGTTGGCGCCGCCCATGTAGCAGTGGTTCCGGCACTGGTACCCGTTGCCGCTGCCCGCGTTGCCGGAGTTGTTCGACCAGCACTTATACGGCCAGCAGCTGTCGTGGTAGTCGCGGACCTGCCAGCCGTGGTTGCTCTTGTCGGTCCTGGCGCCGGCGGTCCTGAGCACGCCGCCCGAGCCGTTGCAGCGCTGCCTGTAGTGCTGCACGCCGTAGGAGCCGCCTCTCGGGTCGGACACATTCTCGCAGTAGCGCTCCCTGGCCAGCCACGCGTTGGTGTGGGTGTCGTCGTTGTCGTTGCTGTCGCCGTGCGCCGGCAGGTTCACCGTGGAGCAACCGCCGTTGGCGCTGCACGAGGGGCTCTTGCAGACGCTCGAGGTCTTGCACTGCGCGGTTGACGGGCTCGGTGTGGTGCAGGTCCCGCTCTGGCAGGTGCGCGGTTTCGTCCACGTGATGCACTTGTACTGGCCGCAGCCCGTATTGCAGCTGCCGTCCTTGCATCTCGTGCCGTTGGGCTTGTTGGCCTGTGTACAGCCGCCCGCGGCGCAGTCGTAGACCTTGCAGATGTTGCCCTTGTTGCAGGTGTTGGTGCCTCCGTCTATGCCGCAGTTACCCGCGCCGTCGCACTTGTCTGCGTAGTGGTAGACGGAGCTGATGCCCGCCCCGGCACAGAATGCGCTGCGGCACACCTTCGAGGTCGGTGCGTAGCGGCACGAGCCGGAGCCGTTGCACTTGCCGTCCTTGGCGCAAGGCGTGGCCCCGGACACCTGGTTCGGGCAGGCGTTGTGCGGCGACTCCTGGCCGTTCGGGATGTTGGTGCACGAGCCGCTGACACAGTACTTGCACTGCGCGCACTGAGTGCCGTAGGGCGCGTTCGTGTAGTTGGTCACGTTGGTGCACGTGCCGACCGAGCCCGCCTTGTCGCAGGCCTTGCACGAGCCTCCGCAGGAGCTGTTGCAGCAGACCTTGCCGGTCCCGTACCTGCGGTTCACGCAGTTCCCGCTGGTGCACTGCTTGGCGAGGCTGCAAGAGGCGCCGTTCTGCCTCTTGGGCTCGCACTTGTTGTTCACGCAGACATAGGAGCTGTCTCCGCAGTGGCTGTCGTTGGCACACGAGGTGTGACAGCCGACTCCGCTGCAGGCGTAGAAGGCCGGCGGCTTCGGTCCGGGGTACGGCTGGGTCGGGTTGGCCTTGCCGTCGCAGTAGAAGACTCCACCGTCGTTGATGCCGCCGGAGCCGTTGCAGGTGTCGGTCTTGCTCATCTTGCCGGAGCTGCAGCTCTGGGAGGTGTGGACGGTGCCCGACGCCCACATGCGGCACCCGCCGCCGCCGTTGCACTGCCCGTCGCGGCCACAAGGAGCCTGGGCCTGGCAGTCGTTCTCCGGGTCGATACCGGCGCCGGTGTTGGTGCAGGACCCGCTGCCGTTGCAGGACTTGCAGGCGCCGCTGCACTCGCCCTCTGGGTCGGTGTTCCTGGCGTGGTTCGTACAGGTACCGACGCTCCCGCTCTTGTTGCAGGCGCGGCAGGAGCCGTTGCAGGCGTTGTTGCAGCAGACACCGTCGACGCAGTAGCCGCTCTGGCACATGCTGGTCTTGGTGCAGCTGCCGCCGTTGGCCTTCTTCGCGTGGCACTTCTTGTCGGTCCCGCAGTAGTTGCCCGCGCGGCAGTGCACGTCGTCGTTGCAGTCCGTGCGGCAGCCGTTGCCCGAGGCGTTGCAGGCGTACCTGCTGCAGTCGTCGCTGCCGCCCGCGCTGGTCGCGGCGTTGCAGGTACCCCTACCGTCGCAGTGACGCTCGGAGTAGAGCTGGACGCTCGTCGGCTGGCCGGTGGCCGGGTTGTTGACGCAGCTCTGGTGGCCGCAGACCGTGCTCGTCGACCACTTGGCGCACTGGCCGTCCCAGCACTGACCGTTGCGGCCGCAGGAGAACTGCGACTCCGCGGGCGAGCAGTCGAGGTCGGGGTCCGAGCCGTTGCTCGCGTTGCCGCAGGCGCCGGCGCTGCCGCTGACCTTGCAGACCTGGCAAGCGCCGCTGCACTCGCCGGCCGGGTCGGTGTTGGGGTTGACCGCGGCGATGGGCGTGCACTTCCCGACCTTGCCGGTCAGGTTGCAGGCCATGCAGGTGCCGCCGCAGGCGTCGTCGCAGCAAACACCGTCGACGCAGTGCCCGCTCAGGCACTGTCCGCCGCTGCCGCAGTTCGTGCCCGGGCTCTGCTTCGGAATGCACTGGTTGCCCGAGCAGTAGTGGTCGCCGACGCAGTCGTTCGAGGTCGAGCACTGGCGCGGGCTCGGGCAGCCGTTGCCCTTGCACTTGTAGGGGTGGCAGCTCACGGTGCCGGCGTCCTTGCAGGTACCGGAGCCGTCACACTTGTCGGCGTTGTACTGCGTGGTCCAGGTGCAGGACTGCGGGTTGCAGACGGTGGTGCTGCTGTAGAGCTTGCAAGCACCGGAGCCGTTGCAGGTGCCGTCCTGGTCGCAGGAGGCCACCGAGTCCGTGGCGCAGTGGCTCAGCGGGTCGGTGTTGGTTGTGACGTTCACGCAGGCAGACCGCCTCTTCGTGCTGTCGGTGAAGCTGCCGCTGCAGGCCTTGCAGGTCGCGCACCTGCTGGCCGGGTCGTCGGTCCTGGCCGCGAAGGGCGTGCAGGTACCGGTCGCGCAGCTGACGCACTGGCCGTCGCAGGCGGTGTCGCAGCACTTGCCGTCGACGCAGTGGCCGCTCTTGCACTGGTTGCCGCCCGTGCAGGTCGCGCCCTGGTTCTTCTTGGCCACGCACTGCTGGTTGTTGCACCAGTAGTTGGCGCTGTCGCAGTGGCTGTCGTTGGCGCAAGAGGTCCTGCAGACCGCGCCCGAGCCCGAGCCGGCGCAGAGGTACGGCGAGCAGCTCACGCTACCCTGGTTCACGCACACGCCTCGGCCGTCGCAGAGGTCCGGGTACTGGTAGGTCATGCCGTCGCAGGACTTGGCCACACACTGGGTGCCGCTCTTCCAGAGCTCGCAGACGCCGGAGCCGTTACAGGCACCGTTCCTGCCGCAGCTGCCGGTGCTCTGCTGCTGGCAGTGGTCGAGGGGGTCGCCCTTCGGGTCGGTCGGGTCGGAGACCGCGGCCACGTAGCGGCAGGCGCGGGCGCCGTTGCAGACGCTGCAGGTGCCGCACTCCTTGGCCGGGTCCTGCCAGTCGGGGATGGCGCGGCACTGGCCCTGGGCGTTGGCGCAGGTCTCGCAGGTGCCGGCGCAGGCGCTCTCACAGCAGCGCCCGTCGGTGCACTGGCCCGAGGTGCACTCGAAGTTCGCCGAGCAGGTCGCGCCGTTGGACTTCTTCGCGAGGCAGTTGGGCGCCGCGCAGTAGAAGGTGCTCTGGCACTCGCCGTGCGCCGCGCAGGACGTGCG
>CAZQPP010000274.1:0-11035 GCA_964594295.1 uncultured Myxococcales bacterium | reverse complement strand
GGGTTTCAGGCTAACCGCTAACAGCTAACAGCCAACAGCTAGATCAAAGGCTAGTGGCGTTTCGTTTACGAAACGCCTGCCCCGCCGAACGCTCGATGCCACAGCCCGGTGCACTCGGGAAGCTCTACGGCCCCCTCGGCGCGCACCCGCGCGGCCAGCTCCTCACCGAAGAAGAAGCGCACCAGCTCCTCCGCCTCCTCGGGCGACTCGAAGCGGTAATCGGTCCGCACCCAGCGTTTCTCGAAGCCGTGGACCGTCTCGAGGGCGTCGAGGTAGGCCACGATGTCTGTGGGTGGGCTCGGGGAGGTCTCGCCCGTGCCGAGGCTCTCGATCAGGACCGCGCAGCCGCCCGGCCGCAGCACGCGAGAGATCTCGCCGACGACCGCCGCCACCGCCTCCCCTCCGTCGGTGAAGGGCTCGGCCGCGTGGAACACGGTCCACCCTGCCACCACGAGGTCCGCGCTCGAGTCGGCGACCGGCAGGGCCCGGTGGTCGGCCATGGCCAGGACCCAGCGTTTTGCCCCCATCGCCTCGAGGCGTCCTCGAGCCACCGCCAGCATGGAGGGTGACAGGTCGAAGGCCGCGATCCTCGACGCCTCTGGCGCGAGCAGGCAGGTCAGCCTCCCCGTACCAGCGCCGAGCTCGACGACGTCGAGGGGAGCGGGCGGGGCCACCTCGAGGATGGCCGGCAGAAGGAGCCCGTCCTTGTCCTCCCGCGCGACGAGCCGCTGGTAGGTCTTGGCTCGGCGGGCATAGATCTCGAAGTGCTTCTGCATCGACGCACTCTAACAACGTTCTGGCGACCCGCGAATGGACGAGGTCGGCCCACACCGGTAGATTCGCGCTCCAGGACTCGCAGAGCCTCCTGGAGAGGGCAACCCAACTCGGTCGTGTCGTGGCACATCGCCTGGTCCCGAACGTCAAAGCCGGCATGTCTCCCTGCAGACCCTTGGAGAGGAACACCATGAAGAAGATTCTCTTCGCCACCTGTCTCGTCGTCGCCGCCGCCTGGGCCCCACCCGAGGCTCTGGCCGGCAGCATCGACTACCTCTCCAACCAGAGCGCGGCCTACATCCGGACCTTCAGCCGCAACGCGGCCACCGACGAGGCGGACGTCGTCAACTACAACCCCGCGGGCGCAGCCTGGCTCGGGGACGGCCTCTACCTCAACTTCAGCAGCCAGACCGTGCTGAAGAGCTACGAGATCACGCACCGCGGCGAGACCTACAGCGCCGACGATCCCACCTGGGCGCTCCCCGCCCTCTACGCGGTCTACAAGTGGGAGGACCTCGCCGGCTTCTTCGCCTTCACCGTGCCCGCCGGCGGCGGCTCGCTCGAGTACGAGAAGGGCGTGCCCTTCCTCGAGCCCCTGGGTCTGAAGGTGGAGCCGAAGGCCGCGGTGCACCCTACGGGCGGCAACTTCAAAGGATCGTCCATGTTCCTCGGCCCGACCCTCGGCGCCGCCTACCGCTTCTTCGACATGGTCTCGATCTCGGCCGGCATGCGCCTCATCTACGCCAAGAAGACCTACGAGGGCTCGGCGACCTTCAACCCGGCACCGGACAAGGACGCGCAGGGCAACGTGACCAAGGAGTACCAGCCCGTCCTCGCCTCCCTCGACTCGACCAAGGCGGCGCTCGGCATGGGGGGCATCTTCGGCATCCACTTCCGCCCCCTGCGCGGCCTCGATGTGGCTGTGCGCTATGAGATGGAGACGCCGTTGGAGTTCGAGGCCGACTCCAAGCTCTCGAACCTGGCCACCGCCGACAGCCCCCTCGAGTCCTTCGAGGACGGCGCCAAGGAGAAGCGCAACCTGCCTGCGACGCTCGGCGCCGGCATCTCCTACAGCCCCATCTCGGACCTGACCCTGAGCACGAGCCTCACCTACTACTTCATCGAGCAGGCCGACGAGGACGACGATCTCACGGGCATCACAGGTTACGTGCGGGGTTATGACGACGACTACTCGAACGGCTTCGACCTCGGCGCCGCCGTCGAGTACCGCATCTCCGACCCGCTCCTCGTGAGCGTCGGCTACAACCGCAGCATCGCGGGCGCCAACGAGGACGTCTACAGCGACTTCGAGTACGCCCTCGACTCCCACTCCGTGTGCCTCGGGGCCCGCTGGACCGTCATGCCGGAGCTCGATCTCAACTTCGGCCTGTCGCGGACCTTCTATGAAGAGGCGAAGAACAAGAGCCTCCACCCCTTCCTCGAGGCGGTAGAGGCCAGCTTCAACACCGACATCGGCCCCGAGACCTTCAACAAGGCCGTCTACGCCATCGCCGTCGGCGTCCAGTACAGGTTCTTCGCCGGCGGCGGAGAGTAGGCTGGGAGCGAGATGAGCCTCCGTGCATCCGCTCCTCTGCGCGAGACTCGCAAGCGGCTGCTTCCGGTTCGTAGACATTGCTTGTAGACAGCGAGCACCCGGTGTAGAACACCGCGACCCTTGGACGAGATAACGCCGCCACCCATGTCGGGGACCTCCACAGCGCAGCGCTCGATGACGCCGCCGCCGGTGCCGGCGTACGCGCGGGTCGTGGTGCCGCCGCCGCTGCCGCAGGAGTCGCCGACCTGCGCCGAGGAGGTGCACACGGACCAGGTGACGGTGCCGGTGAGGCCCTGCGCCGTACCGGTGGAGCCCAAGACCCCCGGCGGGATGATGCGCCGGGCCCGAAGGGCCGCGGCCGTGAGCCTCGAGCAGCTCGCTCAGGTCACGCGCATCCCCCTCGCGAGCCTCGAGGCCCTCGAGGCCGACCGCTACGAGGACCTGCCGGGCCGCGCCTACGCACGCGGCTTCTACAGGTCGGTGGCGGCCGAGCTCCGCGCGGACCCGGAGCCCTGGCTCCTCGCCTTCGATCACGAGCTGCCCGAGTTGGACGAGCCCGGCGCCGGAGCGGACACGGGGAGCTGGCTCAACAGCTCCATCGTGGCGCGCCCCCTCAACATCCCCGTCCGCCTCGGCCACGTGCTCGCCGTCCTCTTGGGCATCCTCACCTTCTTCCTGCTCTACTTCGCCCTCGAAGGGGGCAGCGCGTCGGGCGACACCACCGCCTCGAGCCAGGACGGCGCCCTCATCGAGATGCTCGACAAGAGGCCGGTCCAGCGTCGCTGAAGCGAGCAGCTCAGGGCTCCGGTCGCGCCTCGCCGAGGAGCCACTCGAAGATGCCGTTGCGCATGGCGGCGGTCGGCGTTGGGATGTGGCCGCTCCCGTCCATCTTCCACAGCTCCACGGCCGCGCCGTCGGGGCAGCCCTCGTAGGTGAAGGTGGCGGTCTCGTCGCCGTCGACACGCGCGTCGAGGTCGAGGGGCGGGCCCTCGGCTGGAGCGCCCTCCTCGCAGCCGTTTCTGGAGGCCCAACGCCGGGCGACCTCTTCTGCGCCGGGCTGATAGGAGGCGTCGCCATAGGGCACGGTGTCGTCCTCGGTGCCGTGCAGGATCAGCGCGGCGACCGGCGCGGAAGGCTGGCACACCTCCTCGTCGAGGCGCTCGGAGCCCGCGAGGCTGGCTATCGCGGTGAAGTGCTCCGCCGAGTCGCAGGCGAGGCGCAGCGACATGTAGCCGCCGTTGGAGTGCCCCATGGCGTAGACCCGGGCCGGGTCCACCGACAGCAGGGTCTTGGCCTCGACGACGAGCCCCGTCAGGTAGCCCACGTCGTCGACGGGCGGGCCCTCGCGGTTGCAGCAGGCCGGCGTGGCGTCCCAGAAGCGCAGCCCGCGGCTGTTCTTCGTGCCGTCGGGGAGCACCAGGATGAAGCCCGCGCTCCTGGCCCGGTCCGTGCCGCCGAAGTAGAAGTCCTGCACCCTGGCGTTGGCCGAGAAGCCGTGGAGGAGCAGCACCAGGGGCCAGCGCAGCTCCGGGTCGTAGGCCTCCGGGAGCACGACCCTGGCGGGGCGCTCGCCGCCCAGCACCGGAGGCTCGACGGGCGGCGTGTCGGGCTGGTCGCCGCCCGGGGCAGCGTCCGCTCCGCCTGCGTCCTCTCCGCCGGGGTCTGCAGTCTCTAGTCCGGGATCGTCGAGCACGTCCCCAGCCGGCGCCGAGGGGCCGTCCGAGCCCGCGTCGGGACCTTGGGGCGAGGAGTCGACGGTGTTGGCAGGTGCGCTCCCCCGATCATCGGCTGCGCCGAGGTCGGTGCCGGGGAGGTCGGCGCTCGGAGCGCTGCCGGCCGAGGGATCGCTCGAGCAGCCGGCGAAGGCCGGCGCGAGGAGCACCGCGGCACAGAGGAGGTGGGGGGCGGGGAGGCGGGAGGGCGCGGTGGTCATGGCCGGAACATAGCAGCCCCTCCCCGCGGAGGTCGTGGCACGATCGATGCAAAAACGATAATCACTGTTTCCTTCCGGGGACTGCTGTCCCCAGCTCTCCGTCCGCCCTCCAATGGAGGCTTCAATGCCGACGCAGTCCAACGAGCAGAAGAAGGCCCCGGTAGTAGAGCCGAGCAAGCCGGTATCGAAGACGAGCGGAGGCAAGACCGGGGTCGCGGGGCTCCAGGGGGCCGGCTACGAGGAGGGCAGCGCGCAGCTCTCCCCCGAGGACAAGGAACGCGAGGCACAGCAGCAGGCCTACGAGGATGCCCTCGGCGATTTCCTCGGAGGCAAGCTCTACGACCTCGTGGCCAAGGAGCTGAGCGCCGAGAAGATCATGGGCTACGCCGAGGACGGGGTCGACGCGGCCTTGAAGGCCGGCTTTGACGCCCTGAAGGACGGCGGCGACCTGACGGACGCCCAGAAGAAGGAGATCGACAAGCTCAAGCCCCTGCTCGACGAGACCCTCGGCGATCAGGCCAAGGCGTGGTTGAAGACCGACAAGGGCAAGGCGCTGGCCTCGAAGGTCTCCCAGTACGTGGGCGAGCACCCCTACCAGGTAGTGCTCGCCGCCATGCTCGCCGCGGCCGGCGCGGTGCTGGCCAACGTGAAGATCCCAACGCTCAAGAAGAAGTTCGGGCTCGGAAAGGGCTTCGAGGCCGGGCTTGAGGCCAAGCTGGGCAAGATCCGCGACATCGCCCTCGAGAGCGTAAAGGCCTCGCTGACCTACCAGAAGGGCCAGTTCAAGGGCAGCATCGAGGCGACCCGCAACGCCGAGGGCGCGATCGGCGGCGCCGCCTCGCTGAAGTACGGCGACGACAAGCGCTTCGTCAGGGGCAAGGGGAGCCTGGACCACGAGGGCAAGCTCGACGTCAAGCTCGACGGCAAGTACGTCAAGGACGCCTGGACCCTGGCCGCGGAGGCCACGGGCAACAAGGAGGGCCTCACCGGTGCGAGGGCTGACGTCAGCCACACCGAGGCCGGGCTCACGAAGACAACCGGCCTGCAGTGGCGCAGCGAGGACGGCTTCAGCCTGAACCTCGGCAGCTCCTACTCCAAGGATCTCTGGAAGTTCTCCCAGAGCTCGAACCTCGGGCTGGAGGGCCAGGGCAGCTCAAACAACGTCGGCCTCGGATACGGCACCGACGCGCTCCGGGTGGAGCTCAACGCCGCCATCAACGACGCGCGCCGCTACGATCTCACGGGGACGGCGAGCACCTTCGGCGGCAAGCTCACCGGCAAGCCGACCGACAAGACGAGCTTCACCGCGGACTTCCAGGCCGACGCCACGGCCGGCACCCTGCTCTCCTACGGCGTCGCCTTCGGCTACGAGGATCCCAAGAAGTTCCAGAAGTACCTCCTCGACTACCACCGCGACTTCGCCGGCGAAGTGCCCGTGGACAAGTTCATGATCCACGCCCAGTCGCGCATCACCGACCGCTTCAGCCTCGGCGCCCGCGGCAACGCCAACCTGCAGGGAGGGCAGTTCGAGTCCGGCAAGCTGAACGTGCTCGGCGGCTACAAGACGACCATCGGGGGAGAGAGCGTCACCTGGCTGCTCGGGGCCGAGCAGGACTTCACCAGGGGAGGCGAGATGGGCGCCACCGGCTTCAAGGCCGGCGTCGAGGTCCGGGGGGTGCCCCTGACCATCAAGTACGAGCCCGAGACCAAGACGACCTCCTTCCAGATCGAGCTCTTCAAGTTCTGACGTCTCGCTCGCTTTCTGGCATCCTGCGTCCATGCGCGCCCTCGCCCTCGCTTCCCTCCTCCTCCTCATCATCCAGCCCGCCTGCTCGAGCACGAGCATCGGCGACCCCGGCGGGGCGCTGAACGGCGGGCCGGGCACAGGCTTCAACCCAGAGGCCCCGGGGGCAGTCGGAGCGGACACGGGCGGCGGCGGCATCATCACCGGGAGGCGCGACGCCATCGGCTCGGCGGCGGACTACTACGGCGCCGGCGGAGAGGGGAGGGCCGACCTCGACAACGCGGTCGACGGTTCCGCGGAGCCGACAACCGACGCCGGGGCGCCCGACCCCGGTGCGCTGCCGATCGACGGTGACGTCGCCCCGACGGACGCTGGCGACGATGTCGCTCCCGAGGTCGTTGAGGACGCCCCCGCCGATGCCCTGCCGGCAGAGGTCAGCGACGGCGGAGGCGCGGACGGCACCGACCCGGGGACCGCGCTCGACGACACCACCGAGGCCGACATCGCGGAGGACACCGGCCCGCCGGCGGAGGACACGGCCCCTGACCAGGGCCCGCCGGCCGAGGACGTCGCCGAGGACACCTCCGCAGACGTGCCCTTCTCCTGGCCGGAGAACGCCCCGCCGCCCCAGTGCCGCCGCAACTCCGACTGCCAGACGGGCATCTGCAGCCGGGCCGCTCCCGGCGGCATCTGCATGGGCTGCGGCGTCGCCGCCGACTGCCCGGCGGATCACGACTGCAACTACGGCGGCTGCAACCTCTGGTGCAGCTCGGACGACGAGTGCCCCGTCGCCATGCGTTGCCACCCGACCCACGGGGACTGCGTGCTCAAGAGCTGCGAAGCGGACGCCGACTGTGATGGCCCCTACGTCTGCGACTCGGGCAAGTGCAGGCGCCCCTTGTGCGGCGACGAAGGTCTCTGCCCCGAGCCTCTGACCTGCGAAGACGGGGTGTGCGTGGAGCCATAGGCGGCGCTCCGCCTCACCAGCCGCGCATCTCCTCCACGAGCCTCTCGACCGCGCGAGCGAGCGCTGCCTTGCGCGCCTCCGCTGCGCTGAACTGGGCGCCCTTCACCTCCTCGGGCGCGGCCGAGCGCTGGCGCGTGCAGTCGCGCGTCTCGTAGAGGTGCGCGTGGGCCGAGGCCCAGGCGAAGTGCTCGCCGTAGTCGGCCGCGTCGTCGCGCGCGTCGAGGCGGACGTGGAGCACGCGAGCGGCGCCCTCCTTCACGCCGATCTCGCACAGCCCCGCCGCCTCCGTCGACTCGCCGGCGCGCCGAAGCCCCGGGAGGAGGTCCAGCTCGAGCTCCGAAGCGGCCGCCCGCAGCGGCGCCAACGTCGCCGGGGTCTCGCACAGGTCCGACGCCGCGCCCGCGCACTCCAGGACCAGCGCGGTGCGCCCTCGAAGCACCCGCGCCAGCTCGAGCCACTCCGCCTCGGGCACCGCGACCCACGCCCGCACCGATCCGTCGGCGGGATCGACGCAGCGATGGACCACGCGCGCACCCCGCACCTCGACCGCCTCTACCTCGGCCGAGCGCCTCAGCTCGACGCGGTAGCTCTCCTCCCCGTCCGCCTCGCTCGTCACGTCGGTGAGCTGGTACCCGACGGTCACCCCGAGCTCGGTCAGGGCACCGGTCAGGGCGGCGCTCATGGCGGCGCGCTCGCTGTCCGCGCTCAGGGGACCCGGGCTCGCGCCCTCGTGCAGCCGCTCCCCCGCCGGGACGTGTCTCGGCGCCTCGCATCGCGGCAGCTTCCGAGCGGGCGCGGAGCCGCAGGCGGTCATCGCCATCGCCGTGAGCGCGAGAGACGTGGCTGTTCGAAGGAGCATGCCGGTCCAGTAGCAGCCTGCCCGGCCGGAGGGCAAGATGCCGCCCTCGCTGACGCCGGGCCGATTTGCTAACTTCCGTGCCCCCGGAGGATCGAGGTAACGGCGGACCATGGCCAGCACGGGCACGAGAGCCACACGCAGCGTGGGCCTTCGCCGTCTGTTCTGGTGCTCCGCGGTGGTAATGGCTGCCGCGCTCCCTGCCGGCGCGGCCCACGCCGCCGACCACGACTTCGAGCTCTTCACGCTCGAAGACAAGCTCTACAAGCTCGAGCGGGAGCGGTCGGCCGAGGGCTCGAGGCTGGTGGTGGTCGACTTCTTCGCGATGTCCTGCAAGCCCTGCCGGGACGGCCTCGACGCGTGGAGCGAGCTCCACCGCAAGGCCTCCGGGCGCGGTCTCCGGATGGTGGTCGTGGCCCTGCCGGAAGGAGATGACCGGGCCGCATCGCAGGCGAAGCTGCGTGAGTTCTTCAAGCAGAAGGGGCTGGCATACCCCGTGGTCTTCGACAAGTACTCGAAGGTCGCGAAGCAGTACGGTGTCTCCAGCGACGGGGAGGCGAAGCTTCCGAGCGCGTTCCTCGTCGACAGGGCGGGCCGGGTCGTGGCAAAAGGGCGTGACGCGGGCGCGCTGACCGGCGAGATCGAAGGTCGCCTCGGCGCCGAGGACGGGAGCTAGGCCGTGCCCCTCTTCCTGCGCGCAGCGCTCGTCGCCCTCCTCCTCGCGGCGCTCCCGGGTTGCACCAGCATCTCCTTTCGCGACGCCCACGCGGATTGGCCGGCTGTGGGCAGCGCGTCGGACTGTCCGATGGTGGGGCGCTACCAGATCAAGGTGATCGCCGAGCCGCGCTGCGTCGACACGACGCACTTCAAGGGATCCATGATGAGGGAGCTCTGCGACTCGGCCGCGCGTCTCTGGCGTCGCTCCTGGGAGCCGATAAGCGAGAGGATCGGCTGTCCTACCGCTCAGCTCGCCAACGCGGACCTGCCGGTGCTCGCCGTCGACCTGAGGGAGCTGCGCTTCCAGGGGGGCCACTCCAACTCGACCGCGGTCGTGACCTTCTGGCTCTACCTGCTCCCCGGCTTCATCTACTACGGCATCCCCCAGGAGCACGGCATCACGGCCTCGGCCGACGTGGAGATGCGCTACCGGGGAGACGTGCTCTGGCGGGCGAGGGTGCACGAGCAGGGCATCGTCAACCTCTCCGGCTTCAGCGACGAGGACTTCCTGCGGGACACCGCCAGGGGATCGGAGAGGGAACCCTGGCTGAGCTACACCATCACTACGACCCTGGCTCGCCTCACGAAGAAGATCCTGGCCACGGCGAAGCAGCAGAACGAGCTCTTGAGGAGCGGCTCGTGATGGCGCGCGTGACATCAGCCGCCACCGCCGCCCTCGCGCTCGTCGCCCTCGCGGGTTGCGCCGGCTCCGTGACCCGGGTGCCCGACGACCAGGTGGAGGTGGTGAGCCGCACGGACCCGTGGGCCCACGCCAGAGCCACGAAGCCGGCGACCCCGCCGCCGGCTCCCGCGGCCCTACTGGTGGCCCCGGCTCCCCCGGGGCCGCGGCCCAAGGTCGCGGTGATGAGCATCGAGGACCGCTCGGAGAAGATCGACCAGAAGCTCTTAGACGACCTCACCGAGTACCTGCGGGCGCGCCTGACCGCCACGGGGAGCTACATGGTCATCGACCAGACCCGTCAGGCCGAGCACCTGAAGAAGCTGGTCAAGCTCAAGAAGAAGGAGTCCTACCAGGCCTGCTACGACCGGGAGTGTCAGATCCCCCTGGGGCAGGCCCTGGCGGCGGACTCCATCCTGCGCGCCTCCATAGCCCGCATCGGCGGCGTCTACACCCTCAGCCTCGAGCTGGTCGACCTCGCGCGGGAGGCCACGGTGGGCGGCGCCGTGGCGGAGTGTGAGGCCGACCCCGAAGAGGGCCGGGCGCGGCGCCTGCTCGGAGCGCTGCGGGAGGCCGTCGAGCAGCTCTGAGGCGCGCCGTCCCCGCGCCGCTGATGGCGACGCCGAGCTCCAGCTCCCTCGTGGTCAGCCCAGGTGGCCGAGGGCCTTCTCGAGCAGCCCGTGGACCTCGGCGGCGAGGGGCTCGATGTCCTGTCGGCCCACGACCGTGAACATGGCGCTCGGATCCACCGCGGACACCACGGAGCCGCTCTCGCCGTCCTCGGCCACGACCACGTTGCAGGGCAGCAGGAGCCCGATCCCCGGCTCGGCGCTCAGCGCCTTGTAGGCCAGCGGCGGCTTGCAGGCGCCCAGGATGACGTAGTCTCTGAAGGGCACGCCGAGCTTCTTGTCGAGGGTCGCCTTGACGTCGATCTCGGTGAGCACTCCAAAGCCCTCCTTCGCGAGGGCCTCCTTCACGAGGGGGACCGCGTCCGAGTAGGCGGTGCCGGGCAGGTGCTTGGTGATGCCGTAGGAGGGGTCGCCGAACCAGCTCATGTGCAGCTCCGTACATTCAGAGTCCGCCCTGTAGAGCCGCCGGGCGGATAAAGTGTGTCGCCCCGGGCGCCGGAAGATTGACACCATGGGGCCATTCCGCTTTGATCCATGCGGCCCCGCGGGCTGGACGAGGGGCGATCCCCAAGCCCCCGCGGGCCCTCTCCGAGGAGGTCGGACGACCATGGGCATGGGCAACTTCTCCCGGGTTCGCAGCGTCGGTCGCGGAGCTCTCTCCGCGCTGCTGCTTGTGGCTGCTTTCGCGCTGATCCTCTCCTGCATCGAGGTGCCGCCGCAGCCCACATTCGTGGCCAACATCGACACGCCGAACAACGGCGAGACCATGGGTGAGGGCGTGGTCACCGACCCCGGCGACGAAAAGGACGACCCCGGGCCGGTGTGCGAGGACGGTGACTGCGGGAGCGATCCGGGCACCGAGACCGACTGCGGCGACGGAGACGCCTGCGCCCAGGCCGAGGACGACGGCGGGCCGGTCGACCCGGGCCCTTGCGGCAACGGCGAGTGCGAGACCGATCTCGGGGAGAGCTTCGACAGCTGCCCCGAGGACTGCAAGTGCGGCGACGGCACCTGCGGCGCCGGCGAGGACTGGCAGAATTGCCCCGATGACTGCAGCTGCGGCAACGGCACCTGTGACAAGCACGATCCCTTCAACGAGGATGGCGACTCCTGCCCGGCGGACTGCTTCAAGTGCGGCAACGCCGACTGCGAAGAGAGCAAGAACGAGACCCACGCGGAGT
>CAZQPP010000273.1:0-11124 GCA_964594295.1 uncultured Myxococcales bacterium | reverse complement strand
GCACCGTCGACGTCTGCACCGCGGGGGGGTGCACCCATATTCGCCTGTCCGACCGGTGTGAGGACGGTGATCGCTGCACCGACGACCTCTGCGACCCTGGCGCCGGGTGCACGCACACGCCGAACGGGCTGCTCTGCGAGGACGGCGACGCCTGCACCGGGCCCGACAGGTGCGCCGCCGGCTCCTGCGCTCCAGGTCCGCCCGCCGTCTGCGACGACGGAGACGCGTGCACCGCGGACACCTGTCTTTCCGGCGCCTGCGCACCTGGCCCGGTCGACTGCGACGACGAGAACCCCTGCACCGCGGATGCCTGCCAGGACGGCGTGTGCGTGCACGCCGCGGTCCCTGACGGTCAGCACGGAGCCTGCCGGGACGGCGACGCGTGCAACGGCGCCGAGAGCTGCCGGGCTGGGAGCTGCGTTGGCGGCGCGCCGCTGGAGTGCCCTGACGACGGGATTGCCTGCACCGAGGACTACTGCGACCCGCACATCGGCTGTGTGCACCGAACGCCCCGCCGGCTCCCGGAGCAGGTCGCCGTCTTCACGGGAAGCTTGCTGGGCTTGGCCGCGTTGGCCTACGGTCCCGACGGGCACCTGTACGCGGCATCCTTGTACCGAGACTCGGTGTACCGTTTCGACGTCTCTGCCGGCGGTGGGGGCGAGGTCTTCGTCTCAACGGGCTCCGGCGGCCTCGCAAGCCCCTGCGGCCTTGTCTTCGGGTCCGGAGGGGCGCTGTACGTCAGCAGCGGGCAGAGCCACAGCATCAATCGCTACAACGGGCAGACGGGCGCCTTCGAGGAGGTCTTCGTCGCCAGCCGGGCCGGCGGCCTCGACTGGCCCATGGGCATCGTCTTCGGTCCGACCGGGGACCTGTACGTGGCCGGCCGGGGCTCCGGCGGCGTGCACCGATACGACGGCAGGACCGGTGCTTTCGTGGGGATGGTCGCGTCGCCCGGCCACGGCGGCCTGGATGGCCCCGAGGATGTCGCGTTCGGCCCGGACGGAGCGTTGTACGTGAACAGCAACGGCTCCCTGGACGTGCTCCGATTCGACCCCGTGTCCGGAGCTTTCCTGGGTGTCTTCGTCCCGGCTGGCAGGGGAGGGCTCGTCGAGCCCAGGTGCCTGGCTTTCGGGCCGGACGCCAGCCTCCTCGTCTGCGACAAGGGTGCCTTGGGGGTACTGCGCTATGAAGCCGCTACCGGCGCGTTTGTCGATCAGCCAATCTCGGCGGCGGCGGAGGTGCTGAGCGAGCCGACCGATATCGTCTTCGGTGCCGACGGCTCGATCTACGTCGCCGGTTTCCGCAGCGAGAGCATCCTCCGCTACGTTCAACCCACACCCTCCTGCGACGACGGCGACGCCTGCACCGTCAACACCTGCTCCGCGTCGTCGGGCTGCGTGGCCGTCCGCAACGGCATTGCCTGCGAAGGCGGCGGACAGTGAGCCGGCGTTCCGGCTGAGGCGCGCCCGGTCCGCGCTCAGCGCAGCAGGTCTCGCAGCGCGGGGAGGGGATCCTCGTCCGGGTTCAGCCAGGCGACGGCGCGCCTCTCCTGCCCCGGCAGCTCACCAACCGCCAGCCGGTACGCCGGGTACAAGACGAACGCGACCGCGGGGATGCCCTCGACGCGCCTCCTCACCGCCTCCGCGATGCCGAGGTGCTCCGCCCAGTCGGCTGCCTCCTCGGCCGTCATGGTGTCGAAGCTGCAGTCGTAGGGCACGATCGGCTGGTTCTCGTGCAGCAGGCCGTAGCCGGCGGACAGGATCGCGTGCTCAACCCGGAGGCCCTCTCTTCGCAGCTTCTCGACGGCGGCGAGCACGCGCCGGTGCTCTTCGCCCCGGTACATCAGCTTGGCGGGCAGAGCGGCGAAGGAGAGGTCGATCTCCCGGGCCGCGCGGCGCTCGGGGTCGGCGAAGTCGCGCTGCTTGAGGCGGTACTGGTGGGCGCGCGCCTTGTCGCGAGTGCAGCCGGAGACGACGAGGAGGTCGGCGGTCATGGGTGGGATGATCGTGCGGAGAGCCGAGATCTTGAGGTCAGCTTCCCTCGCTCGCCTTCCAGCTCTTGACGGCAGAGCAGGGCGCTGATGGCACGACAGCCCATGATGCGCGGGCTGCCTGGATTGTTCCCGCGCCGGGGCTGGATCACCGGCGGCGGCCGCGCCTCCCGTGGTCGCCGCGGCCTCCACGCCCGCCGCGCCCGCCGCGCCCGCCTCGTCCTCCCTTCTTGCCGTACTTGTGCTTGCCGACGCGCTCCCACCAGTTTTGCTTCCTGCGGCGGCGGCCCTCGGCGCGGGGGAGGCGGTCCTCGCGCTCGGGGGCGAGCCAGGACTTCAGGTCCAGGCCTTTGCGGGCGCGGTCGTCGATGACCGAGATGCTGCGGGCGAAGGTGCGGCTGGTCTCGACTATCTCACCGGCGACGATGAGGTCGGGGTTTCGGCCGAAGAGCGTGCTCGCGGGGTGGATGTAGACGCGGCGCAGGGTGCGGTTGCCGTAGCGGCGAGAGCCGAGGCGCTCGAGCACGAAGGGGGGGTAGGCGCGGGCGAGGCAGCGCACGAGGTCGCTGGGGCGGCCGCCGCCCTTGATCTCGATGCCGCGCGCGCGGGCGATGTCGGCAAGCTGGGTGCGGATGTTGCGGAGCTCCTGCATGACCCGTGGGTCGAGGCGCCAGCGCTCGAGGAAGCGCTGCTCGGAGTCGTCGGAGCTGCAGGCGCGCTCGTAGGCGCGGAAGACGCGGACGTCGAGGACGGTGTCGCCGAGGGGGTGCCCGTAGGAGTGCTCGAGGCTGGCGCGGTAGCGATCCTCGTCCCCGCGGTCCTCGAAGGTGGGGTAGGGCGCGTGGGTTGACAGGAAGGCGCACACGACGATGACGTCGTCGACCACGTCGGGGGCTTCTCCGGCGGCTTCGATGATCGCGCGGGCGATTCGTGGGGGCAGCGGAAAACGCAGGAGGTCGCGGCCGAGGGGGGTGATTCGGTCGCGATCGTCGACGGCGTCGATCAGGTGGAGGAGGCTGAAGGCCGAGTCGATGTCGGCACGCTGGGGTGGGCTCGGGAAGGGGAAGGAGCGCGGGTCGAGGCCCTCGAGGCCGAGGAGACGGAGCACGACCTCGCTCAGATCCGAGCGGTGGATCTCCGGCGGCAGGTGCTCGGGGCGGCGGTGAAGGTCCCGGTGGTCGAAGAGCCTGATGCACACGCCGGGCTGCGTGCGTCCCGCGCGGCCCTTGCGCTGCTTGAGCGAGCTCGACGAGCAGCTCTGCTCCCTGAGCTGCGCTATCCCGAGGGTGGCGGCGAAGTCGTTGACCTTGGCGCGCCCCGAGTCGACCACGAAGCGCACGCCGTCGACCGTGATGCTCGTCTCGGCGATGTTCGTCGCGCAGATCACCTTGCGCCGGCCCGGCGTCGGCTCGAAGACGCGGCGCTGCTCCTCGCTGGAGAGGCGGCCGTAGAGAGGCATGACCTCGAGGGGCTCGTCCACCTCGGCTCGGAGGCGGCGCACGCAGTCGTGGATCGCGGCGGCTCCGGGCAGGAAGACCAGGACGTCGCCCTGCCTCGACTCCGCGCAGATCCCGCGCAGGGCGCTCACTACCTGGTCCGGCAGCTTGGTGTCGCGGTCGGGGGCCGGGCGGTAGCGCACCTCGACGGGGTGCATGGGCGCCGAGGCCTCGATGATGGGCGCGTCCCAGAAGAAGCGGCTGAAGCGCTCGGGCTCGATGGTCGCGCTCATGACGACCACCTTGAGGTCCTTGGCCCGCGGCCCTTCGAGCAGGGAGCGGAGCAGGCCGAGCACGACGTCGATGTTCAGGCTCTGCTCGTGGGCCTCGTCGACCACGAGCACTCCGTAGCGGCGGAGCTCGGGGTCGGCGTGGGCCTCCATGAGCAGGATGCCGTCGGTCATGAGCTTGAGGCGGGTGCGCGGGCCCACCTCACGCTCGAAGCGGATCTCGTAACCCACCTCGGCGCCGACCTCGACCCCCATCTCCTCGGCGATGCGGGCGCTCACGGAGGTGGCCGCGATGCGGCGCGGCTGCGTGACGCCGACCATGCGCTCCTCGTCGCAGAGGCCGGCGTCGAGGAGCATGCGCGGGACCTGGGTGGTCTTCCCCGTGCCGGTGGGGCTCACGACGACCACGACGCGGTTGTCGCGCGCGGCCGCCACGATGTCCTCGTGGCGGGACCAGATAGGGAGCTTGTCGCCGTTCACGGGCCGGTCGCTTCGGCGGTGGTCGCGGCTGGCTCGGGATCGGCCGGCGGCTGGGCGCCCACGGCGGAAGGGCCGCCGTCGGAGGTCGCGGGTCGCTCGTCTTGGGGCCCGAAGAGGAGCCCGTCACGCTGCTCCACCCAGAGAAGCCAGCGGTCGGCTACGCGCCGCACGGCGGCAACCGCGTGGGCGTCGCGCGAGGCCTTGATCGCCTGCTTGGCGCACGCCCGGTCCTGGCGGGCGGCGCAGAGGGTGCGCGCCTCGAGGGCGAGCACCCACGCCTTCAGCGGGCCGGCGGCCTCGACCCCGCGCTCGAACAGGGCCTCCGACTCGTCGAGCCTGCCTCCGAAGACGGGCGACGCCTGGGCGAAGAAGGCCGCTCGGCTCCACGCGCCGATGCCGAGCAGGGCGTTGGAGGAGGCCAGCCCCACGCGCCCGAGCCTCTTGATCTCCGACGCGGCCTCGACGGCGTGCTTCCGGTCCCGCGGAAGCGCCATCGAGCGGAAGAGCGCGGAGGCTCCTGCGCAGAGCTCGAGGGGCTCGCGCACTCCCGCGGGGATGTCCGTGATCCGGCCCGCCTTGGAGAGGGCGCCCAGCTCCTTGGAGGCCACCACGTAGGCTCGGTCGAGGGGCACCGCGCAGTCGGGCGCGTCGCCGGGGGCGTCGCGGTCGAAGGCGTCGAGGCGCCGCGGTTCGCAGGCGAAGAGCCCGGTCAGCAGGTGCGCGAGGCAGGTCCGGGCGGCGAGCGCGGCGCTGTCCGTGTCCTTGTCGCCGGCGGGCGCGGCCTGGGCTCCCTTTGTCAGCCGCACCGGGAGCCCCTCCTCCGGGCCGTCGAGGGCCGACTCCATCCAGCCCGTGTCCACGGTGGCCTGCCGCGCAGGGCCGCCGCAGGCGCCGGCGACGAGGCTCAGGATGGTCACGGCGAGGGTGGCTGAGGTGAGCTTGGCCAAGGAGCGGGACCGGTGCTTGGGTTCTTTCGAGCGCTGGGGGTCGAGCCTAGCAGTTTCCCCAGCGGCCGCTATTGGCGGGGGCGGGCGTTCTCAAACAGAACGCCCCTACCGCGGGAGTTTCGCAAGCGAAACTCCTTGTTGGCGGGGCAGGCGTTTCGAAGCGAAACTCCTTGTTGGCGGGGCAGGCGTTTCGAAGTGAAACGCCTCTACGCGGGGAGTTTCGCAAGCGAAACTCCTTGTTGGCGTGGCGCCCGCGAGAGCGACGAAGTGCAGATCCCGGCCTCGGATTCTGCTAAGCTCCGCGCCCTTCCCGCCGGGCGGGAGGCCTTGGACATGGAGGATCGAATGGAGCGGACGATTATCGCGGCGATGGTCATGTTGCTGGCCTTCGCCCTGACTGCATGCTCGTCGGACGACGACGGCGACCCGGCCGGCACCGACCCGGGCCCGGCCGCCAGCGCGGACACCTCCGGCGGAACCACCACCGACCCGGGCCCCGGAACGTCTACCGACCCCGGCCCCGGCGCGGCTACCGATGACGGTGCCGAGCCGCGAGTGGATCCGGGTGGGGCGGCCACGCCGGATCCGGGCACCCAGCCGGCGCCGGATCCGGGCGGCGCCATGCCCGACGCCACCGAGACCTCGTTCGGGAAGGTCATTCAGTCCAACGTCCCCCGCGAGGAGGCCCCCGAGATCTCCGCCGCGGACAAGAAGACCTTCTCCGACGGCAACGCCAGCTTCGCGTGGGACGCCTACGAGTGGCTGGCCGGCAAAGAGGCGGGGAACATCTTCTTCTCGCCGCACAGCATCTCGGTAGCCCTCTCGATGACCTACGCGGGTGCGAAGGGGGAGACGGCCTCGGAGATGGAGTCGGCCCTGCACCTCGATCTCGGCCAGGAGGGCACGCACGAAGGCTTCAACTACCTGGACTACGAGCTCGCCTCACGAGAGGACTACGAGCCGCCCGAGGGTGAAGAGGGCGACGCGTTCCGCCTGCGCGTGGCCAACAGCCTCTGGGGTCACATCGCCATGACCTTCCTCGAGGCCTTCTTGGACACCCTCGCCCAGAACTACGGCGCCGGCCTGCGCGCCCTGGACTTCGGGGCGGACCCGGAGGGCGCGCGCCAGCTCATCAACTCCTGGGTCGAGACCAAGACCGAAGGCCGCATCAAGGACCTCATCCCCGAGGGCGCGATCAACGCCCTGACCCGTCTCGTCCTGGTCAACGCCATCTACTTCAAGGCCTCCTGGCTCAACCCCTTCGAGGAGAGCCTGACCAAGGACGGGGACTTCAAGACCCTGGCCGGCGACACGGTAACGGCCCAGATGATGACCCAGGTCGAGGGCTTTGCTCATGTACAGCGCGACGGCTTCTCGGCCGTCGAGATGCCCTACGTGGGCCGCGACGTCGCCATGCTCGCCATCCTGCCCGACGAGGGCCGCTTCGCGGAGATAGAGGCCTCCCTCGACCCGGACGAGATCGCCGCCATCCGCGCCGGCTACACCTACGGGGACGTCGAGCTCACCTTCCCGAAGTTCGAGAACCGCGGCAGCTACTCCCTCGTGCCCATGTTCAGCGATCTGGGCATGACGAAGGCCTTCAGCCCCGGCGGTGCCGATTTCAGCGGCATGGCCGAGGGAGTGGATCTCTTCATCTCGGGCATCTTCCACAAGTCCTTCGTGAAGGTGGACGAGACCGGCACGGAGGCCGCCGCCGCCACCGCGGTGGTCATCGGCACCACGTCGGTCCCGCCCCCGCCAGTGCCGATCACCTTCGACCGCCCCTTCGTCTACCTGATCCTGGACAAGCCCACGGGGGCTATCCTGTTCATGGGGCGGATGGCGGACCCGACGGGGTAGGGGCACGCCAGACCCGCGCGTGGGGTGGTCCCGCGCGCGGGCCGTTTCTGACTCGACGGGTTACTCCCCCCGCGCGCGCTTGACCATGTCGACCGCGCGCTTGAGGGCGTCCATGGCGCCCGACGCCTTGGTCCCGAAGTCCGAGTGGTTGATGGACCGGGCCGCCCCGAGCACCGTCTTGAACATCTGGTGGCTGTAGGGCTGCCAGAAGGGGCTCCACTTCATGGTCGGGAGCACCTCCTCGTTGACGTGGTAGGGGATGCAGAGGTCGCGCATGCCGTCGTCGCTGTGCACCCGCCCGACGCCGCTCATCTTCACTCCTCCCCACGGGGTCTCGGGGCAGGCGTGGGTGATGAGTGTCTCGTTGACCATGACGGTGCCCGCCTCGAGGCGCTCGGCGACGCGCCGGGCCTGGACCTTGTCGCTCGAGTAGACGTAGGCGTCGAGGCCGTAGGGCGAGTCGTTGGCGCGGGCGATCGCGTCCTCGACGTCGCGGTACTTCATGATGGGCAGGGTCGGCCCGAAGGTCTCCTCGTAGATGCACTCCATCTCTTCGTTGACATCGACGAGCACCGTCGGCGGGTAGAACTGCCCGGGTCCGTCCGCGGGCTTGCCACCGGTGAGGGCCGTCGCGCCGGCGGCCAGGGCATCCTCCACCTGCTGGACGACGATGGCGAGCTGGCCGGGGTCGGTCATGGGGCCCATGTCCGTGCCGTCTTCGAGGGGATCGCCCATGTTGAGCTTGTTGACCTTCTCGACGACCCGCTCGACCACGCGGTCGTAGAGGCTCTCGTGGATGTAGGCTCGCTCGATGGAGGCGCAGACCTGGCCGGCGTTGGCGAAGGCGCCCCATACGAGCGACCCGGTGACGATGTCGAGGTCGGCGTCGGGCAGCACAATGGCCGGGTCCTTGCCACCGAGCTCCATCGAGCAGGGGATGAGCTTGCGGCCGCAGATCTCGGAGACCCGCACACCGACGCCGGTCGAGCCCGTGAAGTTCACGTAGTCGACCCCCATCTCGATCATCTCGGAGGCGACCCGACCGGGCATGGGCATGACCTGGAAGAGGTCGGGGTCGAGGCCGGCCCGGTCGAAGATCTCGCGGCCCTTCAGGCAGGCGAGGGGGGTGAGGCTCGCCGGCTTCAGGATGACCGCGTTGCCCGCGAGCAGGGCCATGATGACCTCGCCGTAGGGGATGGAGAAGGGGAAGTTCCACGGCGAGATGCAGAGCAGAACGCCCCGCGGGCGGTAGTGGATGTAGCTGCGGCGGTGCTTGAGCAGGTGGAGGCTGATCTTCTTCGGAGCGAGGATGCTCGCCGCGCGCGAGCAGAAGTAGGAGCAGAGGTCCACGATGGGGAAGACCTCCATCTGGAAGGACTCCTGCACGACCTTCCCGTTCTCCTTGCTGATCAGCTCGCACATCTCCTCGGCCTCATCGAGGAGGATGTCGCGGAAGCGCCTGACGATGCGCGCGCGCTCGCTGAGGTCGGTGCTCTCCCAGCGCTTCTGCGCCTTTCGCGCTCGCTCGATCGCCTCGCGCCCGTCGTCGGCCGTGTGGGAGGGCACCTGCGCCAGCTCCTCGCCGTTCGCCGGGTTGTGGACCACGATCACGTCCTTCTTCCTCTTCGTCGCCATCGCTTGCTCTCCGCCGATGCTGGGTGGGACCCCCTCGCTCCCCTCGGGGCTGGGGCGGCGCCCGGCGCCGCCGGCGCATTGGAGCACTTTGGGCGCGAGGGCTCAACGGGAAAGGCCTCGCTCAGCGGCGATCGCGCAACCCCACCAACCTCGAGTAGCTCTCCTCCGCCCGCTGCTGCAGCGCGTCGCTCTTCCGGAAGGCCTCCTCGAGGTGCGCTATGGCCTCCTCCTGGCCCTCGTACTGCGTGCAGATCATCAGGAGATCGCAGCCGGCCGCAAAGGCCTCGACGCAGGACTCTTTCAGGTCTCCCTGGCTGGTCGCGCCGGCCATGCCCATGTCGTCGGTCGTGACGACGCCCTCGTAGCCAAGCTCCCGGCGCAGCAGGTCGTGGAGGACCGCGTGCGAGAAGGTGGCCGGGCGGGTCGGGTCCAGCGCTCGGTAGACGACGTGCGCGCTCATTAGCACCCTCAGGCCGGCCTCGATGAGCCTGCGGAAGGGGAGGATCTCTATGGTCTCGAGGCGCTCGCGGTCGTGGTCTACGTAGGGCAGGGTCAGGTGTGAGTCGGTGGAGGTGTCTCCGTGTCCCGGGAAGTGCTTGCCGCAGCCGAGCACTCCGTTTTCGTGCAGCCCCCGCAGGAAGCCCGCCGCGGCGCGCGCGACGGTCTCGGGGTCGCGGCCGAAGGAGCGGTCGCCGATGATCGGGTTTTGGGGGTTCGTGTCGACGTCGAGCACGGGCGCGTAGTCGAGGTCGAAGCCGAGCTCCTTGAGCTCTCGACCCATCCTCCGTCCGAAAGCGAGGGCTCCGTCGGCGCCCACCTCCCGCGCGGCCTCGTAGTCGCCGAACTCCGGCGGGCGCAGGCGCCGCACGCGGCCCCCTTCCTGGTCCACAGAGGTGAGGGGCGGCCGCCTCGACTCCAAGGCGTGCAGCTCCTCGTTCAGGCGCCGCACCTGGGTCGCCTCGAGCACGTTTCGCGCGAAGAGGATGGTGCCCCCGAGGTCGTGACACGCGGCGAGGCGCCGCAGCGACTCGGGCGCTTCGAGGCCCTCGAAGCCCAAGACGAAGAACGAGCCCGCTCGCGTCATCTACGGGTTCCCGCGCGCGAGTACGTTACTTAAGCGCCGCCAGGGACTCCCGATAGGGCGCCCGCGCGACGCCGGCCTCGGTCACGATGGCGGTGACCAGCTCGGCAGGGGTGACGTCGAAGGCCGGGTGGTAGGCGGCGGCGCCCTCCGGGGCGATGGGCTGCCCGAATACGCTCGTCACCTCCTCGGGGGAGCGCTCCTCGATGGGGATGTCGCGGCCGGAGCTGATGCTGAGGTCGAGGGTGCTGAGGGGGCACGCGACGTAGAAGGGCACACCGTGGCGAGCGCAGAGCACGGACAGCGGGTAGGTGCCGATCTTGTTGGCCACGTCTCCGGAGGCGACCGTCCGGTCGGTGCCGACGATGACCGCGTCGACGAGGCCGCGCGACATGAGCAGGCCGGCCATGTTGTCGGTGACGAGGGTCGCGGGGATGCCCTCCTGCATCAGCTCGTAGAGGGTCAGGCGAGCGCCCTGGAGGAAGGGCCGGGTCTCGTCCACCCACACCTCTATCTCCTTCCCCATCTCGACCGCCGAGCGGATGATGCCGAGCGCGGTGCCGTGGCCTCCCGTGGCAAGGGCGCCGGCGTTGCAGTGGGTGAGCACCCGCGCGCGCTCCGGGAGGAGCTCGGCGCCGAAACGGCCCATCTGCCGGTTCATCTGAATGTCGTCGGCGTGGATCTTCTCGGCCTCGGCCGCCATGACAGCGATGATCTCCTCGGCCCCGGCGCCTCTCTCGGCCGCTTGCGCGAAGCAGCGCTCCATGCGGTCGACCGCCCAGGCGAGGTTGACGGCGGTGGGGCGCGCCCGCCGCAGCACCGCGCCCGCGTTCCGCAGCGCGCCCTCCAGCTCCTGGCCGCCCTGCGCGGCCGCGTGGGCGGCGAGGGTCATGCCGTAGGCGGCCGTGATGCCGATGGCGGGGGCGCCCCGGACCACCATGTCCGTGATGGCCCGGGCGGTGTCCTCCGCTCCGGTCAGATCGATGTAGGTGGTCTCTCTCGGCAGGCGGCGCTGATCGAGGAGCGCGAATTCGTAGCGCTTCCAGCGGATGTGCTCGGCGTTCTCGGGCATGGTCTCCTCGCGGCTTTTCGTTGTGTCGCGCGCCGGCGCTACTCCAGCAGGCGCTCGAGTCCCTTGCGCCTCAGCTGCTCGACGAGCCCGCGGACCTCCTGGGCGCGATCGAGCCGGGCCACCAGGGTCACGTCCTTGCAGGCTACGACCGCGAGGTCCTTCACCCCAAGCGTGACGATGGTGACTCCCTCGTCGGCAACCAGGACGGACTTCTCCGTGTCCTCTCCGAGCACGTGGCCGTGGCGGAAGGTCTCCTCCTCCCCGCCGAGGTCGAGCATGGCGCGCCAGTTGCCGACGTCGCTCCACCCGAACGAGGCCGGGATGGTCAGCAGG
>CAZQPP010000272.1:0-11126 GCA_964594295.1 uncultured Myxococcales bacterium | reverse complement strand
CCGACCCCGGCCTCGACCCTGGGCCCTCTACTCCCGACCCCGGTCCGGCCACCACCTCGCCCTCCATCCAGCTCCGCAGCCCGACCCTGGTCACCCAGCTGAGCCTCCCCGACGGAGCGACACCCTCCGACCCGCCCGCGGCGAACACGATCCCGGTCACGGTCTCCTTCACGGTCAATGACTTCGAGCTCGGACCGGCCCCGGACGGCAACCGCGTGTACGTGCACCTGGACGGGGTCCGGAGCGCCACGCTCTACGACGACGCCGACCACGTCATCCCGGAGGTGGGGGCCGGCCAACACACCATCGCGCTCTACCTGGCCGACGCTGCCGGCAGGAAGCTCGAGAGCCCCACGGCGCGATCCGCCGCTCTCTTTCGAATCACGAGGGTCTGCACCTCCGACGAAGACTGCAGCCATGGCTACCCGCACTGCTCGCTCAATTCCTGCGTGCTCCGCCCGGGAGCGGGAGCGTGGCGGGAATGCGCATACGGAGCCGACCGCCCGTACACGGCCCCGCACTGCTGCGAATCAGGCGCGTTCTGCCCACGGGGATGGTCCTGCGTGCAGCTTCCAGAGACGTGCTGCTCGACCTGCGTCGAGTGCCTCAGCCACGCCGGCTGCGACGACCGAGACCCGTGCACGGCCGAGCGCTGCGATCCCGAAACCTACCGCTGCGAGACCACCCAACGCACCGGCCCCGAGTACGGCCCCCGCGAGATCTGCTGCTCCACCGAAGACGACGAGCGCTGCGACGACACCAGCCCCTGCACCCTCGACTCCTGCGACGTCGCCACCAACAGCTGCCTCAACACCCCCGTCGCCAGCACCGAATGCTGCGAGCAGGAGGGAACCTGCGACGGCCCCGCCGACACTGGCGAGCCAACGCTCCGGCTCCTCGGCCCCACGGAAGACACCCACCTGACGCTACCCGACGGCCGGACCTGGCTCGACCCGCCCGCGGCCGACTCGATCCCGCTGACGATCTCCTTCTCCGTCGCCAACGCCGAGCTCGGAGCGGCGCCGGACCAGCTGCACGTGAAGGTCTTCCTCAACGAGCGCCTCGTCGCCGTGCTCTACGACGACAGCGACTACACCATCCGTGCCCTCGGCTACGGCAAGCACCTGCTCGTGCTTCGCCTCGCGGACGCAAACAACACCTTGCTGGCTGGCAAGCACGCGGGAGCCGCCGCACGTCTGTTCGTCACCAAGCCCTGCAGCTTCGATGCGCAGTGCCGGCGAGGAGACGCATGCGAGGCGACCTGCGAGCCGCGCCCCGACTCCGATCTCTGGAAGCAGTGCTCCATGAACGCGAGCTGGGAGGCAAGCTACTCCCTCGAAGGGTGTGGCGACCACTCATGCCCCGGCGAGCGACACTGCTACGACGGCCCGAGGGCCTGCGAGGCAACCTGCGTCGAGTGCCTGGGGGACGAGCACTGCGACGACGGGGACGACTGCACGAGGGACTGGTGCAGCTACTGGTCCAACACCTGTCAGGCGATGCAGAGGTACGGCAACGACTACGGCCCGCGCGGGATCTGCTGCTCCCGTGAAGACGACGAGCGCTGCGACGACGGCAAGCTCTGCACCTTCGACTCCTGCGATGTCGAAACCAAACAGTGCTCGAACACCCCGGTCGAAGACCCTTCGTGCTGCGAAGAGGGTGAGGACTGCGTCGAGCCGGAGCCCAGGATCGAGCTCCAAAGCCCGACCCTGGCCGACTACCTGAGCCTGCCGGACGGGCCGACGCCTTCCGACCCACCGGCTGCATACACGATCCCGGTCACCGTCTCCTTCGCTGTTGGCAACTTCGAGCTGGGACCCGCGCCGGACGGCAATCGGGTCTACGTCCACTGGAACGGCAGCCGCATCGCCACTCTTTACGACGACGCCGACCACACCATCTCGGCGGTCGGTGCGGGCCAACACTCCATCGCGCTCTACCTGGCCGACGCGAGCGGCATGAAGATGACTCACGAGGGTGCGCGCGCAGCCTCACACTTCCGGGTCACCAGGGTGTGCACCAGCAACGTTGACTGCGATTGCGCCTACGGTGGCTGCGTGGCACGTGAGGGAAGCGGGCAGTGGAAGGAGTGCGCCTACGGCCGCACCACATCCGTAGATGACGAGCACTACTACGGGGCGTGCTGCACCGGCAACGATGGGTGCCCCCCCGGCTGGCACTGTCACGGGCCCGTCGATCCATGCTGCAAGACCTGCGTCGAGTGCCTCGAGGACGCACACTGCGAGGACGGCGACGTCTGCACGACCGAGCACTGCAATCCCGACACCCTTCGCTGCGTGCGCACCCAGAAGACCGGCCCCGAGTACGGCCCCCGCGAGATCTGCTGCTCCCTCGAGAACGACCCGCGCTGCGAAGACGGCAGGGGCTGCACCATCAACCACTGCAACGTCGTCACCAACCAGTGCTCGAACCCGTTACCGGTCGATGACCCGCTCTGCTGCGAGGACGACTCGAGCTGCGACGACGGGAACGTGTGCAACGTCGACCGCTGCCTGCCCAGCGGCCCGGTGCTGGACGAAGACGGCTACCCGGTGCTCGACGGCGAGGGCGACATCATCTGGACAACGAAGCGCTGCCGTTACGGTCGGGGCACCGACCCCAACTGCTGCATGAAAGACAGCGAATGCCGGGACTGGAACCCCTGCACGAGGGAGCGCTGCGACCTGAGCGTCAACCAGTGCATCATCACGGTAAACACGACGGGGCAATGCTGCATCCTGTCGTCCGAGTGCGACGACGGGAACCCGCACACGGACGATTTCTGCAAGGACTACCAGTGCCAGAACGTCTACCGCTGGCCTTGACATACCGTCCTTGCCTCCCCCCCGGCGCCTACGTACCCTCGACCCTCCCTTGGACGGAGGCTCGCCATGCGCCTGCTCACCCTGGCAACCGCAGCCGCATTCCTTGCCGCCGCCTGCGGCGACTCCGAGACCACGAAGCAAGAGCAGCCCGGCCCGAAGATCGAGTCGCGCACCGAAGCGCTCTTCAAGTCCGGGCCCATCGGTGACCCCGCCGATCCCTTCGCCGAGGTAGGCGAGACCGTCGTAGAGGTCGTACCGAAGGCCGCCGGCTACGATCTGCCCCTGGACCTCGCGCAGGTCGCCAACCTCGACCGCGACATCCGGGGCAAGGACATCCACGCGGTGGACGGTGACGCCGCGACGAAGCTAGCGGCCAACGGCTTCGTCGTCGTGCCCACGCCGCACCGAATGCAGCGCTTCTCCGACGCCTACGAGTGGCTCGAGCAGAGCGACGTGCCCATCGTCGTCACCACCGACTCCACGCTGCACCTCTACCACCTCTTCTTCGGCCAGATCCTCAAGTACCTCGAGGCGACGGAGTTCGTGCCGCTGCTCGAGTCGCTGCTCTCGGAGCTGGTGCTGCGCTCGATGGAGCAGCAGGCGGGCTTCGAGGGTGAGCTGGAGGAGGCCGCGCGGAGGAACGTGGCCTACTTCGCGGTCGCCTTGAAGCTGCTCGACCCGGGCTACTCCCTGCCCGACGGTGTGACCGAGGCCGCTGACGAGCTCGCCCTCATCGAGGCCCACGAGGAGATGAAGGCGAGCCCGCTGTTCAACTACGACTGCCCCGACGAATGCGACCCGTGCAGCATCACGCCGGGCGACGTGCGCTGCCAGGACGAGGGCGCCTGCACCTGCGAGGACTACACCCAGTACATCCCGCGCGGGCACTACACGACCAGCGAGGACCTCAAGCGCTACTTCAAGGCCATGATGTGGCTCGGGCGCCTCGGCTTCAGGCTGAAGTCGCCGATGGAGACCCGCCAGGCCGTGCTGGCGACCGACGCGCTGAACCGTTCGACAGTCGACGTGAAGGGCACGGACAAGCTCGCGGCCGAGGTCTGGCACCGCATCTACGACGTCACCGGCTTCCTTGTCGGCAACGCGGACGACCTGACCTTCTTCGAGTACCAGGACGCCGTGGCGGCGGCCTTCGGCGAAGGCTTCGACATGGCCTCCCTCGAGCAGGACGAGACCATGAGCACCCTCGTCGAGAAGCTGCGCGAGCTGCGAAAGCCTGGAATCCTCGGGGGCTTCCTGTCGGCCTTCTTGGACCAGACCGAGCACACCCAGGGCTGGCGCTTCATGGGGCAGCGCTTCGTGCCCGACTCCTACGTGTTGGGCCAGATGGTCTGGCCCCACGTCGGCCCGGACCTCTCCAACCCGGTCGCCGAGCCCTACGTCTCCCAGTGCAAGGCCGGGGCGACCTGCGAGCAGGTCATGGCCGACCTCGACCTCAACAACTGCATCTGCTTCGCGGCCATGCGCGACGGGCACCCGGAGGTCTGCCGCCTGATGCCGAAGGGCCTCGACGTGATGGCGACCCTCGGCAGCAGCAGGGCCCCTTCCCTGCTCGAGCCCGACCGGGGCTTCTGCGGCTTCGAAGAGCAGCTCGCCGCCCTGACCGGGGAGATGGAGGCCTACGACCGTGCGGCCTGGCGCCAGAACGTCTACTGGTACTGGCTCGACGTGCTCAAGCCCCTGCTCGAGCGGCCGGCGGAGGGTTACCCCAACTGGAGCCGCACCGACGCCTGGCTCGACCGCACCCTCAACACGGCGCTCACGTCGTGGGCCGAGCTGCGCCACGACACGATCCTCTACGTGAAGCAGTCCTACACCCCGATGTTGGCCGGCTCGGGCCCGCCGCCTTCCCCTGAGGCCCTCGGCTACGTGGAGCCGCTGCCGGTGTTCTACGCCCGCCTCGGCGACCTCTCCCGCTTCACCAAGGCCGGCTTGAAGCAACATGACGCCCTGCCGGTCGGCCTCGAGCCTCACCTGGACGCGGTAGCGGAGCTCCTAGACGATCTGGTCGAGATCTCCAAGACCGAGCTGGCGGGCGCGGCTCTGAGCGACCCACAGGTGAAGACCATCCGGACCATCGGCGCGCGCTTCTCGGGCATCATCGACGGCCTGGCCGCGGCGGTCACCGTCGAGGATGAGCCGCACCCGGAGTGCGAGGAGAACCCCGACTGGTGCATGGAGACCTCCGAGGTCGTCGGAGACCCCTACAAGACCGCCATCGTGGCCGACGTGCACACCGACCTGAACACCAAGCGGGTGCTCGAGGAGGGGAGCGGCTACCTCGACCTGATGATCGTGGCCCACGAGCTGCCCGACGGGACCATCGGCGCCGCCGTCGGCCCGGTCTTCAGCTACTACGAGTTCCCCCACCCCTATGACGACCGGCTGACCGACGAGGCCTGGGGGAAGATGCTCAAGGACGGCCCTCCCGACCGGCCGGCCTGGACCTCGTCCTTCCGCGCGGACCCCTGAGCACCCGCCGGCGCCGATCGGCGTCCACCCGAGCGAGCAACGGGAGAGATCATGCGCGTGGCCCTGATCGGAGCTGCCCTGGAGGACAACCTGTCGACGCGCTACCTGCCCGCCTGAAGCCCGGCGATGAAGAAGCTCAACCTGCGCGCCGCCTTCGACTCCTTCTCGGAGACCTGGAGCCCGCGCATCGCCGGCGAGGTCAACGACCACGAGGTCAAGCTCGCGAAGCTTGAGGGAGCCTTCGTCTGGCACCGCCACGACGAGGCCGACGAGCTCTTCTTGGTGATCTCGGGGCGCATGCGCATGGAGCTGCGTGGAGAGGCGCTCACCCTCGAGCCCGGTGAGCTCGTCATCGTGCCCTCCGGCGTGGAGCACCGGCCGGTGGCGCTGCCAAGCTGCGAGGTCCTGCTCTTCGAGCGGGCCGGCACCTTGAACACCGGTGACGCCGAGGATAGTCGAAGGGTTGAAGAGCCAGAGCGGCTCTGATGCCTTCCGAACGAGCGAGACGGCTTCATGATTCGCCCAATCCACGAGCACAGGGTCCTCACCTTCGACTGCTACGGCACGCTCATCGACTGGGAGCAGGGCATCTGGGACGCGCTGCAGCCGCTCCTGCTGGCCACCGACACGATCGACCTGAGCCGCGCCGCCGCGCTCGAGGCCTTCGGGCTCGCCGAGAGCCGGCAGCAGACCGAGACGCCGGGGATGCGCTACCCCGAGCTCCTGGAGCGCGTGCACCGCAGCCTCGCGGATCGCTTGGGCCTCACGAGCACACCAGCGCTCGACGCAGCCTTCGGCGCCTCGGTCGCTCACTGGCCGGCTTTTCCTGACACGGCGGAGGCCCTCCGAGAGCTGAAGAAGACCTACAAGCTCGTGATCCTCTCCAACGTGGACAAGCAGAGCTTCGCCGCCTCGAACCGGAAGCTCGGAGTGAGCTTCGACGCCATCTACACCGCCGAGGAGATCGGCTCCTACAAGCCGGCCAGGGCCAACTTCGCCTTCATGCTCGAGCGGCTCGAGAGAGACCTCGGGCTGCAGAAAGCCGACGTCTTGCACACCGCCCAGAGCATGCACCACGACCACGTGCCGGCAGCGTCGATGGGTCTCGCCACGGCCTGGATCGACCGGCAGCGGCTCTCCGAGGGAGGGAGCTGGGGCGCTACCAGGACCGTCGGGGACTGCCCCACCACCGACTTCCTCTTCTTCTCGCTGACCGAGATGGCCGAGGCGGTCGCCGCGTCCAAGAGGGGGTGAGCCGGGTCGGGGCCGGGCAGGGCAGCTCTCCGTCCGCCCCCAGGCATCGCGACCGTCGCCCGCCCGCACAACCGGATAGGCGAGACTCGCACAATCGAACAGGCGCGCATCTACCCGCTTATCCGGTTATGCGGTTATGCGGTTATGCGGTTATGCGGTTATGCGGTTATGCGGTTATGCGGGATTGTGCATAACCGGATAAGCGGGTAGACGCATGGGGTCTCTCGAGGGTTAAGACCACATGCCAAGCCTCCCCAACGTCTTCAAGGCTCTCTCCGACGAAACGCGCCTCCAGATGCTCGACCTCCTCTTCAGCGAGAGCGAGCTCTGCGTCTGCGACTTCGTCAAGGTGCTCGGCATCAGCCAGTCCAAGGCCTCGCGCCACCTCCGGCTGCTCGTCAACGCGGGGCTGCTCAAGGACCGGCGGGAGGCTGTCTGGGTCCACTTCCGGATCAACGACGAGCCCGACCCCGCGCAGGCCCGGCTCATCGACATCCTCCCGGAGGTGCTCGACGGTCAGACACCGCCGGATCTGCCTCTTCGTCTGTCCAACTGGCGGAAGGCCAAGGCGCTCGCGGGCGGACCCTTCGCGGAGGATGAGCTCGAAGACGAGGCCGCCGGCGGAGCAAAGAAGTGACCAACCGGCCCGCTGGAGTAGCCGGACGGCTCTCCTTCCTGGACCGCTACCTGACGCTCTGGATCTTCCTCGCCATGGGAGCCGGCGTCGGCGCCGGCTACCTCTTCCCGGGCATCGTGCCCTTCCTCGACCGCTTCAACGTGGGCACGACCTCGATCCCCATCGCCATCGGGCTCATCTTGATGATGTACCCGCCGCTCGCGAAGGTCAGGTACGAGGAGATGGGGCCGGTCTTCAAGAACGTCCGGGTCCTCGGCCTCTCCCTGGTGCAGAACTGGCTCGTCGGCCCCGTGCTGATGTTCGCCCTCGCGGTCCTCTTCCTCCACGACAAGCCCGAGTACATGGTGGGCCTCATCATGATCGGCCTGGCCCGCTGCATAGCCATGGTCATCGTCTGGAACGACCTGGCCGGAGGAGACACGGAGTACTGCGCGGGGCTCGTAGCCTTCAACTCGCTCTTCCAGGTGCTCTTCTACTCCGTGTACGCCTATGTCTTCATCACGGTCCTGCCGACCTGGTTCGGCCTCGAGGGCGTCGCCGTCGCCATCACCATCGGCGAGATAGCGCAGAGCGTATTCATCTACCTGGGCATCCCCTTCATCGCCGGCATCGTCACGCGCTTCTCCCTCATCAGGCTCAAGGACAAGGACTGGTACGAGCGCAGGTTCATCCCAAAGATCAGCCCGCTGACCCTGGTCGCCCTCCTGTTCACCATCGTGGTGATGTTCTCCCTCAAGGGCGAGACCATCGTGCAGCTCCCCTTCGACGTCCTGCGCATTGCGCTCCCGCTCCTCATCTACTTCGTGGTGATGTTCTTCATCTCGTTCTTCATGTCGAAGAAGGTCGGCGCAACCTACGGGCAGACGGCCACCCTGTCCTTCACGGCCGCGTCGAACAACTTCGAGCTCGCCATCGCCGTCGCCGTCGCCACCTTCGGCATCCACCACGGCGGCGCCTTCGCAGCGGTCATCGGCCCGCTCGTCGAGGTCCCGGTCCTCATCGCGCTGGTCAACGTCGCGCTCTGGCTGGGCAAGAGGCACTTCCCCGGGGCCGTGGTCGAGCACCGAAGCTGCTCATGAGAGAGCGCACAAAGCTGCTCCTCATGCTGGGAGCCTTCGCCCTCTGCTGGTACCTGCCGGTGGGCAACGAGAGCTTCATGTCGGCCATCGGAGAAGGGCTGAGGCTCCTGCGCTGGTACGCCCGCGAGCACGTGCTGCTCTGCCTGGTGCCGGCCTTCTTCATCGCCGGCGCCATCGGCGTCTTCGTCAGCCAGGCCGCCGTGATGAAGTACCTCGGCCCCTCCGCGCGCAAGCTCGTCTCCTACCCGGTGGCGGCGGTCTCGGGGAGCGTGCTGGCCGTGTGCTCCTGCACCGTCCTGCCGCTCTTCGCCAGCATCCACCAGCGCGGCGCTGGCATCGGCCCGGCGAGCGCCTTCCTCTACTCCGGGCCGGCCGTGAACGTCCTGGCCGTGATCCTGACAGCCCGCGTGCTCGGCCTCGAGCTGGGCGTAGCCAGGGCGCTCGGCGCCGTGATCTTCTCCGTCGTCATCGGCCTCATCATGCACTTCGTCTTCCGCGGCGCTGAGAGCACCCCGGAGGCCGACGGCATCGTGCTCGTGCCCGACGCAGACACGGGCCGAAAGCTCTGGCAGGAGGGGCTCTACTTCGGGGCCATGATCGGCATCCTGGTCTTCGCGAACTGGGCAAAGCCCGCCGAAGGCACGGCAGGCATCTGGGCCGGCCTCTACTCCCTCAGGTGGGTGATCACGGCCGCCCTCGCGGTGGCCCTGGCCGTCTTCGTGTGGCGTTGGTTCGAGAAGGAGGAGCTCCGCGACTGGAACGAGTCGAGCTGGGGCTTCGCCAAGCAGATCATGCCGCTGCTCTTCGCGGGCGTGCTGGTCGCGGGCTTCCTGCTCGGCGGCCCCGGCGGCGGCGAAGGCGTGATCCCGAGGCAGTGGGTCGCCTCCATGGTCGGCGACAACTCGGTCGGGGCGAACCTCTTCGCGTCGGTCGCCGGCGCGCTGATGTACTTCGCCACGCTCACCGAAGTCCCGATCCTCGAGGGCCTGCTCAACGCCGGCATGGACAAGGGCCCCGCTCTCGCGCTGCTCCTCGCGGGACCTGCCCTCTCCCTGCCGAACCTGCTGGTCATCAGGAGCGTGCTCGGCAACACGAAGACCCTGGCCTTCACGGGCCTGGTAGTCCTGCTCTCAACCGTCGCGGGTCTGCTCTACGGAGCGCTGTTCTGAGGAGGTCGTCATGAAGATAGAGGTCCTGGGCACCGGCTGCGCCAAGTGCCGGAAGCTCTACGATCTGGTGCAGGAGGTCGTAGCCGACACCGGCGCCGAGGCCGAGGTCACGAAGGTCGAGAAGATCGCCGACATCGCGTCCTACGGCGTGGCCTTCACGCCCGCCCTGGTCATCGACGGGACGGTCAAGGCTTCCGGCGGCCTCCCCAAGGCCAAGCAGATCCGCGCGTGGCTCGAGGAGACACGGAGCGGGGGATAGCCGCCGATGCTCGACGAGCTCATCACCAACGCGGGCCAGTACCTCGACACGAACCCCTGGCTGGCGGTAGTCGCCGTCTTCCTCGGCGGTCTGCTCACGGCCTCTAACCCCTGCGTGCTGGTCATGATCCCGCTCATGATGAGCTTCGTAGCGGGGCGCCGGGATCAAAAGCCGGGGCTGCTTCGAGCCTTCGGCTTCTCCTTCGTCTTCGTGCTCGGCCTCTCCATCACCTTCACCGCGATGGGCATGATCGCGGCCCTCGCCGGCACCATGTACGGCGACGTGCCGAAGGCCTGGAGCTGGGTCGTCGCCGCGGTCTGCGTGCTCATGGGCCTCCACCTCATGGCCGTCCTGACAGTGCCCATTCCCTCCCTGGCCGACAAGGTGAAGCCGAGCACCCGCGGCCTGGCCGGCGCCCTGGTCCTCGGCCTGCTCTTCGGCCTCGTGTCGGCCCCGTGCGCCGCGCCGATCCTGGTCGTGCTGCTGACCTACCTGGCGGGCTCGGGGGCGTCGGTCCTCTACGGCGGCTTCCTGCTGCTCGTCTACGCCCTCGGCCACAGCCTGCTGATCCTGGTGGCCGGCACCTCCATGGGAGCGGCCCGCATCTTCATCGAGAACAAAAGAATGACCCGCGCCACGGAGATCCTGCGAAGATGCGCCGGCGCGGTCATCGTGCTCGTCGGCGTCTTCTTCGCCTACAGAGGTCTGACATGAACAAGACCCTGCTCGTCCACCTCGCGTTGCCCAGCGTGACCCTCGCCCTGCTCGCGCTGCTCGTCGGCTGCAAGCAGGAGGCCGCCGCACCCGCGAAGCCGGCGCCGGCCCCGGCTACGCCCCCGCTCGCGGTCGCGGCAAAACCCGCTGCCGGGGTCGCGAAGATTGTCTTCGTCGGCAAGCAGGACGCCTGCGACTGCACCCGCAAGCGAATCGACGACTCCCTTGCCGCCCTCCAGGCCGCCCTCGGTGACCGTGACGTCCCACCGGTAGAGCGCCTGCAAGTAGACGTCGACCAGGCAGGGACAGCCACCTACAACGAGATGCGCTCGATCATGGTGCTCCCCGCCGTCTACCTGCTCGACGGCGCCGGCGAGCTCAAAGAGATGCTCCAGGGCGAGGTGAGCGAGGAGCAATTCCGGGTCGCCCTCGGCCTCCCCGAGCAGCGCCCCCCCGGCAACAAGTGACGCTGCAGCCGTGATGAAGGCCGTCGTCCACCTCGCGCATGGGGTGAGCAGCCGGCTACAGCCCCCCCGCACGCCGGCGTGTGCATGCTCCATGCCCCCGTGGCATCATTCACCCCCATGGTCTCGCTGAGAAATCTCTCCACCGCCGAGGCTCGGGAGCGGGTGGATCGTCTCGAGATCCCCTTCAACTCCTGCGGGCTGGATCCTTTCGGCATCTCCAAGGAGCACC
>CAZQPP010000271.1:0-11153 GCA_964594295.1 uncultured Myxococcales bacterium | reverse complement strand
CCTCGCCCGGGCCGACCTCGAGGAGGCCTACCCGCTCCTCGAGCTGGCCTACGAAGGACTGGCCGGCGACCAGCTCCGCCGGCCCGGCCTCGAAGACCACCCACCCGCGCCGCGAGAGCCGCTCGGCCAGCACACTCGAGGCCGACGACTTTCCGACACCGGCCGCGCCCACGAGCATCACCGAGCGTGCAGGGCTCTGGCGCAGCGACGCCTCGGCCGCGTCCACGACAGCCCCGAAGGCACCGTAGGTCGTCGTGCCCGCCGCCCTCGCGGCGACCTCGTCTCCAGCGCGCACACGGCCGATCGACTTGAGCAGCTCCACGTCTACACGGCTGGCGCTCCAGCTCGACACACGCTCGCGCAGATCCTCTGCCAGCTCGCCGTGCACCCGCTCCAGCGCGCCACCGATCGCCTCGGCCTTTTCGCTGCCGAGCTCGTCGAGGAGCGCCTCGATGTCCACGTGGTCGCCGGCCGAGGCGCGCGCCTCCAGGAACCCGCCGAGCACCATGGGCATCGGATCCCAGCCCCAGGTCTCGTCCGCAAACCGCAGCACCACGCCGGCACGCGCGGCGTCCCGCGGCGCGGCCAGCTCGTCCATCGCCCTGAGGAGCAGGTGCCTGACGAATGGTGGCTGCTCGTTGAGCACCCTGGACACCAGCTCCTCGGGGAGGTCGGCGTCGCCGCGACGCATCGCCGTGGCCAGCGCCAAGAAGGTCGCCACCGGCCCCGCCGCCGATGCTTCCTTCAACAGCTCCTCGGTCGACGTGCTCCACTCGGCCACAAGCTCGACTTGTGCCGCGAAGGCCGGCTCCTCGAGGAGCTCGGTCGGGTGCTGGGCCTCCTCGTACAAGGGGCGCACGACCTGCACGACCCTGCTCAGACCGGCCTCTTCGGAGCCCTCGTCGATGAGCGCTCTTGCCGCCCTGCCCATGCGGGAGAGCAGATACGCCAGCGCCACCCCAACCGCGGCGCCGGCGAGCAATGAGAGCCAATGCATCGCGTGATCGTGTCCCAATCGCGCTCCAGATTCAAACCGCGCGCGGTGGGCTCTCCGTCGTGGACCCGGACGACACCAGGGCCCACGACTCAGGCCGCCGGTGGCGCCAACAGGGCCGTCATCCGCCCGCCGCCGAGGGGTGCGTGCTCGACCTCGGTGAAGCCGGCGAGGCGGCAGCACTCGAGCTCGGCGGCGAAGTGCTCGGGCTTGACGTGCTTCGGCGGCTCCACGACCCACAGGCGCCCTTCGGGCTTGAGCAACGTCGCCACCTGACCGAGGAAGTCGGGCAGGTCTTCGAATTCGTGCAGGGTGTGGATCACCGTCACCAGGTCCACCTGCCCCGCGTAGTCGGAGAGGCCCAGGTCCAGGGGCCGGCACGGGCGGGCGACGATCCTCTCGGCGACACCCGCTCTCCGGGCGCGGCGCTCCAGCCGCTCTATGGCGCGGGGCTCGATGTCGACGGACAACACCTTGCCTTCAGGCCCGACCATGCGGGCGAGGGGGACGCTGACGTAGCCAAAGCCGCAGCCCGGGTCCAGGACCGTCATGCCGGGCTTCACGTGAGCGCCGACGAGCTGCTTCGCCGGCTCGGCCAGGCGGCGGAGGGGGCTTATCAGCATGTACTGCACCCACCATGGGCAACGGTGGGGCCTCGGCAGGCCTTCTGCGGACGCGGCTCGGTCTGCGACCATCTCTCGTTGGGTGCTCATGGCTTCCTCTGGCGTCTGTCGAGGTTTCTGGTTGACAAAGTGAGCAATTGCTCGCACACCAAAGATGCGAGCTATTGCTCGACTTGTCTACTCGCACGAGAACGCGGCGCTTGGGCTCCAAGAAGAAGAAGAAAAAGGCGAAGAAACTCAAGCTGAAGCTAGCGGCGCAGGCTGCGGCTGGGGCGCGCGCGCGCGAAGACACGGCTCGCGTTTCTGCGGACGCTCCGCGCCGCGAGCCCATCCCGACCGCTGACCACGGGATCAGGAAACAGCCTACGCAGAAGCGCTCGGTGGACATGGTGCAGGCGATCCTGCAGGCCGCCGCGCAGGTCTTCGCGGAGCTCGGGTACGCGCGCGCGACCACCAACAAGATAGCCGAGCGGGCAGGCGTCTCCGTCGGCTCCCTCTACCAGTACTTCGCCAACAAGGACTCGCTGCTCGCCAGCCTGCTCGCGAAGCACCACGCTGATGTCCACGAGGTCGTCGGCGAAGCGCTGAGAGAGCTCACCGACCTGTCGATCACCCTCGAGCAGGGCCTCCGGCGGCTGCTCACCGACCTCGTGGCCCTCCACGAATCAGACTCCGCGCTGACAAAGGCGCTCTCAGCTGCCGTGCTGCTGGAGTCGCCTGTCGCTGACGAGCAGCACAAGCTCCACGACCGCGACGACGAGGCGCAGGCGTTGATCGCCTTGCTCGCGTCGCGCCCCGACGTCCGCCGGGGCGACCACGCCGCCATGGCGGCTGTGCTCGCTCAAAACACGGCCCAACTCACGCGCTGGCTCGTGCACGACGCCCCGCCGAGCCTCGACAGGGCTGCGCTCCTCGACGAGGTGGTCCGGATGCTCGTGGGCTTCCTGCGAAGCGAAGGCTGAGCCTCGGCGCAGCCCCAGCTCACCCGGCCGCGGCACCTGCCAGGAGCTGCGCGAAGAGCTGCTTGGTGGTCGCCGAGGCCCGCGCACGGTCCTCGGGTGTCAGGGCACCTCCCTGCCGGAGGTGGATGACGAGGCCCTCGAGCGCAAGGAAGAGGGCTCTGTAGAGGAGCGGCTCGACGGCCTTGTCGAGCTCTCGGCGGACCTCCGCGTCCACCAGCGCGCTCAGCTCGTCGAAGGTGCGCTCGCGGAGCCCGGAGAGCAACGAGGCGGGGTTCGCCGCCTCGGCCTGGAGCAGGGTCACGAGGACTCCGCCCCCTTCCTGGAAGTCGAGGTATGCGTCGATGCCCGCGAAGAGCCGGCGCAGGGGCTCCTCGGTCGCCTCGACGGCCTCGCGAATGGAGCGAACGAGGTTGTTGACCACCTCCTCGTAGAGGGCGAGGGTCGCGTCCTCCTTGCTCCGGAAGTGCTGGTAGAAGGTCCGCCGCGACAGGGAGGCCTCCTCCAAGATGTGCTCCACCGTCATGGAGCGCAGCCCGTGCTTCGACGCGGCGCGCGCCGTGCCGTCTACCAGCCGCGTGCGCGTCGGCGTGCTCGCAATGCCGTTTGTTGGATCGCTGGCTCGCATCCTGGTGCCTTCGGGCTTGACCTCCGGTCACGGGTAGGTAAACATAGTGTTTACTCCCACGCAAGGTGGAGGATCGCCGGATGAAAGGGTGGCACGTGGCGATACTGGCTGCGGCCCTGTCGTGGGGCTGCTCGATCGAGGGAGAGCAGCGCTCGGGCGCCGGAGGTGAGGCCGACGCCCTGGCCGCGCCAGCGGTGGACACCGGCGCCGCAGAGGGCTCCGATCAGGGGCCCGAGCTGGCCCTCGCCAACAGAGACGCTGGCGTGGCAACCGGAGAGGACGGCGGCGAAGGGGTCGCCGACCCGGGCATGAGCGAGCCACCAGACACCTCGTCCGCGGCGGATCCCGGCTCCAAGCAGCCCGATCCGGGCGCCCCCGATCCCGGCCCGCCCGACGAAGGCCCGCCCCAACCGGACATCCCGCCGGAGGCCGAGGAGTGGCTCTCGAGGGCGGCCTGCGGCGTGGAGCCGCCCGAGGGCGCCCTGCTCGCAGCCGACCCGCCCGAGTACAGCGGCGGAGAGTGCCCGGCGCTCCAGCCTGGCTTCAACACCATCACGACCAGCGGCAAGGAGCGGCGCTTCATGCTGGTGATGCCCTCCGAGCCGGCCCCAGACGAGGTCCTCCCGGTCCTGTTCATGTGGCACTGGCTCAAGTCCAAGCCCGAGAGCTTCCTCGAGGAGGGCGAGATCCAAGCTGCGGTGGACGAGCAGCGCTTCATCGGGATCATCCCCGAGTCCCTCTACGACATCTACTGGGAGCTGCCCGACTGGAGCTGGATCCCCGGGGACATTCGCGGGAAGAAGCTCGAGCTGCCCTGGCCCTTCCTGACCTTCATCCCCCAGAGCCGCTTCGAGGAGGAGTACCTCTTCTTCGACGACATGCTCGCCTGCGTCTCCAAGCAGCACTCCGTCGACAAGGAGTGCGTGAGCACGGTCGGGGTCAGCGCCGGCGGCGTCTTCACGGTGCAGCTCGCTGCGGCCCGGGCCGAGCACCTCGCATCCTTCCTCTCGCTCTCGGGAGGCGTCGGGGGAGGGGGCTGGGTGGTCAACTCGGTCGTCAGCCCCTGGTCCCCGCCCCAAGAGCGCAAGATGCCGGCGGTCGTGCTCTGGGGAGGGCCCCGCGACAGCTGCATCACGCTCAACTTCGAGCAGGCCTCACGCGCCCTCGAGCAGCACCTCGTCGCAGACGGCCACTTCTTCGTCGAGTGCATCCACAACTGCAGCCACGGCAAGCCTCCCCTCGACCCGCCGCCGGGAATGAGCGAGTTCTTCTCGCTCTGGGACTTCTTCTTGCACCACCCCTACTGGCTGCCCGACGGCTGGTCCCCCTACCTCGTCAACGGCTTCCCCGACGAGTACCTGCCCTGGTACGCCGTCGGCGCCGGCACCGCCGTGCCCCGGAGCGGCGAGTGCGACCCGGCCGCCTGCCCCTTCTGAGGCCCGAACATGTTGAACCCAAGGCGCGCTTCCTTCTTGGCCGTCGCCCTCCTCTTCGCCGGCGCGCAGCTCTCGTGCAGCTCGTCGGACGGCTCCGGCTCCCCGGCCGGCTCACCCTCCGGCTCCCAGCCCGGTGACGCCGCTCCGGAGAGCGGCCAGGGCGACAGCACCGCCCCGGACGAAGGCCCGTGCGAGCAGGGGGCGCTGAGGTGCCTCACCGCCACCGAGGCCGCCATCTGCCAGGACGGCGCGTGGACCGTGAGCCAGGCCTGCCGGTCGGGGCAGCTCTGCTTCGACGGGCGCTGCCTCACGCCGGAGCCCTGCACGCCCAAGACGATCGACGGCTGCTTTTCCGCCAACGCGAAGCGGCGCTGCAACGAGGCGGGTAGCGCCTACGAGCCGGTCAAATGCGAAGCGGGAGAGCTCTGCGTGCTCGGTGAGTGCAAGGTCACCGACTGCGCCCCCGGTCAGGCGCGCTGCGCCGACCAGAAGAACCGCCAGCAGTGCACGCCCGAGGGCGAGTGGGGGCAACCTCAGCCCTGCGGCGAAGGCCACACCTGCACCGCCGGCCGCTGCCTCTCGGGCTGCCGCTCGGACCCGAAGTTCACCTACTCGTCGGTCGGCTGCGAGTACTGGTCGGTGGACCTCGACCAGTCCACCAAGGCGACCATCATGACCGACCACACGCCTCCGGCCGTGGCCCCGCACTCGGTGGCCCTGTCCAACCCGGGGGACTTCCCGGTCGTCGTGACCTTCTCCACCAAGGCCACCGGCATCACGCTCCCCTTCGGCGAGGAGACCATCGAGCCCGGTCAGGTCCGCGAGTTTGAGATGCCGCGCATGGACCTCGAGGGAGCCGGGATCTTCGACCGTTCGGTGCGCATCCTGAGCAGCGGCCCGGTGGTCGCGACCCAGTTCAACCCGAAGGACTACGGCAACACCTACTCCAACGACTCGTCCCTCCTGCTCCCGGCCGACCTCCTGGGCACGGAGTACGTCATCTTGGGGTGGGAGTCCCAGGCGAAGCTCCCCTTCGAGGTCTACCCGGCGCTCCTCGGCTACTTCACCGTCATCGCCGTCGAGGAGGGCGAGACCAGCGTCACGGTCCAGCTCAGCTCCGAGAGCAACCCCGTCATCCCCAACGGCGCTCCCCTCGCGCCAGGAGTGCCCCACAACTACAAGCTCGCATCAGCAAGACCCTGGACTTCGAGAACGACATGAGCGGCTCGTTCGTGTCGGCCGACAAGAGGATCGCTGTCTTCGCCGGTCACGAGGGGCCCGCCATCTGCCCGGAGGAGGCCCGGAAGAGCCTCTGCCCGGTAGTCATGCCACCCGATGAGCAGAAGGACTGCGGCTGCTGCCTCGAGCACCTCGAGGAGCAGCTCTGGCCCCTCTCGGCGTGGAGCGACGAGTACCTCGTGGTCAAGGCGCCTCCGCGCGGCGACGTGGACCTGGACACGTACCGGGTGCAGGCGGGCTCGGACGGCGTGAAGCTGACCACGGAGCCGGCCATATTCGGCCTCCACGGCGCGATCCTCGCCAAGAGGGGGGACTTCATCCAGGTCGCCACCGACAAGAGCTTCCACATCAAGGGCTCGGGGCCAATCCAGATCGCGCAGTACCTCTCGAGCATGGAGTGCGTGAGCGACGACACAGGCGACCCAGCCCAGATCATGGCCGTCGCGGTCAGCCAGTACCGGGACGACTACCCCTTCCTCGTGCCCGCCGGCTACAACGAGGACTGGGTGACCATCGTGCGCCCGACCGGCTCGACGACGGACATGGACGGAAGCTCGGTGAGCGGCACCTTCACCCCCATCGCCTCCACCGGCTTCGAGTTCGGCTACCTCGAGGTCGACGCAGGACCCCACCGCATCACCGGCAGCGCGCCCTTCGGTCTGACGCAGTACGGCTTCTTCGAGGCCACCTCATACGGCAACCCGGCTGGACTGGACCTCGGCGGTGAGTGAGGAGCCCTCCTACTCCCCCTCCTGCCCCTTCTTCGCGTCCTCCTCGTCCTGCTCCTTCTTCTGGCGCTTCCAGCGCGGGAGCCACTCGTAGGCGTTGAAGGTCTCGAGCTTCGGCGCGAGCTCCGGCGGCAAGCCCGGGTCGACGCCGAGCTGGCGTCGCATCCAGCCAAGGACGAGCGTGGGGTCAGCGTCGCAGCGCCCCCCGGGGCAGACGGTCGTCGCCTGCTCGAGGCCGGGGATCGCGGTGAGCCACAGCCCCCTCAGCAGGTAGGACATCACGACCTCCATGCCGCCGGTCATGGTCTCTCGGCGGTATCGCGCCGTCTCTTCAGCCGACGGGAGGCGCGGAGCCGGCGGACGCGCGTCCGGCTTCCAGGCTCCCATCAGGTGCACGAACCAGTGCTGGGCGAGGAAGTGATAACCCTCGAGGGTCAGGTGGATCTCGTCGGCGAACCAGGCGGTGCCCAGGATTCCCCCGGGGGAGATCTTTCGGAGCGGCGTGAGGAAGTCGATGTAGGCCGCCCCGGTCTCGCGCGCCGCCTCCTGCCAGGCAGCCTCGCGCCGCGAGATCATCTGGCGGTTCTCCTCCAGCGGGCTCATGCCGCTCTCGGTCTCGCCGGTCGCCGCGTCCTCCCGGACGATGGCGGCCGCGTAGTCGCAGCCCGGCTCGAGGCGGCAGGTCACGAGCTTGCGGTAGGGCTCGGGCATGGTCTCCTTGTCCATCTTGCGGCGCTCGCCCCAGCGGGAGTTCTTGTAGGGCTCGAAGGCGAGGCCGGCGTTTCGCACGTGGCTCGTGATCACGACGGTTGAGGCCGTGTCCGCGGCGATCTCGGCCAGGATCTTCGTCCAGCGGCCGAATGCAAAGCCTCTGCACGGCTTGTCATAGCCGTGGAACTCACCGCCTCCACCCGAGCCGGGCCCCTTCACGCCCCACACGGGCCCGAGCACGCGGATGGACCAGAGCAGCCACGAGCGCTCCACCAGAGCGCGCCAGGCCCAGTGCGAGACAGGGTGGCGGACGACGGCGCACTGCTCGCCGCCGAGGTACTCGTCGTCGTTGCCGCCCATGTAGAAGATCACGACGTCGGGGTCGAAGCGGCGCGTGAAGAGCAGGTAGTAGTAGGTGTTCGCGCTGACCGAGCCGGCGCGGCCCATGTTGATCACGGTGATCTTTCGGTCTGCGAGCGCGGTCGAGAGGAGGTCGTGGAGCACGGTCGGGGCGGAGGCCCAGAAGTCCAGGGGCTTGCCGTCCACGCTCGACTCCCCGAAGACGGCGACGCGGAGCTCGCCTTCGGCCTTGGCCTCTCTCAGGCGCTCACCCTCGGGCAGGTCCGGCCACTTCGGCGGGTCGAGGCCCGTCACGAGGGGCAGGGGGTTCACGTAGACGTCGTCCCGGATGCGGATCGGCGCGAGCTCCTCGAGGCGGGAGCGCGCCATCATCTCCAAGACGATCAGCGGCAGGAGGAAGGCGACGAGCGCAAGCGCTATCTTGGGCAGCCAGCGTCGCACCGAGTGGGGCTCCTTTCCCAGCGGACAACGCCGGGGCAGCGGCGAAACTAACCGCTGCCGGTTGCGGGCTCAAGGCGGCTCCGGCGAACCTAGAACCTCTGGAGCGCCCTGTACCGGACGCGGGCGCCGTCGTTGTTGTCGGTCCAGCCCAGCCACAACCGGTTCAGCCCCACCGACACCAGGAATCCGAGGCTCTGGTCGCCCGCCCAGGTGCGGTTGGCCACGCGCCGGGGATCCCGCGGCTCGCCTTCGCCGTTGAAGGAGCGCACGAGGATCGAGGTGCCGTCGCCGTCGGCGCGGCTGTCGGTCCAGGCCGCGATGACGTTCCCGTCGTGCATCCACGCGACCCGCGGTTGTCTCTGGTTCGACTCCGGGGGCCCGGGCGCCGCGAATCGGTCTCCGACGGGCGTGAGGCTGTCGTAGTCGAGGATCTGGCAGTACAAGTCGACGGTGGCGTCCTCGGCTACCCAGCAGGCGGCGACCCTGCCCGTCTCCGAGACGTCGACGGAGAAGCCGGAGCCGAAGACCGAGCCGAGGGAGGCGTAGTCGCCGAGCATCCTCGGCTCGTGGTTGTAGCGTGCCAACCTCAGAGTCTGACGGCCCCCGTAGGAGAAGTCGTAGGCCACGAGGAGCTCGGAACCCCGCGTCGGGTGCGCCGCCACTCGCACGCTGCCCTGGAAGCCGGCCTCGTGTGGGGGTGCGACGACCCCACCGGCACCGAGTCCCCCGCCCAGGGCGGTGTAGGCCTGAGCCTCGCAATGCGGGTTGCCGCTCGCGTGAGCCACCCAGGCGACGACGAAGGACCCGTCGGGGCGCGCGTCGACGTGGGAGCGGCGCTCGACCGGGTAGTCGGAGACCTGCACGTCGAAGGGGCCTTGCACGACATCGCCTCGAGCGTCGAGGCGCAAGGCCTTGGTCCTCGGGCTGTGCCGGCCGCTCCGCTCGTCCCAGACAACGACGAAGCCGTCGTCGTGGCCGGCCACCGAGGGGTGTGCCTGGCGCACGTCGTCGTTGCCGCTGAGGTTCATCGCCTCTCCCCTCGGCACCCCGTCGGCGTCGAAGAGGCGGGCGACGATGTCGTCGTCTCCGCCGTGCACGCTTGGGCCCTGCCAGGCCACCAGCACCTCGCCGGTCTTGGTCACGCCGGCCGAGGGCATGCGCTGATCGAGCCCGCTCAGGTCGTCGGCCGCCCTCTCGATCCGGCCGGTCCAGGAGCTGCCGTCCCGGCGGAAGCGGCGCGTCCACACCTCACCGGCGGCGTCGCGGAAGGCCACCACGTAGTCCGTATCCGAGAGCACGGCGACGTCGGGCCCCATCTGCGCCCCCGTCCAGTCCACGTTCACCTGGCGCTCGGAGAGATCCTGCGCCGTGGCGCTGTAGTGCCTCGCGACGACGCCGAAGTCGTCCCCGTCCTGGTGGTCGGCCTGGTAGACGATGACGAAGGAGCCGTCGCCGAAGGAGTCGACCCGGGGCCAGGTCTGCTTGGCACCGCTCGGGGGCTTCGGGATCGGGACGTAGTGCCTCTGTCTCCCGTCGCTGCCGATGACGGCACCCGACACCTGGTGCGGGCAGGGCTCGTTGTTGTAGGTGCTGCAGTGCGCCCACACGGCCACGACGTTGTTGCCCGGGAGCGCGGCGATGCCCGTGCCCTTGACGACCTGCGAGGGGCCCGGGGTGTAGGTGTCCGAGAGCTGCGTCCCGTCCTGCGCGAAGCGGCGGACCTGCACGTCCCTGCTGCTCGTCACGGCGAGCACCCAGAAGCTCTGCCCGTCGGAGGAGACGACCGCGTCCATGTAGTCCGAGCGGCCCTGCGCGTAGTCGAGGCCGAGGCCCGTTGGCTCGCTGGGCGTCAGCTCGTCGTCGAGCAGCACGAGCACGGTCTTGACCAGCTCCCGGGAGCCGTAGGCGCTCAGGAGCCCCCAGCGCCCGTCGGCGAAGGCGAGGGGGATGACGGTTCCGGGCTCCCCGTTTCCGGGCGAGGCATGTCTCTCGGGTGCGGGGAGGAGGAAGTGCCGCTGAGCGAGGACACGCCCCACGCGGTCGTAGAGGCGGAGGTAGACGTAGATGGACCCTCGCACCGCGACGAGGTGTCGGCCGGCCGAGTCCACGGCGACCCGGGTGTTGAAGGACACGCTCGCCTCTACCGCGAAGGGGTCCTCCTCGTCCTCCCGGCTCCCGTCGTCAGCGGTGCGGCGGAGGCGCGCGAGGATGTGCTCCTCGTCGTCTTGCCAGAGCGTCACGTAGCGCCCGCCCCCGAGCGAGGACACGCGTACGGACGCGGTCGCTCCGCCGTCGGTGCTGATCCTCTCGGCGACGCAGACGTCGCGCCCTCCCGTGCAGCTCCCGGCCACGCAGCGGTCGTCGAGCGTGCGGGCCTCACCGTCGTCGCAGGTGGTGCCGTCGTCGGCCTGCACGGCGACGCAACCTCCGTCGAGGGGGTCGCAGAAGGCGCGGAGGCAGCTGCCGCCTATCTCCGCCTGGCAGTCCCTCGGCTCCGAGCCCTTGCACTCACCCGAGCGGTCGCACACCGATCCCGTAGTGCAGGGGTCTCCGTCGTCGCAGGGATCACCGACCGCGAAGGTCCGCACCTCGCAGCGGAAGGAGTCCGGCCCCTCGCTGACGCAGGACTCCGGCTTGCACGGGTCGTCGCTCGGCCCGCAGTCCGGCGGCAACCCGGGCGTGCAGATCCCCGCGGAGCAACGATCGTCCTGGGTGCAGCCGTCGCCGTCCGCGTCGCAGGGCACGCCGCTCTCGACCGGCTCGTTGAGGCACCTGGCCGACGCCGGGGCGCAGAGATCCGTGGTGCAGGGGTTCAGGTCCTCGCAGTCCGTGTCCGCGTGGCAACAGTCGGCCGCCACCTCGCCTCCCGCGCAGGCACCGGCGCCGTCGCAGACGTCCCCGCTCGTGCAGAGGTTCCCGTCCGAGCAGACGGTGCCCGCGGGGCGCGGCGTGCCCTCGCAGCGGTAGGCGTCGTGAGCCGCCGACACACACTCGAGCACCGCACATCCCGAGGCGTCGTCAGGGCACACGGCCG
>CAZQPP010000270.1:0-11177 GCA_964594295.1 uncultured Myxococcales bacterium | reverse complement strand
CGGATCCGAGGGTGAATACTGAGTGCGGACGCAGCGATGCGGCGGCTTCCGGAGAAGCCGAGCTGGAGGGGGACGAGCGGAGAGCTATCCTCGCCTAGGGAGGCGCACGGGAGCCTTCGTTCGAGCAAGCGCAGGCGGCGCCGTGGTGGACGCGCATCCACCACGTTCCCGCGGGGAACTCAACGCTGTGGTCGCCTCCGCTCCAGGTCTTGAGTGCTTCGAAGTAGGCTCGGCGAAAGTCACGGGTGCGTTGGAGCATGCGGCGGCGGATCTCTTTGCACGAGGCAGCGACCCTGGGGTTGATGGCTATGCTCCGCGCCTGCTTCGCCCGCTTGCTTGGGTGTGCCTTCTTCGCCGCCGCGGCACCCGTGAACGGCATGCCCTCCGTGGCCCTGCGGTGCTGCTCCTCTTGCTCGAGCTCGGTCAGGAGTGAACGGAAGCGGTCTCGGTACTCCCTCGCCGTTTGCCCGCCGAAGCAGGGCGGCTTCGAGATCTTCAGCTCAACCTCCTCGGGGAGGTCGCTCCGTTCCGGGAAGTACACCGGCGGCCGGCGGAAGCGGCGGGGCGGGGCGAGTAGGTCGTCGGGCTTGCTGACCAGGCCCGGCCACATCTTCGACCTCGGAACGACTCCGGCGCTCACCGGGTTCAGTGCGCAGTAGACCACGAACCTCAGGACATCCTCTTCGCTCCCAAGCCGCTGGACCGACGTCTTTCGGTTGTCGAAGAGGTTTTCCCGTCTCCTCCAGTGCACGTTGAGGCACTTGGCGACGAACTGGTTCAGCAAGTGCAGGAAGCGCGGGAGCTGACCCGTCGGGTCGAAGATCACCAGGTGATAGTGGCTCGAGAGCACACACACCGCGAGGATGTCGATCGAGTGTCGGGCAGCCCCGTATGCGAGGCAGTAGGCGAAGACCTGGAGGACCATGGCACACGGCTTCAGCCAGAACTGCCGCTGCGTGGTGTTGCGAGTCAGGAGGTAGTAGGCGCCCGGCTCGATGTGCCTCGGAGGTGTCACGCCACCCTTGTCGACCGAGGATGGGAGCTCCGTTCCACGCATGATGCCGAGCTACGGCCGACGACCTCCTCGAGCGCGAGGCATCTCCTCGTGGCCTCCTGGGCCCGGGCGTTGGCGGGGCGGAGGAGGAGGCGGCGGACCGAGCGGACGTCGACTTGAAGAGCCCAGGCCACATCCTTGAGCGAGATGCCCGAGGCGACCGCGACCTGGGCCGCAGCTGCGCGTGCGAGCACCTCGGGGAGCCTTCGGCCGCGAAGCTGAGGGTCGGCGGCAGCGGCGGCAGCTGCGGCGGCCGCAACGCGGGCCGGGCCGAGGGCGCGGGCGAGGTCGTTGTCGGCAGGGCGGAGGGGGTCGGAGGCTGGGAGGCCGAGGATCTCGTGGATGCGGCGCAGGCGGAGGCGGGGGAGGACGCGGTGGATGCGCAGACGCAGGCCCGGGAGCGCACGGGCGCTGAGGAGGTCTCGTGCGCAAGAGCCCTCCCAGAGGGCCGCGTGGCCGGGGAGGCCGTGCCTGCTGGGCTGCAGCAGCAGGTACTCGAGGAGCCACAGCAAGTGGCGGCGGGTTTCGACGGGGCGGACGTAGGGAGGATCGAGGGGCACGCCTGCGCAGGCGCCGAGGGATTGGCGGATGCGGGCTGCGGCGCGGGCGGCGGAGGTGCGATGCTCCAGGGTCACGAGGTGGGCGTGGTCGTCGGCGAGGGCGAAGAGCACGAGGCCGGCGGAGCGGCAGGTGGTGAGGCGGTGGAGGGCGCGGCGGCAGGCTGACGGGTCGTCGAAGAGGGGGAAGCGGCCGCGGGTGCTGATGGTCAGGTGCGCGATGTCCATGACGTCCTCCGTGGATCTCGGTTTGTCGGCCGATCGACGGAGGGGTGTCGGGAGGGACCGAGATCGGGAGCGAGACGCCCAGGGTGCGAGAAGGGTCCGGCATGGGGACCGTGCGCCGAGGCAAGGCGCTTGGGTGGCGAGAACGGTCCGACATGCGGACCGACCGAGGGAGCGAGCTGCTCAGGTGGCGAGAACGGTCCGGCGGCTGGTGAGCGGGGCAGGCGTTTCGCAAGCGAAACACCTCTACGCGGGGCGTTTCGCAAGCGAAACGCCTTGTTGGGGCCTGCGCGATGGGGTAGCGTCCGCGCCTCAGCAGGACCGAAACCGCCACTCATGGAGGAGCGCGCAGTGGGCCGGAAATTCAACTTCTACGCTGGGCCAGCAACACTTCCCCTCGAGGTGCTCGAGCGCATGCAGGGAGAGCTCGTCGACTACAAGGGAGCGGGGCTCTCGATGGTCGAGACGAGCCACCGCAGCAAGGAGTACGACGAGATCCACATGGGGGCGATGCAGATGGTCAGGGAGCTGCTCGACCTGCCGGAGAGCCACAAGGTGCTCTTCATCCAGGGCGGGGCCACGATGCAGTTCTCGATGATCCCGCTGAACCTCGTCTACCCGGACGGGCAGTGCGACTTCACGCTGACCGGGTCCTGGGCCAAGAAGGCCCACGCGGACGCGTCGGCGCTCGGCAAGGTCAACGTGATCTGGGACGGATCGGATCAAAACTTCACGCGGATGCCGAAGCCGGCCGAGCTCAAGACGAGCCCGGACTCGGCCTACCTGCACGTGACCTCGAACGAGACCATCGGCGGCATCCAGTACCACGAGTGGCCGGACACCGACCTGCCGCTGGTGGCCGACATGTCGAGCGACATCCTGAGCCGCCGCCTGCCCATCGAGAAGTTCGGCATCATCTACGCCGGCGCCCAGAAGAACCTGGGGCCCGCGGGTGTGGCCGTGGTGATCATGCGCGAGGACGTGCTCGAGCGCTGCACCTGGGAGAAGACGGCTTACTGGAACTACAAGATCCACGCGAAGAAGGACTCGCTCTACAACACGCCGCCGTCGTTCGCGGTCTGGGCGCTCAACAGCGTGCTGACGTGGGTCAAGGAGCAGGGCGGCCTGCCGGCCATGGAGAGGCTCGCCGACACGCGCGCCAACATGATCTACGGCGTCATCTCCGAGCTTGGCGACTTCTACCGGTGCCCGGTGGAGGAGGCGAGCCGCTCGAAGATGAACATCGTCTTCAGGCTGCCGACCGAGGACCTGGAGAAGAAGTTCGTCGCCGAGGCCCTCGAAGAGGGCATGATCGGCCTCAAGGGACACCGCTCCGTGGGCGGCTGCCGTGCCTCCGTCTACAACAGCATGCCCGTCGAGGGGACCGAGACCCTCGCCGCTTTCATGCGCGAGTTTGCCAGCAAGAACGGGTAGCCGGGAGCCGGTAGCGCTCAGCCCGAGCCGGTCGCCGGAGCCCTGGTTTTCTGTGCGCCCCCGCGGGTGGGGTTAACATGACCCCGCCGATGCCAGAGTCCACCTCCAGCCCCCCGTCGGCCCAACCGAAGCTCCTCGGCGAGGTCGGCCTCGTCCTGCTGGCGGCAGCCTGCGTCCCATTGCTGTCGCCACCCCTCGGATCGGCGGACCTCTTCTGGCACACCACCGTCGGGCGTCACATCATCGACGTAGGCTACGTCGGCGACATGGACCCCTTCCAGGCCCTGCAGCCGCCGCGAGCCTGGACGACCTTCCAGTGGCTCTACGAGGTCGCGCTCGGCTGGCTCGAGCCCTACCTCGGGCTAACGGGTCTGCGTTGGCTGCACGGCGTGATCGGCGGGATCGCGGTTTGGGCGTGGGGCCGCGGCCTCGCCCGCGGGCGAGGCTGGGGACCGGCGCTGGCAGCCTTGCTCTGCGGCGTCTTCCTCTTCGTCTACGCAGATCGCATCCGCATCCGGCCCCACGTGGTCACCATCGCGCTGGTGGGGCTCCTGCTGCCCGTGCTCCTCGAACCCGGGCGCAAGCGGCGCTGGCTGGCGAGCGTGGCGGCGGTAGCGGGCATGACCCTGCTCGCGAACCTGCACGCCGGCGGCGGCACAATCGCCCTCGCGCTGCTCTTCGCCTCTACCGCGGGCACCCTCGCCCGCAGCGGCGGCGAGCCGGGTACCCGTTTGCGCGCGGCGGGCTTGCTCGTCGCGTCGGCCGTCGCGGCGTCCCTCAGCCCGGGATACCTGAAAGGCACCTACACGGCGCTGCGCATGGAGTCTGCAACCCGAGCGCTCTTCCACGAATGGCAGCCGCCAGCAGCCTACTTCGACGCGCCCGCGGCCGACCTCTTCGTGCGCGGACACCACCTCCTGATGGGCGCCCTGCCCTACGTGACGGCCCTCGCGCTGGCCGGTCTCAGCCTTGCGCTGCTCTGGCGACGAGGCCTCGACGCCTCCCGCGCCATGAAGGACCTGCCCGCGGTCGCCCTCGCCTTCGCCGCCTGCATCCTGTCCATGCGCAGCGTCCGCTTCGTGCCCTACGTCCTGCTCGCACTACCGGGGCTGCTGGCCTTGATCGCGTGCCTGCGCGACGCCGAGACCCGGCCCTCGCGCCCCCTCACTCCTCGCCTGGCAGCGGCCGCCGTTGCCTGCGGCCTGCTCCTCGTCTTCGGAGCCCACCTCTACCGCGCGGGCTTCTCCGGAGGGCTGCGCGCAGCCGTCTCCGCCTGGCAGGAGGACCTCGTCCCCGGGCTCTACCCGGTAGGCGTGGCCGATCACCTCGAGGCCACGGGCGCCGAGGGCGGCGTCTTCAACCTGAGCGCCCTGCACGGCTCCTACCTGATCTGGCGCCTGTGGCCGCGCGTCAGCGTTCACTTCGACGGGCGCGGCAACCTCGACGCGGAGGAGGCCGCCCGCATCGAGCTGTTGCGCCAACGCCGCGCGGACCCCCGCATGGGAGGTCGCACCGAGGAGATCTACCTGGAGACCGGCCTGCCCTTCGTCCTCGCACCTGCCCCGGTCTTTCCCCCCAACGCGCCGCCGAAGGCGTTCCGCCTGCGCGCGGCCGACCCGGTCGCCCAGCTCTGGGAGCGGGTCAGTCCTCGGGATTGAGGCGCCGCCTGATCTCCAGGCCGGCCTTGAAGAAGGGGAGGCGTTTCGGCGGGACGGGGACGCGGTCGCCGGAGCGGGGGTTGCGGCCGGTGTAGCCGTCGTAGTGCTTGACCGTGAAGTTTCCGAAGTTCCGAATCTCGATGCGGCGCTCCTCGCGCATCGCGTCGATCATGGCGGTGATGACGGTGTTGACTACCAGCGCGGCCCGGTCGCGGGAGATACCCGCGCGCGCGGCCACGGCCTCGATCAACTGTGACTTGGTCATTTCTTCGCGTCTCCCTGAGGGATGCGACCCAAGGACGGTCTGCACAGGTGGGCGGACCCTAGAGCATCTCGAACAATCGCGCAAGCCCCTAAGACGAAAAGCATTGTCTCCACGAGATGGGAGCGCGCAGCACGCAAACCGGGAGCCGGCGGCGAGCGCCCCAGCCTACAACCCCCCCCCGCGGAATAGTTGACCGGGGGCCAGCTCCGGCGAACATCAGCGTGCACCAGAGCGCGGAGGCGACCCGTGGCCCAGCAGGAGATCAAGAACCTCGGCCCCTACAAGGTGATCGAGCGCATCGGCACGGGGGGAATGGCCACGGTCTACCGCGCCGAGATGAAGACAAACGACGGGGTGCGCAAGCTCTCCGCCTTGAAGATCCTGCACCCCCACCTCGCCCAGGAGCACTCCTTCGTGCAGATGTTCCTGAAGGAGTGCGAGCTCGCCGCCCAGCTCCGCCACGAGAACATCGTCAGCCCCTTCGACTTCGGGGAGATTGGCGGCGTCTACTACATGGCGATGGACTACCACCGCGCCCTGAACCTCAGGCGCGTGCTCGAGCGCCTGAACAGAGAGGGGCTCACCCTCACCACCGCCACCGGGCTCTTGATCCTGACCGAGGTCCTCCAGGGCCTTCGCCACGCCCACCGCTTCGCCTGCGAAGGGCAGGAGATCAAGGAGATCATCCACCGCGACGTGAGCCCCCAGAACGTGCTGCTCACCACCGACGGCGACGTGCGCCTCATCGACTTCGGCATCGCCAAGATCATGGGCGAGACCGGGCTGACCGACATCGGCACCATCAAGGGCAAGGTGCAGTACATGAGCCCGGAGCAGGCCGCAGGGAGGCCCCTCGACCCGCGGACCGACCTCTACTCCCTCGGCGTCGTGGCCCACGAGGTCTTCACCGGCGAGATGCTCTTCCCCGAGCGCGACCCGACCCGCGTGCTTCGCCAGATCCAGCTCGGCGACATGCGCTACTCCGACGAGTTCGACCTGCTCGCCCCCAGGCTGCAACGCACGATCCGCAGGGCCCTGAACAGGAACGCCTCCAGGCGCCACTCGGACGCTCGCTCCTTCAGGGAGGAGCTCCTCGAGGTGGCCCGCAGAGACCTCCCCGAGTACGACCCGAAGGCGGTCAGCAAGGAGCTCGGCATGCTCGTCGCGAGCATCATCGAGACCCCGGCCGACGCCCCCGAGGAGGTCCGCCTCCCGACCTACTTCCTCGAGCCCTGCGACGAGCCGCCGCCCGCCCCTGGGACCGACACGCCGGCCCCCCATCACGAGCCCGAGCCGCCGCCCGCGCCCTGGTCGCGCATCTTCGCCTACGCCTGCGGGTTGCTGATAGTGCTCGCCCTCCTGCTCGAGGTGATGGGCGTGAACCTGCGCCCCGAGAACGAGCGGCCTCAGGCCGACGAGCAGCCGAGCAGTCAGGCCGTGCTGGTCTCCCCCGACGAGCCCTCGCTCGAGTGACAGCTCGCACAGGCCGAGGGCTCACCGTCCTCACCCACACCGACGAGACGCCCGCACCCCTCGCAGCGCGGGACCCAGGCGAGGCGGCGTAAGACCAGCCACCCCAGCAGCATGCTGGCCGCGAAGCTCAGGAGCCACCCGAGCACGACCGCCACGGGCGGCAGCGGCGCGCGCAGGTGGGCGTGGCCGGCCCCGGCGAGGATCACGCCTTCGCGGGTGCGCATCATGACGTGCCCCAGCAAGCCGCGGCGACCGGTCTCGGCGAAGAGGCGCTGCTGGTAGGCCTCCTCGACCTGCGCGCGGGCCCGCCGGACGAGGTCAGCGGGGAAGGTCTCCTCCAGCTCGGCCCCCGTGAGCCCGCCCAGGCCGGGGTCCGCCTCGGTCAGCCCCAACGAGCGCAGGGTGTAGTGGTAGTCGCCGGCGCGGTGTCCGGCGGCGCCTCCCAGCCCCAGCAACAGGCAGCACACGGCCACCACTCGAGCGGGAGCGTGTAGCAGCAGGCCCAGAAAGAGCAGCGCGGAGCCGCCCAGGATGCCCACCAGGAGCGCGTCGAGCAGGAGCACCGAGAAGAAGCGCTCCACGAATGCCGCTGCGACGCCGGTCAGGAGACCGATGACCGCCGCAAGGAGGACCAGCGCGAGCCCGGGCTTCAATGGGCCCCGCCGACGCCGGCCGGCAGCCAGGCCAGCACCTCTCCGTGCTTCACCATCATCGCGAAGGCTGCTCCTCCGATGCCGGTGAGCTCCACGAGCGGGCGGGCCCAGGCGACCGCCGCGGCGGCGTCTTCGCCGGTCTCCAGAGCGGCCTGCTTTCCGCCGAACATGCGCCCGAGCAGGCCCGGCGCCGCGCCGACCCGTACCAGCTCGGCCGGCTCGTCCGGATCGAGGCCCACCTTCTCGGAGAGCGTCGCGATGGCCTCGGAGACGCCGCCGATGCCGTCGACGAGGCCGTTGCTCCGAGCGTCGGCGCCGGCCCAGATGCGCCCTCGGCAGATCGGCTCGATCGCGCCCTCGCTCTTTCCGCGCGCCTTGACCACCCGCGCCACGAAGCCGCGGTAGAAGTGGCCGAGCTTGTCCTTCAGGGCGTCCTGCTCGTCGACGGTCCACAGCCGGTTCGGGCTCAAGATTCCGGCCCGGTGGCCGCGGCGCAGCTCGGTCACGGGGAGGCCGAGCCTGTCGGTGAGCGTCCTGATGACGGGCTTGATGGCGAAGACCCCGATGGAGCCGGTCACGGTCAGCGCGGAGGCTACGATGGGCACATCCTCGACGCTGGCGATCAGGTAGCCGCCCGACGCCGCGACGTTGCCCATGGACACGACGACCGGCTTCTTCTCGGCCGCCTTCTCCACCGCCCGCGCCATGGCCTCGGCCGCGAGCCCGTCGCCGCCCGGGCTGACGACCCGCAGCAGGATCCCGTCGTAGGGACCCTTGGCCGCCGCTTCGATGGCCTTGACCACGTCCTTGTCGCCGGCGTTCCTCATGCCGAGCACGGGGATGAAGCTGCTCTTGCCCCTGACGATGTTGCCCGCGACCACGACCAGCGCCAAGCGGGGCGCCCTGCCCCAGCCGGTGGGGGACCTGGGCCTGCGATAGGCGTACTTGCGCAGCGAGAGATCCTCCATGCCCAGGTCCTTCTGCAACCTCTCTTCGAGGTCGTCGGGCTTCAGCTCGGCGTCGGCGAGGCCGCGCGCCACGGCCTCGGGTGCCGTGAGCGGGCCGGCGTCGACCACATTGCGGGCGGACTGGAGGTCGGCGCGGAGCCGGGCCCCGATGGCCCCGAGCAGGTAGGCCTCGAAGACATCGAGGAGCCTGTTCTCGGCCTCGAGGAACTGGGCGCTCGGGTGCCCGCCGGTGAGCTGCTCCGGGAAAGACTTGTACTCGGCGTGCCGGACCGCCTGGAACTGCACTCCGATGCGCGAGAGGCCCGGTCCGAAGAATCGGATCGGCCGGTAGAGGCCCGTCAGCATCATGCCGCCGACCGGGTCGACGTAGACGTGGTCGGCGGCCATGGCGAGGTACACGCCCGCGTCGTTGGGGCTGCGCAAGAAGGCGACGACCTTGCGCCCCGCCGCCCGGTAGCGGTCGGCGACCGCGCGGAGGTCGTCGGCCTGGGACCAGCCGAGGCCCGAGTCGATGCGAAGCACGAGCACCTTGACGGCCTCGTCCTCGAGGGCGCCGAGCAGGGACGCGACGTGCTGCGCGAAGCCCGGCGCCGGCCCGGAGAAGAGCCCGGGGCCGGGGGCCTCGTTGAGCACGGCGGCGATGTCGAGGATCAGCCCGACGGGCGCGGGCGAGACGACCGAGCGCCCCGATGGGGAGCGCCACGTCGCGCGCCCGGCCGCGAGCCAGGAGCCGGGCTCGGTGCCGATGCCGGCTGCCATGCCGGCCTCATACTCACCGGCGACGCCCAGACCGATCCGCAGGCGGGCCAGCGCTCTCAGATCGGAGGCCTCGGCGAGGGCGCCGGTCTCCACCCCGAGGTCCACGTCCACCGCGTCCGCGACCGCGAAGCGCAACGCGCCGGTCGCGTGCACCTCCTCGAAACGCCCGCGGGCCTCGACCGCCCCGTGCAGGCCCAGCCACGACACGCCGGGCCTGAGCCCGATCCCCAGCACGTAGGACGGGGTCGCCGCGTCCCTCTCGGCGATGTCCCGGACGCCCGCGAAGAGCCTCATGTAGCTCCCCACACCCTGCATCAAGCTGACGTCGAAGGTGTTGATGGCGCCTTCTTCGAAGGCGTGCCGCCACGCGAAGCCCAGCTCGGTCGAGCCGAAGCGCTTGCCGACGCCCAGGCCCAGCTCCGAGCGCAGCTCGAGGCCCTCGGCTCCTGGCTTCAGGATCTCCTGCTCGACCACGCTCCCGGCGAGGCCGAATCCCCAGGGCAGGCCCAGCTGGAGGTGGCCCTCGAGGGCCCTCCGCCCGGCGTCACCGCCCTCGGGGCGCGAGCCGAAGCCTCCACCGGCGGAGAAAGCCATGCCCCGGCGGCGAGCCGCGGCCCCCGGGTGGACCAGGACAGAGTGCACCGGCTCGACGTGGGTGGGCACGTCGACCGGGAAGGAGCGGAGCGTCCGCGTGACGACGCTGTCCTGGGCTATCGCGAGCCCGGGCCACAGCGCCGCCGCGAGCAGCAGCACGCAGGCCGGCAGGAGCAGCCGCAGGAAGGAGCCCTTCAGCTCTGCAGAGCCTCCGCCCGCCGCCTCTCGCCTACTTCTTGTCCTCTTGCGCGCCGCAGCCGCCGGTCTTGGCGTGCGGGCAACCGCCGCAGCCGCCGGCCGGCTTGGCGCTCTCTGGCTTGAAGACCTTTCCGCCGGCAGCAGCGGCGTGGGGGCATCCACCATGGGCTCCGTGGGCATGTGGCGCATCTCCCTTCTTGTCTTTGTGGGCTCCGCAGCCGCACTTGGCCTTGTCGCCTCCACAAGAACAGAATCCGCCAATCTTGCCACGCTTTTCAACCGCCGACGCGAATTCCTTCAGCGCCTTCTCAGGACCCGTGGCGACGAGCTCCATGCCGGTCTTGATCTTCTTGGCCTCGAGCTTGAGGCCCTTGACCGCGAGAGGGCACGAGGCCTTCTTCTTGCAGCCCGGCTTGCAGACCGGCTTTCCCTTCGAGTAGGTGGCCACCTTCTCCGCCAGGGTCTTCTGCAGCGCCTTGACCGCCTCGGCGCCCTTGTCGGTGGTGAAGCGCGCCGTGGCCTTCCCGTCCTTGTGCGTGACGAGCGCGACCTTGTGCTTGTCCTTGGCTCCCTGCTTCCCCGGGCAGGCGGCAGCGACGGCCGGCTGGAGCGCGAGGAACAAGAGGGCCATGGAGAGGGAGAGCAAGAGCCTTGGCATGAAGCACCACCTTTTTTTGGAAGGGAGGGGGATTTACCATTGGGAAGGAGAAGGACACAAGAACGCTCGACTTACTCGGTTTTGCCTCGCGTGCGCGCGACCTCGGGCCCGGTTTTTGGGGCCCTGACGTAGCTTCCCTTGCAAGCCGCCGTCAGCTGAATACCATTGAAGAGGCTCGGATCTTCCGGGCAAAGGGGCCAGATCCTCCGGGAGACGGACCAGATCATCGGTAGGAGAAGAAAAGACGCTGCAATGATCCGCGTTTTCCCAGGCGCGTCGGTGCTCGTCTGTCTGGTGGCTGTCGGCTGCGGGACCGAGCAGACCGGGGACGTGACCTTCGGTGAGCCCGGGGCGGCCCAGAGCGGCACCTACTCGGGGCGATACGCGCCTCAGGAGCACAGCCCGGGGGCAGCCCCGGCGGATTGGCAATCAGAACAGAACGGCAGGCCGGCGAGCGTAGAGCACGAGGACGCCGCCGGTACTCCGCCGCCGCAGGCGTCGGGCGCCGCGTCCCCGGGACACGACAGGGAATGGGGGCCGCCGCCCGACGCCCGGGCGGAGCCGGACTCGAGCGCCTCGCCGCAGCAGCATCCCGACATCGCAGGCGTTGATCCCGGGGTGGGATGGGGCCCCGACGCCGGGCAGGGGCAGCCAGCCGCGCGGGCTACCGGCCCCGACACC
>CAZQPP010000269.1:0-11180 GCA_964594295.1 uncultured Myxococcales bacterium | reverse complement strand
ACACTTACGTGTCGCCGTGGACAATAACAAACCGGGAAGATGACCAATGACGGTCGACGAATTCGAAGAGCGAGAGGGCGATGATGGCACGGCGTGACGACTTCGCGGTGGGGCTCGACGTTGGGAGTCGCTGGGTCAGATCCGTGGTGGCGGAGAAGGACGAGAAGGGCTTCCACGTCATCGGGATCGGCAAGGCTGAGTGCGTGGGCGTCAATTGCGGCACGGTGATGAACATCGAGTCGACGACCCAGTCCATCGACCGAGCCGTAGACGATGCGGCCCGAATGGCCGGCTACCCTATCGGCAAGGTGGTGCTGGGGATCGGCGACCGCCACATCGAAGGCGACAACAGCCAGGGAGTGGTCGCAATCAGGCACGGCCAGGTGAGCGACGAGGACCGCGAGCGCGTCCTGGAGGCCGCACGCGCGTTGAAGGCGGCCCCGGACCGGCGCTTCCTCCAGATGCTCCCGCAGAAGTACCTGGTCGACGACACCGAGGACGTCCAGGTGCCCATCGGGATCATGGGCGGGCGTCTGGAAGCGCGGGTGCACGTCGTCACGGCTTCGCACTCCTCGCTCACGAACCTGAACCGCTGCGTCGAGAAGGCCGAGCTCCTGATCGACCGGAGGGTCGCGGCGCCGCTGGCCGCCAGCAAGGCGGCGCTCTACGACGATGAGCGTGAGCTCGGTGTGGTGCTGGTCGACGTCGGCGAAGGCACGACCGGGATCTCCATCTGGCACGACGAGGCCCTCGTGCACCTGGCGGTGATCCCCATCGGCGGCGGGCACATCACCAAGGACGTCGCCTTCGGCTTGAAGACGCGCAAGTCCGACGCCGAACGAATCAAGTGCTTGCACGGCTGCGCCACCGTGAGCCGGGTCGACGAGGAGGAGGTCTTCGAGGTCCCCTCGGTCGGCGGGCGCCCCCCGAGCAAGCAAGGGCGGCAGTTCCTCGCAGAGATCATCGAGTCCAGGGTCGAGGAGATCATGGAGCAGGTCCGCGAGGAGATCTGGAAGTCCGGCTACGAGGACTACCTCAAGGCCGGCGTTGTCCTGAGCGGCGGAACCGCCGATCTCCAGGGCATCGAGGAGGCGGCCCAGGACATCCTGGGCGTGCCGGCGCGCGTGGGCACCCCCCACAGCGTCGGCGGCCTGAAAGACATGGTCGCCGAGCCCGGCTTCTCAACGGCTGTCGGGCTGGCCATGTACGGCTTCGAAGCACCCGGTGTGTGGGACACAAACGACGCGAGGCAGGGCTCGGGCCGGGACCCGATCCTCGACAGGCTCGGGTCGTGGGTGCGTAGAGCCAAGTCAATCTTCTTCTAAGCAGAGGCTGGGAAAAAGCAGGGTGAGCGCGCGGCCCGGGACCGCGCCGATCAAACGCAAAACAACAGGCCGTGAGGCCGAAGAAAAAGACATCGCGGAGGACACCAAGATGTTCGCAATAGAGAGTGAGTCCGGCGCCTGCATAAAGGTTGTCGGCTGCGGCGGGGCCGGAGGCAACGCCATCAACAACATGGTCGACGCAGGCGTGAAGGGCGTGGAGTTCGTCGCCTGCAACACCGACATGCAGGCCCTTCATGCCAACCTGGCGCACCAGAAGCTCCAGATCGGTCAGGGCATCACCGGCGGCCTCGGGGCCGGCGCCAACCCCGAGATCGGGTGGAAGGCGGCGATGGAGAGCCAGTCGGAGATCCAGAGCGCCATCGGGGGGGCCGACATGGTCTTCGTCACGGCCGGCCTCGGTGGCGGGACCGGGACGGGCGCCGCTCCGGTCGTCGCCCAGGCGGCGAAGGACGCCGGCATCCTGTCCGTGGGCGTGGTCACCATGCCCTTCGGCTTCGAGGGCAAGAAGCGCATGTCGAACGCGGAGGCTGGGCTCGACCACCTCTACGACTCCGTCGACACCCTCATCATCATCCCGAACGACCGCCTCGTGGACCTCGCCCACGAGAACATGCCCCTGCTCGAGGCCTTCCAGAGGGCCGACGGCGTGCTCCAGGCCGCCGTGCGGGGCATCAGCGAGATCATCGTGACCGGCGGTCTGATCAACGTGGACTTCGCCGACGTCAAGACCATCATGACCGACGGCGGAATGGCGCTGATGGGCCTGGGCACCGCCAGCGGCGAGGGCCGCGCCCTCACCGCCGCCGAGGCGGCCATCAACAGCCCGCTCCTCGACGAGGTCACCATCGAGGGCGCCACCGGAGTGCTGGTCAACGTCACCGGCGGCCAGGACCTCGCGCTTCGAGAGGTCGACGAGGCCGTGCGCTACATCCAGGAGCAGGCCCACCCGGACGCCAACATCATCTTCGGCGCGGTCATCGACATGACGTCTCGCGACGAGGTCCAGGTGACGGTCATCGCCACCGGCGGCGTCGAGGCCAAGGCCCCCTTCATCGACGAGGTGGAGCAGCCCGAGGAGCAGTTGGAGCCGGTCGCCGAGGTCGTACGGCAGGAGGCCCGGCGAGTGCTCCCGACCTTCACGAGCCTCCAGCGCCCACCGCGCGCCCGCGAGCAGAGGGTCACCCGCACCACGCGCCCCATGGCTCAGCCTCCCTCGGCCGAGCCCCCGCCGGCCCAGCCCCCGCCGGCTGCCTTCCCGCAGACCCCGACGGGGAGTCACCTGACCGGCGTCCTCGACAAGCCCGGTGAGGTCCACACCAGCCCGCCGGAGAGCGAGTACGAGAGCCCGGCCTACATCCGGCGCCGGACCACGGACATCCACCGCATCCCCGGCTTCGACGAGGATCTCGAGAACCGAAACTAGTGCCTCCGCGCGCCCTGGCGCGCGTGGCGCTCGCTCTCCCCGCAAGGGAGAGCTCTGCCCCGGGAGCGACGTCCCACCCCTGAAACCTCCCGGGGACCCCTGCATGCTCGCGCTCCGGCGCGGCATCTTTCCCGGCAACCCGGGCGGCCCCTCAGGGGGTCGCCCGGTTTTTTTCACGCGGATTTGTCCCAAGTCTTCGGGGCTTGGCCCCGAAGACGCGCTCGCTGAAGGCGAGCCAGACCTCGGTCTGCGCATGGCGTTGGCGCCCGAGCACAGACAGCCCTACCGGGTCAAGTGGGACACACCCTTTTTCTTCCTTGCCCGCGCCTTTGCCCGCGCCCGTGCCCTCCCCAGAGCTCGGATCGCAAGTGGAAGCGGCAGCGCCATTTCCATTGACAGCCCCACCACCCGCGCGTATAAGCCGCCGCCAATCATACAGGACCCAAAAGAATCCAGGCCCCACGCGGTCCTTCGCGGCCGCATCTCTCTTCGGAGATGACAGCGGGGAGCAAGGAGGAAAGGAAAGAACATGGCTTTGTCCACCGCGGTCAAGAAAGAGACCAGAGAAACATACCGCCAGCATGAGTCCGACACAGGCTCACCCGAGGTCCAGGTAGCGCTGCTCACCAAGAGGATCAACGGGCTGACTGAGCACCTCAAGGCGAACCACAAGGACTACCAGTGCGAGCGCGGGCTGCTCCGCCTTGTCAGCCGCCGCCGCCACCTGCTGCAGTACCTGCGCAGGCGGGACATCGAGCGCTACCGCAAGCTGATCAAGTCGCTGGGGCTGCGCAAGTAGCACGGCAGCCTAAGTACCTGCCGTGCCCAGCATTTTTAAGGGGAGCTCCAGCCAGCGTGATCCGATCCGCCCGTGTCAGGGCGGTGCGGGGTCGTGGTGCGCGTGAGCTCCGTCCAGGAGTAAGAAAGAAGATGTCAATCGAACAATTCAAGGGAGCTGAGGCCGTCGAGATCACCGCCGAGCTTCCCAACGGCGCGATAACCTTCGAGACCGGTCGCCTCGCCAAGCAGGCCTCCGGCGCCGTTCTGGTCACCTGTGGGGAGACCGTCGTCCTCGTGAGCGCCATGGGCGCACCCGACATCCGGGAGGGCATAGACTTCCTGCCCCTCTCGGTCGACTACGTGGAGAAGAGCTACTCGGCCGGCAAGATCCCCGGCAACTACTTCCGCCGGGAAGCGCGGCAGTCATACGCAGAGATCCTGACCTCGCGACTGATGGACCGGCCGATCAGGCCGCTCTTCCCCAAGGGTTACCGGTTCGAGACCCAGGTAATCGCGCTGGTCATGTCCATCGACAAGGCCAACGACCCGGCCATCAACGCGATGAACGGCGCTTCGGCGGCCCTTCACATCTCCGACATCCCCTTCGCCGGCCCCATCGCCGCCGTCCGCGTCGGCATGATCGACGGCGAGCTGGTTGCGAACCCGAGCATTCCGGAGATGGATGACAGCCGGCTCAACCTCATCGTCGCTGTCGGCAACGACGGCATCGTCATGGTCGAGGGCGAGTCCGACTTCCTGCCTGAGGCCAAGGTTGTGGACGCGCTGCTCTTCGCACAGGAGCAGGCGAAGCCCCTGCTCGCCGTCCAGGAGGAGCTGCGCGCCCGGGTGGGCAAGGAGAAGCGCCCCTTCGAGCCTCCCACGGTCGACCAGGAGCTCGCCGAGAAGGTCGCGGCCATGGCCCAGGGCGATCTCTCCGAGGCTGTACGCGTTCACGAGAAGCTGAAGCGCTACAAGGCCATCGACGAGGTCAAGGCGCGAGTGAAGGAGGAGCTCGCCGGGGACGACCCCGATCTCTCCCGCCAGATCTCCTCGATCTTCGAAGACCTGCACAAGAAGACCGTGCGAAACATGATCCTGCACGACAAGGTGCGGATCGACGGGCGTGACTTCGAGACCGTCCGGCCCATCGACACCGCCGTCAGCGTGCTGCCCCGCACCCATGGCTCGTCTCTCTTCCAGCGAGGTGAGACTCAGGCGCTGGTCACGGTCACCCTTGGGACAGCGTCGGACGAGCAGCGCATCGAGACCCTGCTCGGCCAGGACTTCAAGTCCTTCATGCTCCACTACAACTTCTACCCCTTCTCGGTGGCCGAGTGCCGTTTCCTGCGCGGCCCGTCGCGCCGGGACATCGGCCACGGCACTCTCGCCGAGCGCGGACTGAAGAGCGCCCTGGCCGACGAGGAGTTCCCCTACACGGTCCGCATCGTGTCGGAGATTCTCGAGTCCAACGGCTCCTCCTCCATGGCCACGGTCTGCGGCGGCTCCATGGCCCTCATGCAGGCCGGCGTGCCCATGAAGTTCCCGGTGGCCGGCATCGCAATGGGCCTGATCGCCGAAGGCGACGACGTCGCCATCCTGACCGACATCCTCGGTGACGAGGACCACCTCGGCGACATGGACTTCAAGATCATCGGAAACCACGAAGGCGTCAGCGGTGTCCAGATGGACATCAAGATCCAGGGCCTCACCCGCGATACCCTCGACCGCGCCCTCGACCAGGCCCGCGCCGCCCGCCTCCACATCCTCGACAAGATGCAAGCGAGCATCGAGGAGTCCGCGTCAGAGCTGGCCCCGCATGCCCCGCGCATCTTCACCGTGCTCATCAAGCCCGAGCGCATCCGCGACCTCATCGGCCCCGGCGGCAAGCACATCCGCGGCATCCAGGCCGACACGGGCACCAAGATCGACGTCGACGACGACGGCACCGTGCGCGTCGCGGCGGTGGACGACGAGAGCGCCCAGGCGGCCATCTCCGAGATCCGCGGCCACACGGCCGAGCCGGAGATCGGCGAGGTCTACATGGGCCGCGTGGTCAAGGTCATGGACTTCGGCGCCTTCGTCCGCATCCTCCCGAACACCGACGGCCTCTGCCACATCTCCGAGCTCGCCCACCGGCGGGTCGGCAAGGTGGAGGACGTGGTCCGCGAGGGCGACGACGTGCTCGTCAAGGTCATCGGCATGGACCGCGGCAAGATCAAGCTCTCCCGCAAGGCCGCTCTCGACGAGCAGGGCCAGGACGAGGGCGACGACGAGTAGCCGCGACCCAAGGCCGGCTCGATGACCGCAAAGGTCGCGCTCCTCCGCCTCCGCAGAGAGGCGGAGGAGCTCCCCTTGCCTTCCTACGCCACCGAAGACGCCGCGGGCATGGACCTGCGGGCCTGCCTGGGCTCCGCAGGCCCGATGACCATCCGGCCCGGCGAGAGGGTCTCGGTCCCGACCGGGCTGGCGCTCGCCCTGCCCCACGGCACCGAGGCCCAGGTACGACCGCGCTCGGGCTTGGCCCTCAAGCACGGCGTCACCGTGCTGAACAGCCCGGGCACCATCGACGCCGACTACCGCGGCGAGGTGTGCATCATCCTCGCCAACCTCGGGTCGGAGGACTTCACCATCAGCCACGGCGACCGCATCGCCCAGGTGGTGATCGCGCCGGTGCATCGCGCAGAGATCGTGCCGGTCGAGGCCCTGCCCGATACGGAGCGCGGAGCGGGCGGCTTCGGGAGCACGGGGCGAAGATAGCGGGGACTACCTCGTGAAGACCCACAGCACCTCGGCGCCGAAGGCTGTCAGGCTCGCGATGTGCCCTTCGAAGTAGAGCTGGGTGACCTCCCAGTCGATGTCCCTGCAGCGCAGCGTCAGGGCGGACTCCTTCCCCGAGCGGGGGCCGTAGTCTACGAGGCGGCAATCCTCCAGCTCTCGCAGACCCGTGCCCAGGGCCTTCAGCACCGCCTCCTTGGCCGTCCAGAGGCGAAAGAAGCTCTCGGGGCTCCTCTCTCCGGCGAGCCCCCACTCCCTCTCCCCGGCCACGTAGTCAAAGATGCGTGGGTTGTCCCGCTCCTTGACGGGCTCGACGTCGACGCCGATGCCGAGAGGGCTCAGGCCTTCGGGCGCGCACACGGCCCCGACCCAGAGCGGCTTGTGGGTGAGGCTCCAGATGACCCCGTTGGCGGGCCGCGGCGCCCCGCGCTCGTCAAAGGCCCACGGCTCGGGCAGGTCCAAGCCCGACAGCCGCAGCGACTCCGAGAGGGCAGCCCTTGCCCACGCGCTCTGCGCCTTGAGCGGGGTCCTCCCCTCCGGGCCCCGGTCGACCGCCGGGACCTGCCTGAGCACGGGGAATAGCCGGGTGGTCGCCATGAGCCCTTACTTTACCAGCGTGTCCTACTTTGCCCCCGGAAACAGGATCGCAAGCGTTCAGGCCTGCCTGAACGCGCGCAGCGAGCCGCAGGCGAGCGAAGTAACCCAAGCGGATTGGCCCCAAGCCATCGGGGTCTGGCCCCGATGGCGCGCGAGCCGAAGGCGAGCCCGTCGCTCACGCGGAAGCCGAGCTGGCAGCCAAGTGCCGACAGCTCTGCCGCGTGATGCGGAACACACCCTACTTTGTCTCTTTGTCCGCTAAACCATTGACGCTGCGCCCACCCTTGTGCTACCCAGGCGCGCCGCCGCCCGGGGCGGCCAACAGATCATCTTCCGGAGGCCCACGTGGCGAACCATCGCTCCGCCATCAAGCATCACAAACAGAGCCTGGTCTGCCGCGCGCGCAACCGGCAGTTCCGGACGCGCATGCGCAACGCCGTCAAGCGTTTCCGGGAGACGGTGAGCGGCGGGGACGTGGCTACGGCCGAGAAGGCCTTCGTCGCCGCCGAGTCCATCATCCGCCGCGTGGCGACCAAGGGCGTCATCCACAGGCGCGCCGCCGACCGGGCGATCTCCCGCCTGGCCCACAGGCTGAACGAGCTGCGTTCCAGCAAGTAGCCCCAGCTTCAGCTCTAGCTCCCTGAGCAGAGGCGTTCATGCATCGCCGGGACTACTACGAGGTGCTCGGCGTCGAGCGCGACGCCGACGAAGCACAGATCAAGCGCGCCTACCGGAAGCTCGCGCTCCAGAACCACCCGGACCGAAACTCCGACCCCGAGGCGCAGGAGCGCTTCAAGGAGGCCGGCGAGGCCTACGAGGTGCTGCGAGATCCCGAGAAGCGCCGCATCTACGATGCCTACGGCCACGCCGGGCTCGAGCGTCAGGGCTTCAGCGGCTTCGACAACGTCGGCGACGTCTTCAGCAGCCTCGGGAGCATCTTCGAGGAGATCTTCGGAGGAATGGGCGGCTTCCGCGGCCGCTCCGCCGGCCCGAGGCGGGGGCGGGACCTCGGCACGGTCCTCGTGCTCTCGCTCTTCGAGGCCGCCGAGGGGGTCGAGCGGGAGCTGGACATCGAGCGCACCGTGCCGTGCGGCGAGTGCGGCGGGAGCGGCGCGCGGAGCCCCGGTGACATCGTGACCTGCCCGAATTGCCGCGGGCGCGGGCAGGTGACCCACGCTCAGGGCTTCATGATGATCTCCACGGCCTGCCCCGAGTGCCGGGGCGCCGGTCGCACCATCGCACACCCTTGCGAGGAGTGCGGCGGCCACGGCTCGGTGGACGAAGAGCACGAGGTGTCGATCCGCGTGCCGGCGGGCATCGACGACGGGGAGAGGCTTCGTGTCCGCGGGGCGGGCGACGTCGGCCCCGCCGGGCCGGGCGACCTCTACATCGACGTGCGCATCGAGCCCGATCCCGACCTCCAGCGCCACGGCTCGGACATCCACTCCCTCGTCGAGGTGGACATCGCGGAGGCTGCCCTCGGCACGCGCCGCCTCATCCGCGGGCTGAACGGTGAGCTCAAGGTCGACGTGCCGGCCGGCACGCAGCCCGGGGACACCATCACGCTCGCACGAAAGGGCATGCCGCGGCGCGCAGGCTTCGGCCGCGGCGACCACGTGGTGCACGTCCAGGTCAACGTGCCGAAGAAGATGAGCCGGGCCGCGAAGAAGGCGCTCAAGCAGTACATGAGCGCGCAGGGCGTTGGCGGCTAGACCCTTACCTCCGCCCCCACCCCCGCCCCGGCGACGCATGATTGGGCGATGGCCGGTGCGCAGCCGGGTTTCCATCGGCATGATCACCGAGGTCCTGCACGTCGAGGACCCGGACGGCGGGCCGGACTGCACCCTCAAGCGCCTCTTGCACATCCACGCGGAGGACCCCGACCTCGTCGAGGCCTTCGAGCGTGAGAGCGCCCTGGCGCCGCTGCTGAGCCACCCCCACCTGCCGCGGCTGCGCGAGCACGGCCGCATCGAGGACGTGCCCTACCTCGTGTACGAGACCGTGGACGGCTGCTCCCTCGGGCGCCTCCAGCGGCACCGCGAGGCCCCCCTGCCCGAAGCCATCGCGCTCCGCATCGCCGCGGACGTGGCCTCGGCCCTCGCGCACCTGCACGGCCTGCGCGACGAGCAGGACCGCCCCCTCGTGCGGGCACACAGGGACGTCGCCCCGGGCAACGTGCTGGTCGCCGGCGACGGCCGCGCCGTGCTCATCGACTTCGGCCTCGTCACCGGCGCCGTGGTCCAGGTCGACACGGCCACCGACGTGGTCAAGGGCACCTGGCGCTATGCCGCACCCGAGCAGCTCATAGGCGAGGCGGTCGGACCGCAGACCGACATCTACGCCGTCGGTTGCCTGCTCTACCTCATGCTGGTCGGGCACCGCCCCTTCGACGACGCCGAGGACGCCGAGGCCCTGCGCCAGCAGAAGCTCAGCGGCCCCCTGGAGCTTCCCGGCTTCCGCCCCGAGGTCGCCGACCTGGTCGCCGCCTGCACGGCGGTCAAGCCCTCGGAGCGGCCCCGCAGCGCCGCCGAGCTGGCTCTTCGATTGGACGACCTGGGGCCGGCCACCATCGCCGAGGTCCGGGGAGCCCTCGCCGCCGAGGTGCGCGAGGTGGCGAGGGAGCACATCGAGGAGCTGCGCACGCCGCAGTTCAGCTCCGCCGAGCAGCGCGGCGAGGACGTCACCGATCCGGCGGGCGGAGAGCCCCCTGCGGCCGTGGCTGCGACGGACGACGACGAGGGCCTGGCCGCGGCCACGTGGATAGCCGTTCTGGCCGTGACGCTGGCCGCCGCCGCCGTCGGCGCAGCCTTCTGGCAGATGTAGGCGCGAGCCTCAGACTGCTGCCACGAAGAAATCCAGAGCCTCTGGGTTGGCCAGCGCGTCTTTGTTCTTCACCTCGCGCCCCTCGAGCACGGCGAGGACGGCAAGCTCGGCGATCTTGCCCGAGATCGTGCGCGGGATGTCTTGCACCTGGGCGACGACCGCCGGGACGTGACGCGGCGTGGCGTTGGCGCGAATGTGTCGGCGGATCCTCTCTTTCAGGTCTTCCTCGAGCGCTGCGCCCTCGCGGAGGCGGACGAAGAGGAGCACGCGCACGTCGCCCTCGTGCGCCTGTCCCACGACCACCGACTCCACGACCTCGTCGAGCTGCTCGACGAGGCGGTAGATCTCGCCCGTGCCTATGCGCACCCCGCCCGGGTTCAAGACCGCGTCCGAGCGGCCGTGGATGACCATGCCGCCGCGCTCGTTGAGCTCCGCGTAGTCGCCGTGGTGCCAGACACCGGGGAAACGCTCGAAGTAGGCCCCGCGATATCGCGCGCCGTCCTCGTCTTTGAAGAAGCCGACCAGCATCGAGGGGAAAGGCGCGGTGCACACGAGCTCGCCCTTCTCGCCCTTGAGGGCGTGGCCCCGGTCGTCGAAGACCTCGACCTTCATGCCGAGGCCGCGACACTGGAGCTCGCCCCTGTGCACCGGGCCGGCGGGGTTTCCGAGGGCGAAGCAGGAGACGATGTCGGTGCCGCCGGAGATCGAAGACAGGCAGAGGTCGGCCTTCACCTCCTCGTAGACGTAGTCGAAGAGCTCCGGTGCAAGGGGCGCGCCCGTCGACAGGATGGCGTCGAGCGCCCCGAGATCGAAGGACTCCGAAGGCTTCAGGCCCGCCTTCTGAGCGACCGAGACGAAGCGCGGGGAGGTGCCGAATACGCGGACGCGCTCCTGCGCGGCCAGCTCGAAGAGCCTCTCGGGCCCCGGATGCATCGGGTTTCCCTCGTAGAGAACCACCGCGGCCTCGCTCGCCAGGGCGCTGACGAGCCAGTTCCACATCATCCAGCCGCAGGTGGTGAAGTAGAAGACCCGGTCCCCGGCCCGGACGTCCGTGTGCAGGCGGTGCTCCTTCAGGTGCTGGAGCAGCGTGCCGCCCGCCCCGTGCACGATGCACTTGGGCACGCCGGTCGTTCCCGAGGAGTAGAGGATGTACAGCGGGTGGTCGAAGGGGAGCTGCTCGAGGCTGAGCTCTGCGGCAGGGTCATGCTCTCCGTACTCGCCGAAGAGCACGCCGCCGGGCATGCCCTCCGCGGTGGCCTCGCCGTCGAGGAAGGGCACGAGGACGACCCTGCGAAGCGAAGGGATCTGCTCGGTGACCGCGTCGACGCGCTCCCGCAGCGAGAAGGGCTTGCCCCCGTAGGTGTAGCCGTCGGCGCAGAAGAGCACCCTGGGCTCGATCTGGCCGAAGCGGTCGAGCACTCCCTTGGCGCCGAAGT
>CAZQPP010000268.1:0-11250 GCA_964594295.1 uncultured Myxococcales bacterium | reverse complement strand
TCACAGACGACGCGGGGTCCTTGTCGTCGCAGTCATCCGCGCTCAGCACAGCGTCTCCGGCGCCGTCGTCGGCCTTCTCCGTCGACGCCGGTTCCAGGTCGTCGCAGTCGTCGGCTGTCAGCACATCGTCGCAGTCTCCGTCGACGGCCTTCACCGTCGACGCGGGGTCCGAGTCGTCGCAGTCGTCGCCGGTCGGCGTGCCGTCGCAGTCCCCGTCCTCGGCCTTCACCGTCGACGCCGGGTCCGAGTCGTCGCAGTCGCCGTCGCTCGTCAGGCCGTCGCAGTCCCCGTCCAAGGCCCTGCTGCCCACCGCGGCGTTCGCGTCGTTGCAGTCGTCGGCCGTCACAACGCCGTCGCAGTCTCCGTCCTCGGCCTTCACCGTCGACGCCGGGTCCAGGTCGTCGCAGTCGCCGGCCGTCACGACGCCGTCGCAGTCTCCGTCCTCGGCCTTCACCGTCGACGCCGGGTCCGAGTCGTCGCAGTCGCCTGCGGTCGGCACGCCGTCGCAGTCCCCGTCCAAGGCTCTGCTCCCGATCGAGTCTTCGGCGTCGTTGCAGTCGTCGGCGCTCAACACGCCGTCGCAGTCTCCGTCGTCGGCCTTCACCGTCGACCCCGGGTCCGCGTCGTCGCAGTCGTCTGCGGTCGGCACGCCGTCGCAGTCCCCGTCCTCGGCTCTGGTGGTCGACTCCGGGTCTGTGTCGTCGCAGTCGTCGGCGGTGAGCGCGCCGTCGCAGTCCCCGTCCTCGGCGGTCGTGGAGGAGGACGCGCTCTGGTCGTCGCAGTCGGTGCCCTCGTCACACAGGTCGCTGCGGCCGAAGGCGCCGTCCTCGTCTCGGTCGGCGCACACGGGGTTCGTGCCCGCCCAGAACTCGGCCTCGTCGCTGTCCCCGTCACCGTCGAAGTCGGTGCCCACGCCGGCGAGGTAGAGGTTCTCGAACCACTCCTCCTCCCAGCTGTCGCCGATGCGATCCCAGTCGCTGTCGGCCGTCTCTTCCTTCAGGCCCGGGAAGGCGTCCTCGTCGTCATCGCTCCCGTCCCCGTCGGTGTCCACCACCGGACCGTAGTGCTGCACGACCGCGTACCAGTCGGGAGGCTCGAACCCGGTGTAGGGGGCCGCGTAGAGAAGACCCACGGTGGCGGGATCGGAGAAGAAGTAGCCCCGAGCCCAGGTCGAGCCTTCCGGATAGATCTCCTGGCCCGCGTTGCTCATCGTTCCCGCGAGCTCCATGCCGCGCGGATCGGAGGCGTCGACCCTCACACGGAGCTCCCTCTTCTCCGCCGTACGCGGCACGAAGTACCGCACCGCCTCGTCGCTGTGGTCGTCCTCGACAGAGAGGCCGCCCGCGCCCATCCTGGCGTCTATCGCGCGCGCCTCGACGACGCGGAGCTGCCAGTCTCCGTCGCTCCCGGCCGCGGGCCTGACGTGGAGCACGTTCAAGCCCTCGATGAAGTCATCCTCGTGGAGCAGCAGCTGGTAGTGGGGCGTCCACCGCTCGGCCCCGACCGAGGGCGGCTCGAAGAAGGGCGCGCCGTTCAGGGTGATCTCGATCTCGCCCCCGCTGTTGACGTCGAAGGCGCGCAGCTCGAGCATCCTCGAGCCGGGATCGCGCCAGTAGAGCGCGAAGCCCTCCGGGTGATCCTGGTCGTAGGCCTGCTCGGTGTCGTGGCCGAAGGGGCGCCCGAGGTCGAGCAAGCCGAGGTCGGTCACGCCCCAATCCTCTCCGGCGGTCTTCTGCACGAGCTCGACCTCGTTCTCGGCGCTCGTGAGGTCGGAGGCCTCGATCCACCACACCGTCGCCATTCCGACCTGAGCGTCCTCGCCCACGGGCAGGTGGCCGAGGGGCGTGCCGTTGAGCACCACCGCCACCTCGTCTGCCGTGTCGACGTCGACACCGCGGACGTGGAGCCACCACGGACCGCCGCTCGGCTTCTCGAAGCGAGCCCGCACGACCGTCGGGTGCTGGCCGGCGGCGCCGTGGTTGCCGTAGACCTCCCGGTCGAGGTCGTTGTGCGGGAGGTCCAGCACTCCACCGGCCACGGCGTCGTCATCTGGTGCGCTGTCGTCTCCGTCTCGCACTCCGTCGCCGTCGCTGTCCTCGTTCAAGGGGTCGGTGCCGGCATCTCGCTCGGCGAGGTCGCTCAGCCCGTCGCCATCGCTGTCCGCCTCGCGCGGGTGCGTGCCGAGGGCGAGCTCCTCCTCGTTGGTGAGGCCGTCGTTGTCGTTGTCCGAGGTGGGGCCTGAGCCCGTGCCTCCCAGGAACGCCCACTCCCACCAGTCGGGCAGGGAGTCGCCGTCCTCGTCGTCGCTGTCCGCCGTGCGCCCGTCGGTGCTGAAGGTGAAGGGCAGCTCCTCTGCGCTCGTGTTGACGACGAGCAGGTAGTAGCTGCGCCCGGGGCGCCAGGGCTCGTTGTAGCGGTAGTCGCGCTTCGTGTAGAAGCTCGTGCTCAGGCTGGAGTCGTCGCGGCTCCCCGAGCTCTTCCAGTCGGCGTACATCGAGGAGTAGGACTCGCGCGGCAGCGTGCCCTGGTGCAGATAGAGCCTGAGCGCCTTCGAGTGGGTCGCCTCATGCTTCCAGCGCACCGCGTCCTCGGGCACGTCGACGCGGAACAGGCGAGACTCGTTGCCCGGGATCGTGGTGTCGATCTGCACGCCGCCCGTGTACTCGAAGAGGCCGTCGACGTGCAGCCTGTCAAGGCCCGCCGACGAGCTGATGTGAAAGACTGTGTCCTCCCTGGCCAGCACGCCGATGATGTAGGGCGCGCCCGGCCTGAGCGCGGGGACGGTGACCGTGTGTGTGCCGCCTCCGCTGAAATGGGGCCGCGCGCCGCTGCCGAGGTTCGAGTTGTCGTCGTCCCAGTCCTGGAGCGCGCTCCCGCGGGACTCCACCCTGTCGTGCATGCCCGGGGGGGCGTACTCCCGGAGCACCATGTCCACGTCGCCCGTGGTCAGCGTGAGGCCCAGGCTCCACTCGACGGGGCATGACGCGTCGTCCGCCAGCGCCGAGTCGGGGTACTCGACCCGGAAGAAGGCCATGTCTCCCTCGGCGATCTCCACCTGCGACGCGACGCCGCCGTCGAAGTCCAGGGGCCTCGCGCCGAGGGCGGAGAGCTCGAGGCGGTAGCGCACGTTCGAGCCTTCGGCGTGGACCATCAGCCACCAGTCCCCCGGCTCGAGCTGCTCGCCGTAGCGGGTGTCGTCCCTCACCCACAGGCCGTAGGTGGTGCCCGCGCCGGTGTCCTTGCGGGGCGTGATGGAGCCCGCGCTGCCGCTGGTGCTGTGGTCCAGCGTGGGCGCCGAGTCTCCGTGGCGGAGGTAGAGCTGCGGGTCGCCGCTCAAGGCCGTGAGCTTCGTGCGAAGCAGGCCGGCGTTCCCCTCGGGCACGGTGACCCGGTAGAAGTGGTGGCGGCCCTCGGCGAGATCCGTGCCGAGGTCGCCCGTCTCCGGGTCGACGATGTCCTCGCCCTCGTCGTCGACGCCCGTGTCCCCGAAGACCGGGTGGCTCAGGCGGCCGAGCGTCGGGGCGAGCTCACCGGCGGCCGGCATGGTCCAGCGCCTCTCGCGGCGGACCGGTGCGCTCACGATGGTGTACTCGGCGAGGCCGTCGGCCTTCACGCGGAGGTACCAGCGGCCGGGCGTCAGGAAGGGCGGCGCGACGATCGTCTCCATGCCGTCGCTGGTCACGGTGTTCACGAAGCCCGCGTCCGCCCCCGGCCAGAAACCGGGGCGGGCGCCAAGCTCGACCTCGCCGGAGACCGCCTCGAAGCTCAGCTTCCACCCCGCGGTGGGAGCCCCGCCGATGGTGGCGGGCACGTCCACCGCGAAGTAATCCGCGGCCTCGTCGGCCAGTGAGCCCGATGCCCGTCCCCCGTCGAAGTCCAGGGGGTCGGCGCTCAACGCCGTGACCACGAGCGAGTATCCCGCGTCGGCCTGATCGGAGGAGAGCTCGCGCCCGGCGACGTTCAGCGTCACGTCTCCGCTCACGCCGGCGATCTGGTGGGCCACGGGATCGCTCTCGTCGAAGGAGTGACCTCCCTCGTCGGCCACGTACTGGGAGGAGTGAATGCCGGCGCCTGGTATGGCGGCCTGGTGGAAGTCGAAGACCCTGGTGCTGACCCAGGGGTTGCCGAGGCGCTCCTCGAGGCGCACCTCGAAGCCGGGCAGGCCGACGGGCACCCGGAAGCGGTAGGTGGCCTGGCTGCCGTACTTGAGGGTCTGCTCTGACCACGTGAGCGTGGCCTCGGCGGAGAGGACGTGATCGGTCCCGCCGTGCAGGAGATGCTCTCCCAAGCTCTTCAGCGTGTAGCTCGAGCTGCCGGTGCCGATGTGGTCGTCGTCGTGAGGGTCCTGTCCCTCGGCGGCGACCGCGATGTACCACGTGCCGCCCTCCAGCGCCGTGCCCTGCGAGGCGCTCGGGTATCGGTAGAAGTACTCGGCGCCGTCTTTCTGGCGCTTGGTACCCTCTTCACCCGTGCTCAGGTGGATGGGATCGGCGAGCACCGGTGGCACCGCGCCCTTCATCAGCGCCATCATCGCCTCCCCCGACGTGGGCTGGAGCTCGACGGCCCAGCTGGCGGCGCCTTCCGGCACCTGCACGCGGTAGTAGGCTATCTCCCTCGCCGGCAGGTCGCCGGCGGCGCCCCCCTCGAAGCGCAGGTCTCGGACCTTGATCTTCCACGGCTCCCCGTCCGGGTCGTCTTGGCCTTCGAGGCCTATCCCGCGGCTCCGGATTGTGTAGGACATCGCGCCCTCTTCGCCGTAGACCCCGATGAAGTAGGTGCCGGGCGAGAGCGGCGCGCCCATGCCCATGGACACCCGCCGCCCGTCCTCCTCCGTCGAGCCCTGCCCCTGCACCCACGGGGAGCGGGTCCTCCCCGTCATGTCCGCATACGGGCGCCAGCTCTTCCCGCTCGGCCACGACGTGTCGTCGAAGGGGAAGTCGAAGGAGCTCTTGAGGGCGTCGGGCAGCTCGTCGCGCCGGATCACGAGCTTCGGGTCGCCCGCGCTCACCTCCTCCAAGCGCAGGTCCCAGCCCAGCGCCCCCTCGGGCACGTCCACGCGGAAGAGCTTCCAGGTGCCGCTCTGCTGCCCCTCCACCTCGCTCTCGCCGCCGTTGAAGCGCAGCAGCTCCTCGGTGGGCACGGTGACGCTCAGATCGTAGGTGGCGTCCGGCGGGTTGGAGGATGAGTCGTGCGACACGACCACCGCGTAGTCCCCGGGCTCGGGCGATCCGAAGGTGAGGAGCGCCGGCGAGCCCCGCGACGACCACGCGAGCTCTTCCCCGCCTTCGCTCGCTCGGTAGAGGTTCGAGTCGTAGGGCGCCACGAAGAAGGTCTCGCCCTCCTCCTGGCGCCGCGCTCGCATGTGGAACGCGCCCGTGTCGCTCTCGAGGCGCAGCTCTACGTTTGGGGTGTCTTCGGGCACCGTGAAGCGGTAGACGGCGTGCCGCCCGTAGGCGAGGGGCTCCCGCAGCCAGGTCGCCGGCGCGTCCCGAGCGATCGGCGCAGGCGCCGCCTTCGGCTCCACCTCGCCCCGTGAGGTCAGCGTGTAGCTCGAGCCGCCCGCGCCTACGTAGTCCCCGCCGTGCGGGGCTTGGCCCTCGGCGGCGACCGCGACGTACCACGTGCCGCCCGCGAGGGCAGTGGTCTGGGGGTAGCTCGGGTATCGGTAGAAGTACTCGGCGCCGTCCTTCTGGCGCTTCGTTCCGGGCGCGGAGGCGCTGTCCTCGCGCTGACTGCAACCAGGCGGCGGCAGCGCACCTTTCTTCAGCGCCATCATCACCTCCCCCGAGGTGGGCTCGAGCTCGACGGCCCAGCTGCTGGCGCCTTGGGGCACCTGCACGCGGTAGTAGGCGAGCTCCGTCGCCTCGAGGCCGGCGCCGGACTCGGAGCCCTCGAAGCCCAGGTCGCGGACCTGGATCTCCCACGGCTCCCCCTCGGCGTCCGTTTCGCCCGCGAGGCCTATCCCGCGGCTCCCGATGGCGTAGGACATCGCGCCCTCTTCGCCGTAGACCCCGACGAAGTAGGTGCCGGGCGAGAGCGGCCCGCCCATGCCCGCCGACAGCCGCCTCCCTCTCTCGTCGGCGGAGCCGTGTCCCGGCACCTTCGGGGAGTAGTACCTGCCCGTCATGTCCGTCTCCGGGTGCCAACTCACTCCGGCCGGCCACGAGCTGCGCTCGCCGATGGAGAAGTCGGAGGTCTCGAGCTTGTCGGGCAGCGCGTCGCGGCGGACGACGATCTCCGGGTCCCCCGAGCTCACCGCCGACAGGCGCAGGTCCCAGCCGAGGGCGCCCTCGGGCACCTCCACGCGGAAGAACCCAAACGTGCCGCTCCCTTGCCCCTCCACGGCGATCTCGCCGCCGTTGAAGTCCAGCACCTCCACCGCGGAGACCACGACGCTCAGATCGTAGCCGATCTCGGGCAGGCCGATGCTCGTGTCTTGCGACAGGACCACCGTGTAGTCGCCGGCCGCCGGCGCGGTGAAGGTCGCCAGCGGCGACACGCAGCGCAGGCCCCCGTCCTCGCCGCCCCCGCCCTCGCTCGCCTCGTAGTAGTAGTGCTGTGGCGACGGGAAGGAGGGCTCGCCCGGCCTCTGGCGCCGGACCCTGGCGTAGATGCCGTAGTCGTCGCACCGCAGGCGCACCTGCATGGCGCCGACGCCTTCGGGCACCGTGAAGCGGTAGGCGGCCTGCTGGCCCTTTGCCAAGGACTCCCCTCGCCAGGACGCCGGCGAGTCGGGGCCCAGGGGCGCGGGCGCCACCTTCGGCTCCACCTCGCCCAGGGAGGTCAGCGTGTAGCTCGAGCTGCCGGTCCCTATGAGGTTGCGGCCGGGATCGACCTGCCCCTCGGCGGCGACCGCGACGTACCAGGTGCCGCCGTCCAGCACCGCGCCCTCTGACGCGCTCGGGTACCGGTAGAAGTACTCGGCGCCGCTCTGGCTGCGCTTCGTCCCGTACCAGGACGTGCTCTCCTCGTCCTCCTTGGTGACGGCCGGCGGCAGCCCGCCTTTCTTCAGGGCCATCAACGCGTCCCCCGAGGTGGGCTCGAGCTCGACGGCCCAGCTGCTCACGTCGTCGGGGACCTCGACGCGGTAGTAGTCGATCTCCGTCGCCGGAACGCCGACGCCGTCGACCGACTCCTCGAAGCCCAGGTCCCGCACCTGGATCGCCCACGGCTGCCCCGACGCGTCGTTCCCCGTGCCGACGGGGCGGCTGTGGATGGCGTAGGCCATCGCGCCCTCGTCGCCGTATACCCCGACGGTGTAGCTGCCCGGCGAGAGGGGGGCGCCCATGCCCATGGACACGCGCCGCCCCTTCTCGTCGACGAGGCCCTGGCCCTGCCCCGGAGAGGAGAGGTACCTGCCCGTGATGTCCTCTTCGGGGGCCCAGCTCTCGCCGGAGGGCCACGAGCTCTTCCCCCACGGCAAGCCCCCGGAGCTGCGGAGGATGTGGGGCAGCCCGGCCCGCCGGATCACGAGCGCCGGGTCGCCCGCGCTCACGTCCTCGAGGCGCAGGTCCCAGCCCAGCGGGCCTTCCGGCACCTCCACGGCGAAGAAGCGCCACCGGCCGTCGCCGTGGTTACCCTCCGCCACCTCGATCCGCCCGCCGTTGAAGGCGAGGGCCGCCGACTCGAAGGTCCTCGTGGTCAGCTCGAATGGGCCCAGCGGCTGATCGGCCGTGTAGACCCCCACGTACCAGACGTCGGCCTCGTGGTCCGGGTGCTCCAAGAAGCCCTCGGTGCCCGAGCGGTCGAAGTGGCCTCCCCCGAACTCCATCCAGCCGACGCGGTAGCGCCGACGAGCGGGGACGGCGTTGCGGCGGATCGCTATCTCGCTGCCTTCGACCTGGTTTGCCAGCTCCAAGACCCAGCCCATTCCACCGAGCTGGGAGTCGATGTCCGAGACCCGGAAGTAGCGCCAGCCGGCCCGCGTCTCGTGCTCCGCTCCGTTTTTCACCGGCGGGTCCACGTTCACGAAGTCGATGTCGGTGACCTCCGGGTTGCCGCTGCTCAGCTCGAACGTGAAGGGGGCCTCTCCGCGGAGCGTCACGTACCAGACGCCGTCCGAGAGCGTCGGCGGCACCTGGACGGTGGAGTCGACGGCGTCGCCCGGCGCTTCGCTCAGGGCGTCGTTGCGCAAGTCGGTGGGCACGGCGCCCCGGCGCACGTAGACGTCGGCCGTGCCCGACGCGGAGCTGGCACGCACCTCCCAGGCGATCTGCTCTTCGGGCACGTCCACCTGGTAGCTCACGTAGTTGAAGTCCTCGTCCGACTCCCCTGTCACCGTGAAGCGAAAGTTGTCTTCACCAGCGAAGCCGCCCTGCTCGCTCGGCGTGAGGATCTCGTGCACCCGGGAGTCGAGGTGGAGCGGGCCAGGCTCGGCCTCGACGCCCACGATGAACTGCCCGGAGCTGAGCCTCGGCGGGACTACGAGCATCTGCGCCTTCTGCGTTTCTTCCGGCGCGTGGTTGCCCCCCGGAACGGGGGCCTTGGCGTCGGAGAGGTAGAGCACTGCCTCGGGGTCGGCTGCGAGGAGGCGCCAGGCCAGCGTGCCCTCCTCGACGCTCGTGCGCATCCACGCCACGCGCTCCGGTCCGACCTCGACTGTGGCCTCGGGGTCCACCTCCCCCGCCGAGAGCATGCCGAAGTCATGGACGTGCACGTCGCCGCCGAAGATCTCCCACTCGGCGCCCGGCGTGGCGTCGACTCTCAGGTGCCAGGTCCGGTTGGTGTTGAACTCGGAAAGCGAGAGGACCACCCCGTCGGAGCCGGTCCTGGTCGACTGCCGCTCGCTCGAGCTCTCCGGGAAGTCGTTGTACGCCACGTAGAGATCGGCCTCACCGCTGGCCACCTCGAGCACGTTCCTCCAGGCGCCCCACTGCGATGCCTGGGTGGTGATCTTGTAGAGGTAGCTGCCACCCACGGTGTCGGGTTGGGCGACCTTCTGAGCTCCGCCCGGCAGGGCACCGTCGTCCCAGGTCAGCTCCCGGGCGTACACGGCGTCCGCCACAACCTCGAAGCTGAGCGCGCCGCCGGTAGCGGGCTCGATCTCCAGGTAGTAGCCGTCATCGGCGACGGCGTCCTCGGGCTTCACGAAGAGCGTGTGGACGGCCTTCGACGCGCTGCTCGCCACCTCCGGCCCGGACTCGGGGTCGTCCCGCCGGAGCCGGAGGACGCAGTCGCCGTCGGCGGCCACCGCGATCCGCAACCCCTCGTGGCTCCCGGGCACCGTCAGCCTGAAGTAGTAGGACGCGTCCTGCGCGACGTGGCCCGACTCCGCGAAAGGCACCGTGACCGCCCTGGGATCACCGGTGTCGCCCTCGAGAGCGGCGCCGAAGCTCGACAGGCCCGGCACGTGCTCCGGTGGGCCCTGCGCATCGCCGGCGCAGGACGCGAGGAGCATGGCCGCGGTGAGCGTGAGCACCCGCCGACGGGTGTGGAGGTGAGACTTCTCCCGGTCTTGGCGCATCCTTTGCTCCCTGGTTTGCGCTCAAAAGGACACGACACGCTGATTTTGCGAGGCAATCGGCGGCATCGTGGCAGGCGATCCTCCGCTGGTCGTGCTCCTGCTCGCGACTGGAAGTCCACGAAGACACGAACAAACGAAGCAAGGCCATGGCTTCGACGCGGGAAGAATAACAGCCCGGTCGCGGCTCGCGCCAGCCGGGATCCAGCCCCTCCGCCGACCCTATCGGCTCAGGAGGAAGCGGACCGTCGCCTCGACGTAGGCGGTCTCGATTCGGCTGCGCCCCGTCCCGTTCACCGACGCGGGCGTCAGCGCGAAGAGGAGGTCGCCGGCGGGGTTCGCGAGCAGCCTGCCGATCTGCCGCGAGTCGCTCGTCGACCAGCTGACGTCCCCCGCTAGGAGCTGGTCTCTCTCGAAGCCCTTCGCGCGCTCGAAGGCGTTGCTGGTGAACACCCACACGTCGGCTGCGACGGAGCTGTCCGAGGGTGGCGCGGCGTTGTCGCGGTGGAAGGCGCGGGCACCCCAGCGGAGCCCTATGCCGAGCAGCTCGTAGTCGCTCGTCTCCTCCATGCGCCCCAGGTCGACGCGGAAGACGTGCGCGGGGAGCTCGGCCTTGCCGCCGTCGTACACCCAGGTCCCGCCGTCGCCGTGCGCGCTCGGCATGACCAGCTCGTCGCGCAGGCTGTCGTAGGCCAGCGCGGTCGCTGGCGCGAGCGGCGCGCCCTCCCCATCCGGATCGGCGATCGGCACCGTGGACCACGCCGTCCCGTCCCACTCGTAGAGCGTGCGGTCGTACTCGCCGAGCCCCTCGGCGTCCATCGTGGGCTGCTTGCTCTTCGCGCCGCCGAACAGGAGCACGCGTTGCCGCGCCTCGTCCCAGACCATCGAGTGGTGGACCTGGGCTCCCGGGTGGTCTCCGGTGGACTCGAGGCGATCCCAGCTCACCCCGTCCCACGCCCAGAAGTCGTCCGCGGGCGGGTGGGTCTCACAGGTGTCTGCGATCACGGGCTCGGAGCTTGGCGCACATTCCAGGTCGCGGACCGCGCCACCGTAGAGCAGCACGCGCTCGGTGGGTGGGTAGTACACCATGGCGTGCCCGTAGCGCCCGCTGGGGTTTCCGTCGACCTCCGGGTCGGAGGGGGCGGCCGTCGACCACCCCACACCGTCCCAGAGCCACGTGTCGGGAGGCCAGAGGTAGGGCTCCGTGTACCCTGCCGGGGGTGCCTCCTCATACCCGCCGAAGAGCACGACCTTCTCGTGCGCGGCGTCGAAAGCCAGGCGCGAGTCGTTGCGCGCCGGCGGGGTATCGTAGCCGTCTCCGAGCGCCGCGGACACGGGGGCCCAGGCGCCGTCTTGGAAGGTCCGCGACACGTTCGTGATCATGCTGCGTGAGATGATGTCCGGATCGTCGACCCAGCCGCCGTGCGAGAAGACGCCGCCCTCCGCCGAGAGCGAGGTGCTCGCCACACCGTCAAAGGGGAAGTAGACGAGCTCGTCGCCGTGGGTCGGGCCTACGTGGTGGAGGGCCCAGCTTGCGCCGGTCCAGCGCCAGGTGTTTCGCGACAGCCCCGGCCCGCTGACCTCCTCTCCCGCCCAGGACCACTGCAGCCCGGAGAAGAGCAGCACGCCTCCAACGTCTGGTGCGTCGACCAGGCTCGGCCACAGCCTGGCCCGAGGGTAGGACTCCGCCGCCGTTGTGGCGACGGCCCGCTCGCTCCAGCCCGAGTCGTCCCACAGGCCGAAGCCTCCGGGCATCAGGTCGGGGTGCAGGACCACCAGGCCCCCCGCCG
>CAZQPP010000267.1:10169-11281 GCA_964594295.1 uncultured Myxococcales bacterium | reverse complement strand
GATGGCCTGCCTGATCCACCACGTCGCGTAGGGCGAGAACTTGTAGCCGCGGCGGTACTCGAACTTCTCGACCGCCTTCATCAGGCCGATGTTGCCCTCCTGGATGAGGTCCAAGAACTGCAGCCCGCGGTTCGTGTACTTCTTCGCGATGGAGACCACTAGGCGGAGGTTCGCCTCGACGAGCTCGGTCTTTGCCTTCTCGGCCTGCTTCTCGCCGGCGATGATCTCCCGGTTGATGGCCTTCATCTTGTCGGCGGGGAGGTGGGCCTCCTTCTCGATGGCCTTCACGCGGCGCATGAGCGCCCTCACCGTCCGCTCCGCCTCGAGGATGTGCTCGGCCTCCTCCTCGGTCAGATCCTCGGGGAGGTCCTGCTTCTCGATCTTCTTGGCGAGGCGCCTGATCTCGTTGGGCTTGAGCCCGAGCTTCTCGGTGACCGGCCTGAGCTCCTTGTCTATCTGCCGCAGAGCCCGGACGTCGTCCTTGAAGCTCTGCACGAAGATCCCGATCTGCCGCTTGCTGAACTCGATCTCGTCGATGGACTCGATGACGTCCGTCCAGCGGCGCTCGATCTTGCGCTTGATGCGCTCCCTCTCCTCCTTGCTCCACTTCTTCTGGACGAGGAGCATCTTGGCCTTGTTGTGGGCCCGGTAGCGGCGGCGGACCTCGGCGAGGTGCTTGCCGACCCGCTCCCGCAGCGGCTGCGGCGGACCGGTGGGCTCCTCCTCCACCACCTCGATGGGGTTGCCGTTCTCGTCGGTGGGCGGCCTCGGCCCTACGCTCTTGACGACGTCTTTGATGTGCACGCGGCCCTTGCGCAGCTCGTCCTCGAGGGCGAGCACCCGCAGCACCACGTACTCGGTGTTCATGATCGCGCCGAGGACCTGGAGCTCTCCCTCCTCGATCCGGCGCGCGATCTCGACCTCCCCCTCGCGGCTCAGGAGGTTCACCGAGCCCATCTTGCGCAGGTACATGCGCACGGGGTCGTTGGTGCGCACGGCGTCGTCCGCCCCCACCGGAGCCGTCTTCGGGGGCTGACCCGGCTTCGCGGGCTGACCCGGCTTCGAGGCCTGAGCTGGCTTCGAGGCCTGAGCTGGCTTCGAGGCCTGAGCTG
>CAZQPP010000267.1:0-10069 GCA_964594295.1 uncultured Myxococcales bacterium | reverse complement strand
GGCTTCGAGGCCTGAGCTGGCTTCGAGGCCTGAGCTGGCTTCGAGGCCTGAGCTGGCTTCGAGGCCTGAGCTGTGGCAGCCGCCGGCGCGGCTCCAGGCCGACCGGCGGCTTTGGCTTCCGTCGCCTTCTTCTTGGCGTCGCTCTCGGGACTTCGGCTGGCTGCAGCGTCTGTCATGAAGCTCTCCTCAAGCAGCTAAGAGCGCATTGCGCGCGGGGGCACACAAAGCTGCGACAGTTGTTGGCGAGGTCCAAGGCACAATGATCCCGGATTGATAGCCGCGTGCTGAGCCGGGGCCGGGCGGCGCTCATCCGGGTAACCTCTGGGAACGGTGCAACGAGGCATTACATTCCGAAGATGCGGCGGAGCGGAGCTCGCTCGCGCGATGCCAGAGCTCCATCCTCTCCGCGCGGAGGGTAGACAGGGTATCGAGGTCGCCGGAGCTTTCGGCCTTTTCCATCGCCAACTGAAGGGCCGATTTGCGGTGATCTATCCAGCGGAGCTCGATCTCCTGTAGGAGTGACAGGTAGAGCGCCTCCTGAGCCGCCTCGTCCTTGGGCAGGGCGACGTCGTCGGCGCCGACAATCTCGGCGAGCAGCGCGTCGACGCCCGGCTCGTCCTCCGGCACCGGCGACTCCGGCTCATCGGCCGGGGCGAGGCGCGTGATGAGGGCGCGCAGCCTCTGGTCCTCGACGATGCCGATGCCGCCGTCGGCCACGAAACGATCGGCGAGCTCGTGCCGCATCGCGAGGAGGGCGGCGAGGTGGCGCTCGGCGATGCTGGGGGGCGGAGCCGCCGGGAGCGCGCCCGAGGGCGCCGACTCCAGAGCCTCCGCCTGCCTCGCCGGGCGGCGTCTCCTCTCCTCGGCGAGGCGCCGCCTCACCGCGGCGTCGCTCACCCCGCGGTCGAGCCCGAGCAGCCTGTGCACAGTCCAGGCGGCCTCGTGCTGGGCGGCCTCCTCCCCGATGGCGGTCACGGTGGTCAGGGCCTCGGCGAGGGCCCTGCCGCGACCGAGGGAGGAGGTGCCGTGCTGCTCGAGCAGGGTCTCGCACAGGTAGTGCAGGCCCGGGGTCGCCGAGGCCACGATTGAGCTCAGCGAGCCGTCTCCTGCCACCGCGAGCTCAGCCGGGTCCGAGCCCCGCGGCGGCCTCGCGACCAGCACATCGAAGCCGGATCCGAGGAGGAGCGGCATGGCGCGCTGCGTGGCCGTCGCGCCGGCGTCGTCCCCGTCGTAGAAGACGACGACCCGCTCGGCGAAGCGCCGCAGGAGCATGGACTGCTCGGCCGTGAGCGCCGTGCCGAGGGGGGCTACGGTGGCCGGGAAGCCGGCCTGGTGGAGGGCGACGACGTCGATATTGCCCTCGACGAGCACCGCCGGGCTCCCCTCGCGCATGGCCGCGCGGGCGAAGGGCAGCCCAAACAGGAGCTTCCCTTTCCGGTACACGCTGCTCTCGGGGGAGTTGATGTACTTGGCCTCGTTGGCGTCGGGATCGGTGCTCAGGGTGCGCCCCGAGAAGCCGACGACGCGGCTGCCGAGGTCGTGCACGGGGAACATCACGCGGTTCCTGAAGCGGTCGTAGTGCCCGTCTCCGCTGCTGCGGGGGACCACGAGCCCCGCCGCGACCGCCGCAGGCAGCGACTGGCGCGTCGCCCGCAGGTGGTGCAGGAGACCGTCCCAGCTCTCGCCTGCCAGGCCCAAACCGAATCGCTCCGCGACCTTCGCCTCGACGCCGCGACGGCTCAAGAAGCCCTTGAACACGTCCGAGCGCGCTGCCTGGCGCCTGAACCAGGCCTGAGCCGCGTCGAGGAGGCCCATGACCTCCTGCCTCCTCGGCCCCCCGGCCGAGCGCCCCGCCTCGGCGCGCACCGGCTCCGGCATGTTCACGCCCGCGCGCGCGGCTAACTCTTCGAGCGCCTCCATGAAGGAGTAGCCCTGCAGCTCGCGGAGGAAGGTGATGGCGTCACCGCCCTTGCCGCAGCCGAAGCACTTGAAGGTCCCGATCTCCGGACGCACGTGGAACGACGGGGTCTTCTCCCTGTGGAGCGGACAGAGCCCCTTATAGGAGGATCCCGAGCGCTTGAGCTGGGTGTGAGGACCGATCAGCGCAAGCATGTCCGTTCGCGCGAGCAGATCGCGCTTGAAGTCCTCGGAAACGAGGAACGGCATCGGCTCCGGCAGGCAGGCGGCGAGGAAGGCGGCGCATTGTAGGAGCGGATCTCGGGTTGTCAAGAGGGATTCCGGATCCCCCTGCAACCTAGGGCTTCAGGTTCACCACCTTCCGGACGTGCTTGCCCTCCCGCACCGTCACCGTAATCGTGCGGCGGTACAGGGGATGCTGCAGCGTGAGCTTGATGCGTCCCGCCGGGAAGCGGTGGTTCTTCAGCGGCGTCATGCCGAGCTGCTGGCCTTTGTAAAACACGTAGGCCCAGGGCTTGGCGTTGATGGTGACGGTCCCGGTGCCGCCTCGAGACGCGGTCGAGCGCCTCTTCTTCTTCTTCCCACCCGTGGGCTCGAGCTCGAAGTTGAGCTCCTTCTCCTCGTCCTCCATGACGAGCTCGTGCTCCACGGACTTGTGACGCTTGGCGCTGATCTTGAGCTTGACCGACTTGCCGATCGGGAGGTTCGGGACCTTCACGAAGCCGTCGGTCGGCAGGAGCTTGACGCCGTTGACGTCGACCACCGCCTCCTCCGGCTTCACCTGTATGCGCAGGGTGCCGAGGATGGCCCGCGGCGCCTCGATGACCGTGCGAGCCACGTCGCCCATGCGCACCTCGCGGACGACGACGCGGCCGTCCCCGAAGTCCGCCTCGATGCGCAGGACCTTCTCGCTCTCCTCGGTGACCTCGATCTCGTCGGCGCCGAGGTCGCGCCCGTCGACCGAGATCTTGGCCCCCGGCGCCGAGATGGTGAGCTGCTTGAGCGGCGGCCGGTCCATGCGGACGCGCAGCTCGACCACCTCCCGCGGCTGCCTGACCATGATCTGCTTGACGGGGGAGCGCCTCCCGTCCGCCTCGGCGAAGACGCGAACCACCTGGTCCTTGCGGAGGTCCTTGAGCTGGAAGCCCTCGATGGGCTTCCCGTCCACGAAGATGCGCGCGTCCTCGGACTGCGGCTGCACCCGGAAGTCGAGCTGGTAGACCCTCGCGGTGCCGATGAGGCTGGTCCCGGTGACGGGCGCCACCGCTTCGAGCCTGCCGCGGGGGCGGGTGTTCTTGGCCGCGGTGGCCCCCATGAAGTTGTACGCGAGGGCCGCCACGACCCCGATGGCGCCCACGATTAGCATCGCGATGACGAAGGGCGACAGCGGGCGCGGGGGCGCCACCTCGCTGAAGCTCAGCGCGCCGCTCCCTCCCGGCAGGATGCCGGTGCGGTCGTTTCCGGAGCCGCTGGCCGGGGCCACAACTCCCTGGCTGGCGGCCTGCGGGTTGATGCCGAGGCGCTGCGCCGCCTGCGCCTGCAGGTCGGAGAGCGGCATGGTCGCCTGGAAGTCCTGATCGGCGAGGGAGGGGCTGCCGGCTCCGTCTCCGAGGGCGGTCGTGGAGGAGGACAGGGCTACCGTGCCGACGTCGCCCTGGCCCCCGGACGCCGGCACCTGGTAACCTCCTCCGCTGCGTTGCCTGCGGAGCTGCTCGCCCATGGCGTCGGCGTCGTCGGAGGCCTCGGAGTCCGCCGACGCCTGGATCTCCTTGGCGAAGCTGGCCTGCATGGCCCTCGACAGGGAGACGTCGTCGACGTTCTCGACGTTGGCGTAGAAGAGCCGGCTCAGCTCACGCTGGAAGACTCCGCAGTTCTGGTAGCGCGCTTCCTTGTCCTTGGCCAGGGCCTTCAGGATGACCTTGTCGAGCTCGGCCGGCACCTCCCTGTTGAGGCTCGAGGGCGGCGCGACGTCGCACTTGAGCACGTTCGAGAGGGTCTCGAAGTCGGTCTCGCCCGCGAAGAGGCGGCGGTAGCCGAGGGCCTCCCAGAGGATGACCCCGAGGGCGAACTGGTCGCTCCGGTGGTCGAGGTTCTTCCCGCGCGCCTGCTCCGGGCTCATGTAGGCGCACTTGCCCTTGATGGTGCCCGCCCTCGTCGAGGTGGAGCGCGCGGCCGCCTTCGCGATGCCGAAGTCGGTGAGCTTCACCTCTCCCGAGAAGGTCAGCAGGATGTTCTGCGGGGAGACGTCTCGGTGGACGATGTTGAGCGGGCGCCCTTTGTGCGTCCTCGTGTGGGCGTAATGCAGCGCCTTGGCGATCTCCGTAGCCACGAAGACCGCCTGCCAGACGCCGATCTTGTCCCGGGAGTCGCGAGTCCTCTCGAGCAGCTTCTTGAAGTCGCGCCCGTCGATGAACTCCATCGCGATGTAGTAGGCGTCGTCGATCTTGTGGAAGTCGAAGATCTGGACGATGTTCGCGTGGTGGAGCTTGGCGGCGATCGTCGCCTCGTCGATGAACATGCGGACGAAGTTCTCGTCCTCGCAGAAGTGCGGGAGGATGCGCTTGATCGCCACCTCACGCTCGAAACCCTCAGCGCCGATGGTCTTGGCACGGAAGATCTCGGCCATGCCCCCCATGGCGACCTTCTCCACGAGGACGTATTTCCCAAAGGGCTGTGGGAAGGTCTGTTTCGCCAACTGACTCGCCGCCACTCGCAAATGACTTGTGATTTGTAGCGCAGGGGGTGCGTTGCTGCAAGACTTACGGGCGTTTTCAGCGGTCAGCGGGGCGGGCGCTTCGGGGCGAAGCACCTTGTTTGCCCCTGCCCACGCGCCCCGCTATCCTCGTTTCTCTCGTGGACGCGGGGGCAGCGTGCGCTCGAAATCAGTCGTATTCGTCACGATCCTCGCCTGTTGGGTCTGCGCTTGCTCGGACGGGGAGAGCTTCCAGGAAGACCCGGACCCCGGGCTGGGTTTCGACCCCGGCGTCAAGCCCTCTTTGGACCTGCCGCCCGTGGACCCGGGCCAAAAGGAGATTGAGGATCCGGGGCTCCAGCCTCCGGAGGACAAGGGCGCCGTCGAGCCTCCCGAGAAGCGCCTCGGCCTGCCCTGCGAGAAGAACGACGACTGCCCCGGCGGCTGGTGCGTTCGCGGCCCGGACGGCTCGGTCTGCAGCGTGCCCTGCGTCGAGATCTGTCCGGACGGCTGGACCTGCCGCGGGGTCACCGGGCTGGACGCCGAGGTCGTCTTCGCCTGCGTCCCGATCTACGCGCGCGTCTGCGTGCAGTGCGCCTCTCCGACCGACTGCGAGGTGACCCCGGTCTGTGCGGTCCCCGACGGGGCCGCCGAGGGAGCCGTGGGGCGCTGCCTCCTGCCCTGCCGTGGCGAGGGAAGCATGTGCCCCGAGCACTTCGAGTGCCGGGAGGTTGCCGGCCTGCCGGAGCGGGAGACGGAGTGGGCGTGCGTGCCCTCCGGCCTCGCCGGCGGCGGCGTGGAGCTCGAAGGCGGGGACGAGTCGGACCCCTTCGGCGGCTGCTGCGCCAGCGCGACCGCCGGGCTCGAGCAGGAGTGCAGCCAGCGAAACGACTTTGGGATCTGCCGCGGGAAGAGGGTCTGCGTCGGAGAGTCCGGCTGGACCGACTGCGACGCCCCCGAGCCGAGGCAGGAGACCTGCAACCGCGTCGACGACGACTGCGACGGCTCGGTCGACGAGCTGCTCGGAGACCTCTGCTCCTGCGGCGACGGCGTCTGCGAGCCCCAGGGCGGCGAGGACCTCGTCACCTGCGTGTGCGACTGCGTCCAGTGCGGAGACGGGCGCTGCTCGCCGTGCGGGGAGAGCCCGGCCACCTGCCCAAGCGACTGCTGCACCACTCCGAAGGGCCCGTCGACCTGCGGGGACGGCTACTGCCTCGGCTTCGGCTGCGGTGAGAACCCCACGACCTGCAGCCAGGACTGCGGCACGGCCTGCGGGAACGGCATCTGTGACCGCGGCGAGGACCCGACCATCTGCCCGGAGGACTGCCGCTTCCGCATCTGCGGGAACCACGTCTGCGAGCCCCAGGACGGCGGCCCCGAGACCTGTCCCCAGGACTGCAAGGTCTTCTGCGGGGACTGCATCTGCGACGCCGAGCGGGGCGAGACCCTCTTCGAGTGCCCGGTCGACTGCGGCTCCTGCGGAGACGGCGTGTGCAGCCCCTGCGCGGTCCTCGCCGAGGACCCGGAGCGGTGCCCCCAGGACTGCTGCGAGCCGGTCTTCGAGCGCTGCAACGGCAAGGACGACGACTGCGACCAGCTCGTCGACGAGGACTTCGACGTGGGCCAGCGCTGCGACGAGCCCCCCGGCGGCGCTTGCTGGACGGGCAAGGTGGCCTGCGTCACGGAGACGGAGGCCGCCTGCCTCGACGACGAGGCCGTGGCGCCGGGCACGCTCTGCACCGACTACGTGTGCTCGGCGGGCTTCCGCCGCGCCCCCGGCCGCTGCGACGAGGAGGGGCGCTGCGTCGAGGGGCGCTGGCTGAGCTGCGGGGGCACGATCTGCGCCGACCTCGCCCGGTGCGCCACCGAGTGCGCCGGGGCCGGGGACTGTCGAGACGGCTACAGCTGCAGCGAGGGACGCTGCGAGGCGCTCCGGCGGGACTGCGGAGAGGACGCCGAGTGCGAAGACGGGGATCCGTGCACGGCGAACATCTGCGACGACCGGGGCCTCTGCGGCTTCCCACGCAGGCCCGGGTGCGGTCCCGAGAGCGACGTGGACGGCGACGGCCACGCCAACGCCGAGGACAACTGCCCGGAGCTCCCCAACCCCGACCAGGTCGACGTGGACGGTGACGGAGTCGGCGACGACTGCGATCCCTGTGTGGACGTCGGCGCCGAGGAGATCTGCAACGCGAGAGACGACGACTGCGACGAGGAGGTCGACGAGGGCTTCGGCGTCGGCGAGAGCTGCGACGCTCCCTCCGGCCCCTGCTTCGAGGGGGTGATGGGCTGCGCGGAGGACGGCTCCGCCGCGTGTGCGGACGCCGAGCCCATCGCCGAGGGGCTCATCTGCCGGCTCGCCTTGTGCGAGGGCGGCGTTCGCCACGAGGTCAGCCGTTGTGACGGCGCCGGCGCCTGCATCCCCGGGGCGACCAGCGCCTGCGAGCCCTACCACTGCGGCGAAGGAGACGGCAGCGACTCCTGCGCCACGACCTGCGGGGACCACACGGACTGCGTCCAGAGCCACTACTGCCGGCGAGACTTCTGCGTGCCGCGGCCCGACGCGGGCGAGCGCTGCCTCTCGGACGCGGCCTGCGCCAGCGGGCACTGCGTGGACGGCTTCTGCTGCGACGAGGCCTGCGACGAGCCTTGCAGGAGCTGCGGCGCCGGCGGCCTCGAGGGCGCCTGCGTGGTGGTGAGCGACGCCCCGGACCCGGGCTCTTGCGACGGAGACGAGGCGTGCAGCGCGGACGGGCTCTGCCTCGGCACAACGGGAGCCACCTGCGAGGACGCGGCGGCTTGCCTCTCCGGCTTCTGCGCCGACGGGCGCTGCTGCGACCGGGCCTGCGACGGTGAGTGCGAGGCTTGCGACCAGGAGCCCTCGCCGGGCTCCTGCCTCGCTGTCCGCGAGAGGGCCGACGCCGACACCTGCGACGGAGGCCGCGCCTGCGACGGGCTCGGCGCCTGCAAGCTCGAGCTCGCCGGAGAGTGCGAGTCGGACGCCGAGTGCATCTCCGGCTACTGCACCGACGGCCTCTGCTGCGACACCTCCTGCACGGCCGCCTGCCGAGCCTGCAACCTCCCGGGCTCAGAGGGCAGCTGCGCGGAGGTCAAGGGCGCGGAGGACCCGCCGGTCTGCGCCTCTTTTGCGGGGTGCGACGCGTGGGGGGAGTGCCGCTGGGTCTTCGGCATGCCCTGCGCGAGCGCGGAGGAATGCCTCAGCGGCCACTGCGCCGACGGCGTGTGCTGCGACGAGGCCTGCGACCAGCCTTGCCGATCCTGCATCTCGCCCAACACGGTGGGCTACTGCGCGACGGTGAGGAACGCCGAGCAGCCCGGACGCTGCTTCGGGGAGGAGGTCTGCGACGAGGACGGCGACTGTGTGCCGGCGCCGAGCGGGAGCGATCTCGAGAACGGCGCGCTCTGCGACCGGGACGAGCGCTGCCGGAGCGGGCACTGCGCCGACGGGCGTTGCTGCGACAGCGAGTGCCGGGGGACCTGCATGGCCTGCAACCTGCCGGGGAGCAAGGGCGTCTGCTCCCAGGTCCTGTCGGCCGAGGACGGGGACACCTGCGCCAACGACCGCGTGTGCGGCTCCACCGGCGTCTGCTGTCCGGCCGTGTGCAACCAGACCCCGTGCGGACAAGAGGGCTGCGTGGGGGTGTGCGGCACCTGCCCGTCGGGGCAGAGGTGCACGGACTCGGGCGCTTGTGAGGAGCTCGTGGCCGGCTGCGGGGACGCCGCCGGGCTGCAGGCGGGGTCGCCCTGGCCCATGCTCGGCTACTGCCCGAGCCACCAGGGGCGAGCTCCCTTCGACGGGCCGGCCGCCGACAACCTCTCCGCCACCGTGGACGTGGGCGCGGAGGTCGAGGCCGGCCTCGCGGTGGGCCGAGACGGCACGCTCTACGTGGGTGACCTCGACGGCGTGATGCACGCATTCTCCCCGGGGGGGACGGAGCGCTGGGTCAGGGCGACCGGAGACGCCGTCAGGACGACCCCGGCGGTCGCCGCGGACGGCACGCTCTACTTCGGCTCCGACGACGGCAAGCTCTACGCCGTCTCCGCGGACGGCACGGCGCTGTGGGACTACCGGACCGGAGGCTTCGTCCGGGGATCGGCGGCGATCACGGCCGACGGGACCGTGCTCTTCGGCTCCTCCGACAACAAGGCCTACGCCCTGAACCCCGACGGCAGCAAGAGGTGGCACTTCCAGACCTCGGGCGCGGTCGAGGGCGCCCCGGCGGTCGCCGCGGACGGGAGGATCCTCGTGGCCTCCTTCGACACCTACCTCTACTCCCTCGACAGCGACGGGCAGGAGAGCTGGTCCTACCGCGCGGGCGGCTTCATCCGCTCCTCTCCGGCGGTCGGCGGAGACGGCACGGCCTACTTCGGCGCCAGCAACCGCTACGTCCACGCGGTGGACAAGGACGGAGTCAGGGTGTGGCAGGTCGAGACCGCCGGAGCCATCGTCGGCTCGGGGGCGGTCGGCGCAGACGGCACCTTCTACATCGCCTCCACGGACAAGAAGCTCTACGCGATCTCACCGGAGGGCACGACGCGCTGGAGCAAGAGCTTCGGCGACGCGCTCGCCGACGCTCCCATAGTGGATGACGCTGGCGCGATCTACATCGGCTGCGGGGACGCCAAGCTCTACTCCCTCTCGCCGGGCGGCGCCGAGCGCTGGGCGGCCGAGCTGGGGAGCGCGATCGTCGGGCCGGCGGCGCTGGTCGGGCACGGGAAGCTCGTGGTGGCGACGAAGGCGGGGGCGTTGAAGGTGTTGGGGCAGTAGGAGTTGACCGGCGAGGGTGACGCGGGGTAGAGCCCGCAGGTCGGGTGTGGGGTGAGCTGCACCTGCCGCCGAACCCCAAGGAGGGATGCGCGCTCATGAAATGGCCCAAGCTCCGCCTGTCATCGTTCGCCCGCTTCGACATCGGCGTCGTGGTGCTGCTCCTCTTGCTGTCGGTCTTCGCGCTGCCTGCCTTCGGCGCGGGCGAAGGGGCAGCTGACGAAGGCTCCCTCAACTGGCTCAACGAGCTCGGGCCCATCGTCGGGCTGCTGGTGATCATCGCGGTGCTCATCGGGCGCCTGCCGAAGATAGACCTCGGACACACCAAGGCCTTCAGGAAGCGGCGGGTCCTGAACTGGCTGCCCCTCGGGCTGACCTACTCATTCCTCTACATGGGGCGCTACAACCTCAACGTCGGCACGAGCACGCTCAAGGACATGGAGATCCTGACGACGGCCGACTTCAGCGTGATCTTCGGGGTCGGGACCGTCGTCTACGGCTTCTCCTTCCTCATCAACGGCCCGCTCACCGACCGCTTCGGCGGCAGGTTCTCGATCCTCGCCGGGGCCCTCGGGGCGGCGACCTGCAACCTCCTGATGGGCCTGGTGCTCACCCTGGGCATGACCGACGGCCTCGTGACGATCTACACCTTCCTCTACGCCGCAAACATGTAC
>CAZQPP010000266.1:0-11288 GCA_964594295.1 uncultured Myxococcales bacterium | reverse complement strand
GACTTGGGACAAATCCGCGTGGCATACTTCGCTCGCCTCCGGCTCGCTGCGCGCGATTGGGCCAAGGCCCAAACGCTTGCGGATCTGGATTCTGCGGGTCAAGCGGGACACACTCTGAAGATCTCTGCGGGATCTCCGATGAGCTGGGCGTGACGACGGTGCCCGCGGAGGTCGCGAAAAGGCTGGGCCGGGCTCCCCTCGGCTGCTATGGCCTTGGCAAGGAGCCGCCGGAGGACCGGAGCCATGGCCGCACGTTGGACGCTGCTCTCCTGTTGCCTGCTTCTCGCGCTGTCGGGTTGCCCCAGCTCCGAGACCAGCGAGCGCGCGGGGGCGCGCCCGATCACCGCCGACCCCGGTGAGGTATCGCCCGACGGGCCCACGCTCGACGCGGGGCCCCGAGACACGAGCGCACCGGCTGACGCTCTCGCGGCGAGCGATGAGGGAGGGAGCGCCGACCCGGGACTTCACCCGGCTGACGTCGACGGCGGCGGGCTCGACGCCCGAGACGAGGGGCCGCAGCCCGTGGACACGGGCCCCGACGTGGGCCCCGGGCCCCATCCCCTGACCTTCGAGATCAGAAACGACCTGCAGGTGCCCGTCTTCGTCGACGTGAGCACCCCGGCCTACACCTTGAAGCTCGAAGGGCGTGAGAGCGAGGTTTGGGAGGCCCTCGGCTGGTACCACGACTGCGGGAGCTGTGCCTGCGAGGACTGCGACCAGTGCGCGGTCTGCGGGGCGCCGGAGGACAGGGTGAGGCGCCTCGACCCGGGGCGGTCGACGAGCATCGGCTGGGACGGCTTCGTCTGGGAGAGCCGCAGCGAGCCCTGCCCCTGCGTCGAGCCCGTCGCTGTCGAGCCCGGGCCGCTCCGGGCCACGGTCTGCTATGCGGCCGGGCACACGGGCAGCGGCCCCGAGCCCCCGGAGGACAACCCGGTCTACTTCGGCGCTCGCCTCGCCGGGGAGAGGGTCTGCGAGGCGGTGGGCTTCGAGCACCCGCCGGCCGGCGGAGCGGTGGAGATCCCCTTGACGCGGTGCCCGGAAGGCGCCGACTGCGCTGTCCCGGTCTGCTGCGTCGAAGCCGCCGACTGCGGGCCGGGCCACCAGTGCGAGGCGGGCCGCTGCTGGCCACGCGGCGCGCCCTGCACCACGGCCGCCGACTGCGAGGAGGGCGAAGGCGACGGGCCTCCGCCCATGGGCTGTAGCGAGGACGGCCACTGCTACTCGCTCCTGTGCATGTGCGCGAGCGACCCGGACTGCCCGGAGGAGCACCGCTGCGTGACCACCGACCACTTCTGCGGCGCCTGCATGCACGTCATGAGCACCTGCGTGCCCCGCTGCAACGGTTCAGCCCTCTACCCCTACTGGCTGCGCCTCGATCCACCGCCCCCGGGGGTCTACCCCGACAGCCCAATAGAGATCGGCGGCCGCGTGCGAAACGCGACGGCGACCGGCCTCGAGATCGAGATGGACGGCCCCATGGTCTACTCGCTGACCTGGGAGCTGCCCCCGGCGCCGGGCGGAGGCGAAGCCTACTCGGTGGGCGTGGCCGACGGCGACATCGTCGTCGTCAACCACTTCTGGGGCGACAAGGACTCCGGCGGCCAGTGGACGGCGCTGCGGCGTGGCGGCAAGCTGCTCCTCGCGGCATCGCTCGGACGACCCCTGCCCCCGGAGCACCAGCTCGGCTACGCGGCCTCGGTAGAGGACGTGGGCTGCGCCAACGGCCAGATCGGCGACTGCATCCAGACCCGCTGGGCGGCGACCGCCTTCGTGCGAAGCGGCGTCGAGCCGGTCTTCGTCTTCCCCGGCGAGGAGGCCGTCCTCCTCGAGCCGGACACGCGCGATCCCCACCGGCTCGTCGGCGTCGGGAGCGTCATCGACGAGGACGCCTGCCGCCCGCCGGCTCAGCACGGGCCGTGGGCCCTGTACTTCCTCCTGCCGGAATGATCCGGGTTCCTGGTGCGATAGGAGGGTGTAACCGGTATTGAGCGGCTTCGAGCCTGGGCCGCCCAGACGGGCGAGCTCGAGGCTCGGTCACGGCAAACACTTAGAGAAGGTCCGAAAAATGCGGGGAGGGTCTGCGCGCTTCGGCGTGGTCGCTGTAGTCTTTTTGGCGCTGGTCGCATCCGGCTGCGGCAAGACTGGGAGCAAGGACGAAGACCAGGACACCGGCGGGGCGCCGACGGCGGACTCGGGCGGCGCCGATCCGGGCGCGCTCGATGACGAAGGTGAGCTCGAAGACTCACGCGAAGGCGAAGACGGGGGCCTGAGCGACACCACGGTCGAGGACCCGGGCGCGACCGGCGACGGTGTCGGCGAAGACGCGCCCGACGGCGCTCCGTCTCCGGAGCCGCAGCTGGTCTTCACGACGGCTCCGCCGGAGCTGGCCGTGGAGGGGCAGGCGTTCAGCTACGACGCCCGCATCTCCGAGGCCGGCGATCCGGTGTTCGCTCTGGTCAGCGGCCCCGCGGGCATGGAGATCGACCAGAACGGCCGCCTCACGTGGACCCCGGGCGAGGGCGACGCCGGGAGCGTCGACGTGAGCATCGGCGCGACCCTTGGCGAGGAGGAGGCCACGCAGGAGTTCTCTATAGACGTCAAGGCCCTCGAGCGCATCGCCGTGACCGAGCTCGGGAGCGAGGGCGGCGTGGTGCAGGCCAGCACCGGTGACGCCGCCGACGTGGCCGGCATCGGCGTGCTCATCCCGCCCGGCGCCTTGAAGGGCGACGTGGAGATCTCCCTGGATCTGCTCGACTCCGCCCCGGCGGTGGGCGCCGCCGCCCCCGGCGCCGACGTGCGCGCCGTGGTCCTCGGCCCGGCCGGCACGACCTTCGCCTCCCCGGTGCAGGTGCAGATCCCCTTCGGAGCAGGCGTCGATCCAGCGACCCTGAGCGCCTTCACCTTCCAGGAGCAGAGCGGCGCCTGGGAGCCGCTGCGCGTGGTCGACGTCGACGTCGAGAACCGCCTCGCGACCGTGGAGACGAGCCACTTCTCGGTGGTCGGCTTCTACCCCCTGGAGTCCACCTTCACGGTCGGCCTCGAGCGCATCGAGGGCGACGCCTGCGCGCGCCAGGTCACCGTCAGCGGAGTCTTGGAGAGCGGCCTGCAGAGTCTGCCGGTCACGGCGGTGAAGGAGCTGAGCCGGGGCATCAAGCAAGCCCTGGAGAACAACGACGTGCGCAGCGTCGCCGACATGCTCGACGCGCCACAGGTGCACGCCATCCGCGCGGGCTGGACCTACACCCTGGTCAACGCCGCGAGCGGCGAGATCGTCGGCAAGAGCGCCATGGCGGCCAGCGTGTGGCTGAAGGGAGCCGACGGCGCAGGGACCAGCGTCGCGGTCGTCATCGAGGACGCCACGGGCACCCCGCTCTCCCGCCGCGACTTCACGACCCTCGACGAGGGCAGGGACTACATCCACGCGGTGCTCGAGGGGCGCTCGGTCATCGGCCGCTTCGCGGCTCCCGCGGAGGGCCGGCTCGTTGGTGGCGCGCGCGTGCGCTACGCCCACGCCAGGGGCACCTACGCGCCGGGCCAGCCCATGCCCGGGCTCGGCGGCCTCAGCGTCGAGATCTCCATCTGGGGAGACAGCGGGGAGCGTTTCCCCGACGCGGTGGCCGACAGCCCGGACACGGACTGCGACCAGGTCGACGACGCCGTGGATGACGACGTCGACCCGGCCGCACCTCGCATCAGCGGTGAGCCGGCCGGCACGGTGCCCTCCATCGTGGGCCTGCCGGTCGATCTCTCCTGCTCGGTGGAAGGTGGCGACCCTGCGGGCATCGAGTGGACGCTCGTGGCAGGACAGGGAGCGCTCGAGGGGAGCGCGGGCGCCGCGACCTTCACGGCGGGCGTCAAGGGTCGTCACGTCGTGAGTTGCGGCCTCGAGACCGCGCAGCCCTACGTCTTCGCCGTCGACGCGGTGGACCCGCCTCCGGTGAACACGCCGCCGGCGTGCGCGATCTCGGTGCGTGACCCCCGGGTGCAGCCGGGCGAGGCCACCTCGATCTCCGGCGTCGCCAGCGACGCAGAGAGCGGCCCGCAGCTGTTGCGGATAGAGATTGGCCTGGTGGTCGACGGCGAGCTCACCGGCGGCGACCTGAGCGAGCTGGGAGCACAGGTCTCCCACGCGCGAGGCGCTCCGACCGCGGGCTTCGTCGGCGTGCGCCCTGGCGCCTACGCGGTCGGCTGCCGCGCCGACGACGGCGTGGAGAAGGGCCCGGTCAGCAGCGCGGTCATCGAGGTCCTGCCCCAGAGCGTCAACGAGCCCCCGAAGATCTCGAGCTTCGCGCCCTACGGAGTGACCCTCGAGGTCGGTCAGAGCGCCACCTTCACGGTGAGAGCATCGGACCCCCAGGGCGAGGAGCTGACCTACGTGTGGCTGCCCGAGAGCGTGGTCGCGTCCGAGATCGAAGGCGGCAGCCGCGGCACCTACGGCGCGGCGGCGGCTGGCTCCGACGAGGTCACCGTCGTCGTCAGCGACGGGACCAACGATCCCCTGCGGCGCACGGCCCTCGTGACGATCGTCTCCGACCGCGGCGAGAACGACGGCGACGGTGACGGCGTGCCCGCCTCCGACGACTGCGACGACGACGAGCGTCTCGTCAGGCCGGGCCTCAAGGAGGTCTGTGACGGCCTCGACAACGACTGCAGCGGCGTGACCGACGACAACCTGCCGGACCTCGACGAGGACGGTCAGAGCAACTGCGTCGACGCGGACGACGACGGCGACGGGGTAGACGACGGCGCGGACAACTGCCCGCGCGACGCGAACCCGGAGCAGGCGGACGGCGACGGCGACGGACAAGGCGACGCCTGCGATCCGGACACCTGCACGCCGGCTTGTGCTGGCAACTGCGGCCCGGACGGCTGTGGCGGCGTCTGCGGTCTGTGCGCGGCGGGGGAGCGCTGCGAGGGAGGCACGTGCCAGGCGACCGGTTGCACGCGGACCTGCGGCGACGCCGAGTGCGGCCCGGACGGCTGCGGCGGCGTCTGCGGCGTCTGCGCCGAGGGCTTCGAGTGCGGAGAGGGCGGCCAGTGCGAGAGCACCTGCGAGCGCATCTGCGACGAGGGCTTCGAGTGTGGCTCTGACGGGTGCGGGGGCTTCTGCGGCCAGTGCGGCGAAGGCGAGGTCTGCAACGACGGGCGCTGCGAGGAGAGCCGCGAGACGCGCTGCGGCAACTCCACAGACGACGACCGCGACGGGCACACCGACTGTGAGGACCAGGACTGCGAGGAGGCCCCCGAGTGCCAGCCGGTCGTGGGCTGCGTGGGCGAGGCGGACAAGGCCGCCATCGGAGACCGGGACGTCTACGACCTCGGCGTCGAGGCCATCAAGCTCTGCGGCAACTCCAACAAGGTCGAAGACTGCCTCCCGGTGCTGCTCGAGGAGGAGCTCGGCCGGTCCCTCTCGGGTGAGTGCAGCGGCTGCTACGTGCGCTACGTGGAGTGCGCCATCGGGCGCTGCGGTGGCCCCTGCGGTGCTCGCGGCGGGGCCGAGGCGCCCAACGCGGACGCCGGCGCGACGCCGGCGGGCGGTGAAGGCGGGAGCCCGGACTCCGAGGCCTGCGCCCACTGCCTCGCCGAGGACTGCGAGGAGGACCTCGCAGGCTGCGCCGGCTTCGAGCCGCGCCCGAGGGAGCAGGATTGCGACAACGACACCGACGACGACGGCGACGGCCGGATCGACTGCGATGACAACGACTGCAGAGGCGAGGCCGTCTGCTGCGTGCCGAGCTGCGAAGGCCTCGACTGCGGTGACGACGGCTGCGGCGGGAGCTGCGGAGGCTGCGCCGAAGGGCAGCGCTGCAACGCGGGCGGGCTCTGCCTCGACACCGCGGGCGCGTGCCTCGGGGAGGCGGACCTGGCCGTCACCGAGGTCTTCAAGATCGACCTGCGACACAGCACCCTGTGCACCTGGCGCTGCGCCTTCGACTACCTGCAAGGTGAGATCACCCGGGCCGAGGCTTTCGCCTGCCTCGTGCCCTGCGTGCAGGAGGAGGCGCGGCGCGTCTCGGGAGGCGACGAATTCTCGGAGGGCTGCGCCGGCTGCTACGCGGAGTACGACCTCTGCGGCACCGAGCGCTGCGCGCTGCAGTGCTCAGGCGACCAGCTCAGCGACGCGTGCACCGCGTGCATAGCGGCGGCCTGCAAGGAGGCCCTCGAGGCCTGCTCCGGCGCTCCGCTCGCCGTCCGGGAGCGCTGCGACAACGAGATAGATGACGACAAGGACGGCGCCACCGACTGCCTCGACTACGACTGCAAGCTCGACGGGCCCTGCTGCGAGGGTCCCGAAGCAGGTTGCGACCAGAACCTCGACTGCGTCAACGAGGCGAGCTGCGAGGTCTCGTCTGACGGCTGCAACCCCTTCGAGTGCGTCGAAGGGACCTGCACTCAGGTGCCCGTGAGCTGCGACGACGGCAACCCCTGCACCCGGGATCGTTGCTCGCCCACCGGCACCGCGGTCTACGAGTGCCGTCATGACCTGCTCTACGGCGACGCCTGCGACGACGACGACCCCTGCACGCTGGCGGACAGGTGCGAGGCAGGCCTGTGCGTGCCGGGGGGCTCGCCGGACTGCGACGACGGAGACCCCTGCACCGTCGACGGCTGTGACGGGGAGAGCGGTGAGTGCGAGCACGCGGCCGTCGAATGCGGTGAAGGAGAGGTGTGCAGCCTCGGTGAGTGCGTCCCGGACGCGCCGTGCAGCGAGGACGGCGACTGCGACGACGGCGACGCCTGCACGACCGACCTCTGCCGCGGAGGCTTCTGCCACAGCGAGCCGGCCTGTGACGACGGCGACGCCTGCACGGTGGACCGCTGCGCCGACGACGAGGGCGTGGCCCGGTGCAGCTTCGAGAAGCAGGACGGGCTGCCCTGCGACGACGGCGACCTCTGCACCGTAGACGACGCCTGTCGCCTCGGCGTTTGCTTCGGTGGCGGCGTGAACCCCTGCGAGGACGGCAACCCCTGCACGACGGGCGAGTGCAGCGGCGGACAGTGCTACCAGCACGTCGAGCTCTGCGACGACCTCAACGAGTGCACCGAGGACTCCTGCGATCCGGGCGCCGGCTGCGTGTTCAAGCCGCGTGACGACGACGACGAGTGTCCCTCCGGCGGCTTCTGCTCCGACGAGGGCAGCAGGACCTTCCTCGCCGCACGAAACGCCACGGGCGAGATGTCGCTCAAGAGCGTGGTCGTGGTGCGCGCGATGGTGGACTGCGGACCACGGGACGGCCAGCCCGCGGACCTGAGCTCGAGCTGCCTCCAGAGGGTCGTCGAAGGCCTAGGGCTGCGCAGCCACGGCATCGAGGGCGTGACGATGGGTTGCGTCGGCTGCTTCATGCAGCTCGGCGCCTGCGCGGTGAGCGCCTGCCACGGCCCCTGCAGCAACACCGACGACCCGACCATTGGGCTCTGCGGCAACTGCCTCGCCGCCTCGGGCTGCTCGGAGGCGCTCGACGACTGCGCCGGCATCGAGGTGGGCGTGGGCGACGACTGCAACGCCGACGAGGCATGCGACGACGGCGACGTGTGCACCGACGACTTCTGCGACCAGGGCATCTGCCGGGGTCGGTATGTGCGCTGCGACGACGGCAACCCCTGCACCCGCGACGAGTGCCAGCCGGGAAGGGGCTGCGTATCCGAGGCCATCGAGGGCTGCCGGTACGAGCGCTTCTGCGCCAACGAGGTCGATGACGACGAGGACGGTCGCACCGACTGCGACGACCACGACTGCAGCGACACCCTCGACTGCCTGCTCCACGCCAAGGCCGAGGTTGGCCCCGATGGCGGCCGCGTGGAGCTGGTCGACGGTGAAGGTGTGCTGCTTGCGAGCCTCGACGTGCCCGCGGGAGCGCTCTCCGAGGCCACAGAGATCATCATCGTGCAGACCGACAGCCGCCACGCACAAGACGTGCGGAGCTACGGCTTCGTCTACGAGCTGCGCCCCGACGGCACGAGCTTCTCGCAGCCGGCGATCCTCGGCCTGATCCAGGGAGACGCCCCCGAAGACGCCGTGATCCACCACACCGTCATGGGCAGCGACCGGGTCTACGAGGCCTTGGACAGCGCCGTCGTAGAGGGCCTCGTCACGGCCGGGATCGAGCACTTCAGCAAGGCGATCGTAGGCGACCCGCCCTGCCAGAGCGACGCCGACTGCGAGGACGGCAACGACTGCACGGCCAACACCTGCACGGCCGGCGTCTGCCAGGTCGACGAGCAGGCGCTCAAGGGGAGGCCCTGCCAGGGAGAGAGCCGCTGCCAGAGGCCGGGCACCTGCGACGAAGGCGGTCGTTGCCGCACCTCCGGCATGGAGGTCGACTGCGACGACGGCAACCGCTGCACGACGGACACCTGCGACCGCAGAGTCGGCTGTGTTCACCACCCCACCCACTCGCAGAGCTGCGACGACGGCGACCGGTGCACCCTGGACGACAAGTGTTACGGGGGTGTCTGCACGGGCGCGCGGGAGAAGCTCTGCGACGACAGCGACGACTGCACGATCGACCGCTGCGACCCCGAGCAGGGCTGCGTGTTCGAGAGCGCCTGCGGCGAGGGAGAGGTGTGCGTCGATCGGCGCTGCCAGCCCGACCATGGCTGCTCTCTGCCTTCGGACTGCGACGACGGCGACGTCTGCACGAGCGACATCTGCTTCGCCGGCCAGTGCAGCCACCGCCCGGTGTGTGATGACGGCGATCCGTGCACGCTCGACTCGTGCGACGCGGGCGGTGAGTGCGCCAGCGACGCGGCCGCTGCCGACGGGCAGCCGTGCGACGACGGGAGCCTCTGCACGGTCGGCGAGGCCTGCAGCGCCGGCGCCTGCGAGGGCGGCGAGCAACGAGCCTGCGAGGACGGCAACCCGTGCACGACCGGCCGCTGCGACGAGAGCCAGGGCTGCGTGCAGACGCTCAACGAGTGCGACGACGGGCTCGCCTGCACGACGGACCGCTGCGACGCTGCCAAGGGCGGCTGCTACAGCGAGCCGTGGGACTGCAGCGAAGGGCAACGCTGTATCGAGCCCCAGGGCGACTGCATCGACGACGTGCCTTGCGAGGGTGACGAGGACTGTCCGACCACGGACCTCTGCGCCCCCAACACCTGCGTGGAGGGCAAGTGCCAGCCCGTGCCGGTGGAGTGCGACGACGGCAACGTCTGCACCGACGACGGCTGCGCGGTGCCCTTCGGCAGCGCGGTGGGGGTCTGCACCTACACCTTCAACAGAGCCGGCTGTGACGACGGCGACCCCTGCACCGACTACTCCAATTGCGTCGGCGGCGACTGCAAGCACACCGGCGAGAAGAGCTGCAACGACGGCGACCAGTGCACGACGGACCTCTGCGATCCCGAGACCGGCGGGTGTGTGAACGAGCCCATGGACTGCGGCGAGGGCCAGGTCTGCCGGTCCGGGTACTGCGTCGGCGAGGCCGTCTGCGGCACCTCGGCGGACTGCGACGACGGCGACCTGTGCACGAACGATCAGTGCTACGAAGGAGGCTGCCGGTACACACCGCGCTGCGCAGACAGCAACCCCTGCACGGTGGACGAGTGCAACCCCGAGAACGGCAGGTGCACCAAGACGACGGAGCCGGACTGGTCTCCCTGTGACGACAACGACCGCTGCACCGTCGACGACATCTGTTTCGGCGGCAAGTGCGAAGGCGACGCTCTGAGCTGCGACGACGGCAACGCCTGCACGAAGGACACGGACTGCAACACGCTGCTCGGGTGCTACAGCTACAGTGAGCGCAGCTGCGACGACCGGAACCCCTGCACGATAGACAGCTGTGATCGCGAGATCGGCTGCGTCTTCGTCCTCAAGGCCAGCCCCGAGTGCGCCTCGATGCGCTTCTGCGACAACAGCGAGGACCGGCAGCGCCTGTCTCACTACGACGACAGCGGCGGCTACGAGGCCTTCGTCGCCAACCGCTGCCGCAGCGACTGCAACAGCTCCTCGGACTGGCTCTCCTGCATACAGACCTGCGGCGTCACGGAGGGCGATCGGGGCCTCGGCAACAAGTGCAAGGGCTGCTACGGCGCCTACGCGGCCTGCGTCTTGCCGCGCTGCCAGGCCGCGTGCTCCGGCGGCTACGAGACCACGCCGGGCACGGCCTGCGGTGACTGCATCGCCCAGAGCGGATGTGCCCAGGCCCTCGCCCAGTGCTCCGGCATCGGCGCGGCGGGCGCGCGGGAGACGGTGTGCGACGACGGCTTCGACAACGACTCGGACCTGCAGCGCGACTGCGAAGACAGCGACTGCGCGGCGGACGCGGCCTGCACGGGGGCTGCCGACACTCTCGTGTTGAACGAGGTAGACTTCACCCAGCCCGGAGGAGACGTCGCCGAGTTCGTTGAGCTCTTCAACCCGAGCGAGAGCGGCCTGGCCACGGCGGGCCTTGTGCTCAGGTTCCGCGCCGGCTCGGGCTCATCGTACGACTACCTGACCGTCGATCTGGCGCCCGCTCTCGAGATCTCTCCCGGCGGCTACCTCGTCGTCGGAGCGCAGGCCGTGCTCGACACCCTCGGCGCCGATGTCGCGAAGGTGGCCTTCGAGACTCCCGCGAACGTGATCCGAAACCCGCGCGTCGACTTCGGCACCGACGCCAGCGCGTTGAGGTTGCTCTTCCGCGGCGAGGACGTCGACGGCTTCCACGCCGCCCAGCGTGTCACCGGCTACGGTGAAGGCGACGTCGGGCCCCTCGACTCGGGGGCGGGCAGCGTCTCGCGCTGCCCCAACGGGAAAGACAGCGACAGGAACAACCGGGACTTCTACCTGACCAACGGGGTCACCCCGGGCGCGGAGAACGCCTGCAAGGCCGTGCTCGACCCCGACGACGACGGGCACCAGCTCCCCGCGGACTGCGACCCCTACGATCCGAGCGTGTACCCGGACGCCCCCGAGCTCTGCGATCTCGAGGACAACGACTGCGACGGCGAGGTCGACGAGGAGTGCACGGGTTGTCCTGGGGACAGGGACTGCGATTACGTGCCGGACCACACGGACAACTGCCCGGACGTCGAGAACCCCACCCAGGAGGACACCGACCTCGACGGCGTCGGCGACGCCTGCGACCCGGAGTGAGCAGGGGCCGAGGGCGTCTGTCGCCGAGGTCGGGCCCGCCTCAACGAGCCGGCTTGAAGACGAAGGGGCAGCGGAGCGTGACCGGCTGACCGTCGCTCGGGGCGGCGAAGCGGAAGCGCTTGGCGACCGCGACGAGCTGGCTCGCGAAGCTCGATGAGCCGGTGGTGTTCTCCACCACCTTCACGGAGCCGACGCTGCCGCCGGCCTC
>CAZQPP010000265.1:0-11299 GCA_964594295.1 uncultured Myxococcales bacterium | reverse complement strand
ATTCTCTTTCCTCCTTCCCAGGCTTGACCTGGCGCACTAGCCGTTAGCCATGCACAGCGGAGTCAAGGATGCGAGATTTCAGGACATTGACCGTGTGGCGAAAGGCACACTCCCTGGCCCTGAGCGTCTACCGCCTGACGAGGAGCTTCCCTGCCGATGAGCGCTTCGGTTTGAGTGTGCAGCTCCGAAAGGCCGCCGGCTCGGTCCCAACGAACATCGCGGAGGGCTGTGGGCGCTTCGGCGATCGGGACTTCGCGCGCTTCCTCAGTATCGCCTCCGGCTCCGCCGCCGAGACTGAGTACCACCTAATGCTAGCTCGTGATCTCGGGTACTTGAGCGCTGACCAGCAGAAGCTCGCTGACGCCCAAGTCAACGAGGTGAAGAAGATGCTGCGCGCGCTCCATGGGAGGCTAACGGCTAACGGCTAACGGCTAACGGCTAGCGGCCAACGGCTGAAGCCGCCGGCCGCAGGCCGGTGGGTTTGCGCAGACGGAATGAATTGCCTGTAGCTCCAGTTGGCCGTACAACCGCAGCAAAGGAAAGGACGCGTTGCTGATGCGAGCCCTGCTGCCCATCTACGTACTCTTGGCCCTCCTCCTGTCCGGGTGCGGGCCCAACTACATCGGCGACACCGAGATCGAGGACACGCCCGAGAATCGCGAAGTCCTCACGATGGTCGAGGACTACCGGCGGGCCATCGAGACCCGCGACATCGGCACGCTACAGCAGCTCGTGAGCCGCCGTTACTACGAGAACGCCTCCACCACCGACGTCGACGAGGACGACTACGGGCGTGACGAGGTGCTCGTAAGCGTGCTGCCCATGCTCGCGGAGAGCGTGCAGAAGGTCTTCTACAAGGTGCGGGTGACCTCCATCGCCATCCGGAAGGAGCACGCCCTCGTGGACTTCGAGTACGTGCTCAAGTTCCGCTTCCTCGACGGCACCAAGTCCCAGTGGGCCCTGAAGTCGGACGTCAACCAGCTCGAGCTCGTGCGCGAGGAGGGGAGCTGGCGCATCCTGTCGGGCATGTGAGCGCCTGCGGCCGCTTGCTGCCGCGACCGAGGGCGCTGTCGGCGCTTTGCCTCGCGCTCCTCTGTGCCGGCTGGCCGGCGGAGTCCGCATCCGGCGCCGTCCCCTGCAAGGAGCCCGCCGAGGCCCCTCCCGAGGCGCTCGACGAGACCGTCGCCTGCTGGCGCCTCTACGGTGACGAGATCCGAGCCCGAGCGGCCCTGGACGCGCTCTCCAAGACGGGGCGCGAGGGAAAGGACAGGGCCGCGCTGCACCGAGCCCTGCAGGAGGCCGGCCGCGGGGCCTACAAGAAGGCCATAGCGCGCCTCGAGAGGGTCGCCCGGCGGCACCCCGACTGGCTCGGCGCCAGCGTGCAACTCGGCCGGCTGCTCAAGGAGACCGGCGAGCACAGGAGGGCCCGGTCGGTGCTGGACCGGCTCGCCAAGCTCCACGACGAGGGGAGCGTCCGCACCTCGCAGGACCTGGCCTGGCTGGGCGAGGCCCTCACCCTCCTGGACTTCCCGCGCGACGCAAACGACATCTTCCGGGAGGCGGTGCGGGCGGACCGGCGGAACGTGCACGCCCTGCTGGCCTGGGGCCGGCTCCTGCTCGCCAAGCACAACCCGAAGGAGGCGGTGGAGTCCTTCCGCGACGCGCTCAAGGTCTGGCCCGGCCACCCGGAGGCCCTCGCCCTCGAGGCCCGCGCACGCTTCGAGGCCGGCGGCGACGTGGCCGGCGCGGGCAAGCTGCTGCGCCAGGCCCTGGCGAGGAACCCGGACCTGAAGGAGGGGCTCCTGCTCCAAGCGACCATCGCGCTCTTCTTGGAGGACCGCGAGGGCGCCCGCGCGACCGTGCAGCGCATCCTCGAGCGCAACGCGAGAGACCGGGACGCCCTGGCCCTGCTCGGGGCCGCGGCCTTCCTCGAGTCCGGGCACAAGGCCGTAGGGCGCTTCTGGAAGAAGGCGCGCGCGGTCAACCCGAGGGACGCCGCCTTCTGGCACCGCATCGCCTTCTTCGCCGAGCGTTTCCACCGCTACGAGCAAGGCGTGCGGGCCCTCGACCGGGCCCTCGGCCTCGACCCGAGCTACACGCCCGCCCTCGTGGACCTCGGCCTCGCCCACAGCCGCCTCGGTGACGACTCGAAGGCCCGGGTGTTCGTGGCCAAGGCGCGCGAGCAGGATCCCTTCGACCGGCGCGCCTACCACCTGAGCGAGGGCTACTACGCCACGGTCCGAAAGGACTACCGCTCCTTCGACGCCGGCGGCACGACCTACCTCTTGCACAAGTCGGAGGCGGAGGTGCTCAAGGAGCTCGTGCCCCGGTGGGTCGAGGCCGGGCACGCGCACTACCGGGCGCGCTACGGCGGCGCCCTGCCCCACCCCCTGCGCGTCGAGGTCTTCAAGGCGCCCCAGACCTTCGCCGTGCGCGCCGTGGGTCTGCCCCGCTTCTGGGCCCACGGTGTCTGCTTCGGCCGCATCCTCGCCCTCCGCTCGCCCGCGGCGGGGGACTTCAACGCGCGCGAGGTGCTCACCCACGAGATGAGCCACGCCTACCACCTTCAGCTCACGGGCGGGCGCGTGCCGCGCTGGTTCACTGAAGGCCTCGCCGAGCTCGACACGATGCAGGCCGACCCCACCCTCGCCAGGGAGATCGACGAGCCCATGGCCGAGCGCCACCGCGCCGGCGAGATGGTCTCGATCTGCGGGCTCTCAAACGCCTTCGTGAAGGCCAGGACCGGCGGCGCGCTGGTGCAGGCATATATGCAGGCGAGGCTCGTGCTCGAGTGGATCGCGGCCCGGGGAGGGCCGAACGCCCTGCGCGCGATGCTCCAGAGCTTCAAGGAGAGCAGCGACCACGGGGCGGCGCTGAAGGCCGGCTTGAAGCTGAGCTGCAGGCAGGCGGACCGCGCCTTCTCGAAGTGGACGGAGGAGCGCCTGGCTCCACTCCTCCCACCTCACCCCCATGTCCCACACGGCCTGCCGCCCCGCCCCGTGCTGGAGGCCCGGGCAAAGCAGGGTGACGGGCGCGCCGGCGCGCTGCTCGCGGCAGGTCTCCAGCGGGCGGGCCGCACCGGCGAGGCCCTCGAGGTCCTGGACGCCCTCGGCCCCGGCCCACCCCCGGAGGCCGACCTCGTGCGCGCTCGGGTCCGCGCCGCCGACGGCGACGCGCGCGGGGCCGAGCAGCTCCTGAGCTCACTGGAGGCCCGGGGTCACGGTGGGGCGCAGGTGATCGCGCTGCGGGCCGAGCTGGCCTCCGAGGGCGGCGATCCCGCCGCCGCCGCCCGGCTCTGGGCGAAGACCGCGGAGCTGGCGCCGCCGAGCAGCGAGCTGCTCGCCTCCTGGAGCCGTGCGCTGGAGGCCGCCGGCCGGGAAGACGAGGCTCGCGCCGTAAACCTGCGTCGCGCCGAGCTCGACGAGCACTCGGGCACGTTGCGCGAGCAGATCGCCAGCAAGGCGGTCGCGCGCGGCAAGCCGAGAGAGGCCAAGGCGGCCATTCGGCTGCTCATGGAGGTGCGACCGCTCTCGGGAGAGACCTGGAGGCTGCGCGGGCGCCTCGCGATGATGGACGGCAGACGCTGCGGCGACGCGGTGAAGGCCTTCGAGAGAGCGCGCGACCTCGGCGCCCGGCTCGACGAGACCTCGCTGCTCGACGAGGCGGAGTGCCGCCTGAGCGCGGGCGACGAGGAGGGGGCGCGCCGGCTGCTGCGGTTGCTGTCGGCGACGCGCCCGGATCACCCGCGGCTCAAGGAGCTCAAGGGGCGGCTGGAGAGGAAGCGCTGAAGGGCACGGGCAAGGGCAGGGGCAAGGGCAAGGGCGAGGAGGGGGCTACATCCCCATGCCCTTGGAGATGATCTCCTTCATGACCTCGCTGGTGCCGCCACCGATGGTGATCAGGCGCGTGTCCCGCCAGGCGCGGCTGATGGGGTACTCGTCGGTGTAGCCGTAGCCGCCGTGGAGCTGGAGGCAGCGGTCCATCACCCAGCACGCCGTCTCACCGCAGAAGAGCTTGGCCATGCTGACCTCCAGCACGCACTCCTGCTTGCGGTTGTAGAGGTCGGCGCCGCGGTAGGCCAGGCGCCGGGCCGCCTCGACCCTCGCGAGCATCTCGGCGAAGAGGTGACGGGTGCTCTGGAACTTCGAGAGCGGGCGGCTGAAGATCTTGCGGTCGTTGGTGTACTCGAGGGTGTAGTCGATGGCCCGCTGGGCCCCTGCGGCGGACGAGATGGCCGCGATCAGTCGCTCCCCCTGGAAGTTCCTCATCAGGTAGTAGAAGCCCATGTTCTCCTCGCCGAGGAGGTAGCGGGCGGGCACGCGGCACTCGTCGAAGGCCATCTCGGCCGTGTCGCTGCAGTGGTTGCCTATCTTGTCGATGGTGCGGGTGACCTGGAAGCCCTTGGTGTCGGTCGGGAAGAGCAGGATGCTGATGCCGCCGACGCCGGGCTCGTCGCCGGTCCTGACGAGCAGTGTGATGAAGTCGGCGTGGACGCCGTTGGTGATGAAGGTCTTGGAGCCGTTGACCACGTACTCGTCACCCACGCGGCGAGCGGTGGTGCGTAGCGAGGCCACGTCGCTGCCGGCCCCGGGCTCGGTCACGCCGAGGGCGGCGACCTTCTCCCCGCTCACCGCCGGCGCCAGGAACTCGTCTATCTGCTCCTTGGTGCCCAGGTCCAAGATGACTGGCGTGGCCATGTCGGTCTGCACCATGAGGCCCATCGGCACGCCCGCGCAGCCGCAGCGCACGAGCTCCTCGGCGTAGACGACCGTGAACCAGTAGTCGAGCCCCGATCCGCCGATCTCCTCGGGGTAGCGCATGCCGAGGTAGCCGCGCTGCCCCATGTCCCTGAAGACCTCCTTGGGGAAGGCCTTGTCCTTCTCCCACTCGTCGACGTGGGGCGCGAGCTCGTTCTCGACGTACTTGCGGAAGGCCTTGCGGAAGATGTCGTGGTCGGGGGTGAACTGTGGCTCGCGCTCGCTCATGTTGGCCTCGCAGAAGGAGTAGTCTGTTGGTTCAGGGTGTCTCGGCCCCCCACCCCTCTCGGGTCTTGCCGCTCTCGTAGACCCACAGCCGGCGGCCCGCGTCCCAGGGGCCCTCGTAGTCGACGCGCTTGCCGCCGGGGAAGGTGACCGAGATGCTGTCGACGGTCGCGGCGGGGCCCAGGCCGAAGTGCAGGTACATCGAGTCCTGGTTGCCCTGGCCGGTGCCTCCCGGGACGTAGCGGAGCCAGGTGCGGCCGGCCGCGTGGAGCTCCACGGTGGCGCCGATGGCGGCGTGGTTCGAGCCCTCGTCTCCGACGACGCGGACCTGGAGCCAGCTGCCCCGCGCGGCGCCGTGGTTCTCCCAGATGCCCGAGTAGGCCAGGTCCGGGTCGCCGTCGTTGTCGAGGTCGCCGGCGGCGAGGCCCCAGCCGTTGGTCACGCCGATGCCTGCTCGGTAGGAGTCCCAGGTAAAGGTGCCGTCGCCATCGCCCCAGAGGAAGTCGGTGGGGCGGCCCTCGTAGATGGCCGAGATGACGAGGTCGAGATCCCCGTCGTGGTCGAAGTCGGCCAGCGCCGGCACCGAGTGCGTCTCGCTATAAGGGATGCCGTGCTGGCCCATGGGGTGGTCCCACTCGACCGCGGCGTCGATGTAGGGGCCGATGTCGGTCTGCAGGAGGACCTGGGTCTTGTCGGAGAACTCGAAGAAACGCGGGTGGGCCAGGTTGGCCTGGACGACGTCGAAGTAGCCGTCCGAGTTGAGGTCGCCCCAGGCCGTGCCGATGGTGTGGCCGAAGTAGATCTGGCGGTAGCCGACGTCTGTAGGGACGCCCGAGAGTCGAAGGGCCTCGGCCACCTCCTTGACGGTGCCGTCGCCCTGGTTCTCGAAGAAGAGGTTCTTCTGGAGGCGGTAGTTGTTGACGAGCAGATCCACGTCTCCGTCGCGGTCGTGGTCTATGGGGTTCGCCCCTCGCCCGGCAAAGGGGAGGCCGAGGAAGCCGCGCTCCAGGGAGATGTCTGTGAAGGTGCCGTCGCCCTGGTTCAGGAAGACCTGGTCCGGGTAGTAGCTCTCGTCGGGCCAGCAGACGAAGCCGACGACGTAGAGGTCCAAGAGACCGTCCGAGTCGAGATCCCACCAGGCGGCGGCGGGGCTCGGGATGTGGTTCTGCTCCGGCTTGGCCTCGCACAGGTTTGAGCTCTGCTCGTCGTTGATGCCGGAGGCGTCGGTGACGTTGGTGAAGCGGCCCTCGCAGTCCGAGCGCCAGAGGCTGTCGCGCGCCCCCGTCGAGTCGGAGAAGGCGAAGAGGTCGAGGCAGCCGTCGTTGTCGAAGTCGCCGAAGACGCCGCCGCCGATGGACTCGCCCTCGAGGCCGGCCGCCTCGGTGACGTCCTCGAAGCGCAGACCGCCGAGGTTCTTGTGCAGCTTGCCCCGGCTGAGGAGGTCGTCCAAGCCGTCGCCGTCGACGTCGGCGAGGGAGGCGCGGTTGGCGGCCGGGCCCTCGTGGGAGCGGAAGAGCCTCTGCTCGGCGGGCACGGTGTTCACGTACTCGACGTGGAGCCTGACCATGAAGTGCCACTGGGCCTGGAGCGTGACCTCGTGGGAGTAGCTCCCGGCCTCCGGGAGGTTGACGGCGGAGTGGGCGTCCCAGGGCTGCTCGACGGCCCACCACTGCGGCGCGGAGCCCGTGGTGTCGACGAGAAAGCCCGGCTCCTGCGGGCCTTCGCGCCGGTGAGCGACGTGCACGAGCCCGGGCGGCATGTCGACGGGGAGCTCGGGCACGTAGGTCAGCCAGGTGCCCGCGGAGACGTCGCCGGCGCAGCGCGTGCCCTGCCACAGGGGCTCCTCGTGCCAGAAGTCGCGGCCGTTGTAGCCGAAGTCGAGGTAGATGGCGGAGGGCAGCTCAAGCTCGGCCGCCGCCCCCTCGGGGATCGCCGTCCACTGCACGGAGAACCCGTGTACCCGCGCGGGGTGCTCGAGCTCAAAGCGCACGGCCTCGTGTACGGGCTGCTCGCTCAGCCGGGTCGTCGTCTCGCCGACGGTGAACGCGGCGTCGAGGTTTTGGAGGAGGTCCGCCTCGCCGGCGCCGTCGTCCCAGGCCAGGGCGGTCAGCCCCTCGGGCAGGGTGCGGTTGCCGCTCCCGCAACCGAGCTGGGGCTTGGGCTCGGGAGGGGCTGCCGTGTCCGCCGGCGGCTCGCCGGAGTCCGAGCCGAGGTCGGGGGTGGGCGCGCCGGGGTCCGAGGTCGGAGCGCCGGGGTCCGTGGTGGTCGTGGTGCCGGGGTCGGCTCCCTGCGGGAGATCGGTAGCGACGTCTGTTTGGGCCGCGGCGTCCATGCCCCCGGGAGGCAGATCGGCACGCCCCGCCTCGTCCTCACCACAAGCAACGAGGAAGACGGTCAGGAGCCCGACCACGAGCAAGCTCCCAGGGGTCCGGCGCCGTTTGGCGGGGCAGGTGTTTCGGGGCGAAACGCCTCTACGCGGGGTGTTTCCCAAGAGAAACGCCTTGTTATCTGGTGGCTGACGGCCGATTCCGAAGTCCTACCCCATCGGGGAGGCGCGGGGAAGCCCGGCAGGTGTGTACGAGGAGGAATACGGAAGAGGTGCACGCGCACGTGCACGAGGACGTGGACGTGGACGTGGAGGGCCCGTCTACGACCAGGTACGCGAGAGCAGGTCCTTCATCTCCGGAACGCCTCCCTGGAAGACGAGGTAGCCGTCGTGGGGCTCGCGCTCGGTCATGTCGGAGCACATGGGGGTCTGCATCAGCTCCACCACGCGCGCGGGGTCGCCGGGGAATCGCCCGAGGGCCCAGCCGAGCTTGCTGTAGGCGACCTCGGGAAGCATGTTGGCGAGGGGGATGACGCCGAGGTCCAAGATCTCGCGGCCCGTCTCGTAGACGTACATCTGCACGAAGCCCCAGAGGGTCTGGAGGGTCATGAAGACGGGCACGCCCATGTCGCGGGCGCGCTCGAGGGCGGGGTAGAGCTTTCGGTTGACGTGGCCGAGGCCGGTGCCGGCCACGACGATGCCCTTGTAGCCGCGGTCGACCAGCGAGTCTACGACGTCGGGCAGCATGTTCGGGTAGTAGTAGAGCAGGCTCACCCGCTCCTCGAAGACGGCGTGGACGTCGACGGAGCGGTCGTTCCTCCGGCGCGCGAAGTCGGGCTTGATCGGCTCGACGCCCCCCTCGCCGATGATGGCCACCGGCACGTCGCCGAGGGTGCGGAAGGTGCTGCGGTAGGAGCTGTGCATCTTCCGGACGCGGGTGCCGCGGTGGAGCAGGTTGTAGCGGTCCGAGGTGGGCCCGAACATGCAGACGAGGACCTCCGCGATCGGCCCGTGGGCGGCGGTCGTGGTCGCGGCGATGAGGTTTCGGGCGGCGTCCGAGCTCGGGCGGTCCGAGGAGCGCTGGCTCCCCACCATCACGACCGGCACCGGCGGCGACTGCACCATGTAGGTGAGCGCGGCCGAGGTGTAGTGCATGGTGTCGGTGCCGTGGCCTATCACCACGCCGTCGAAGCCCTTCTCGATGGCCTCGCCGGTGCGCTCGGCGAGCCGAATGTACTGCTCGGGGCCCATGTTCTCGGAGAAGATGCCGAAGAGCTTCTCGGTGTCGAGGTTGCACACGCGCGCCAGCTCCGGCACCGAGCCGTAGAGCTCCGACGGGCTGAAGGCCGGGATGACCGCGCCGGTTCGGTAGTCGAGCCTCGAGGCTATCGTGCCGCCCGTGCCGAAGAGCTTCACGGTGGGCAGGCAGGAGTCCAGCGGCACGTGCTTGTCAGGGATGCGGTAGACGGCCTCCCGGCGCCCGAGCAGCTCGACGTCGGTGATGGTGTCGTGGCGCAGGCCGATGTTGTAGCCCGTCGAGAGCTTGAGCACGACGTGGAAGGGGTCGGCGGTCTCCGAGCGGGGGAGGATCAGGCCCTCGAAAGTGCCCCTGGTGGTGTGGGCGCGCACGATGGACCACACGCCCACGCCGTTCTTCTCGAGCAGGGTGGCCACGGGCTCGCGGTAGTCGGGGCTCATGGGCTCGGGTCCAGGTTCAGGGCGCCGGCGATGCGGGCGCGGATGACTCCAGGCTCGATTCGTCCGCGCAAGACGGAGAAGACACGGCCCATGGCCCACCGCATCACGGCCTCCGGGTCCTTCGTTCGCAGCCCCCGGCTCTCCTCCGCGCAGCCTCTCAGGCAGGCGTCGAGGGCCACCTCCCCCGGCCGCTCGAGCGGGGCGATGAGCTCCTCGGCCGCGCGCTCCGGGTTGCGCAGCAGGTGCAGCACGAGGTCGTCGAGCGCGGCCAGCAGCGGCGGGCGCCGCGTCAGGGCCTCCACGAGGGGGGCGAGGCGCTCGGCCTCGGGGAGATCACGCCTGCCGGTCTCGCGCCAGTGCTGGGGGATGCGACGGCCAAGGGCGCCGGCTACGCGGCGCGCGTGCGTGGGCGCCGGGTCGAGGGCGTCGAAGAGCCCGGCCCACGGCGCCGCGGCGAGGGCCTCGGCCTCGCGGGGCCGCAGCCCCAACCTCTCGTAGCGCGCCACCCGCTCCCAGGGAGCCTCCGGGAGGCTCGCCTCCACGCCCTCGAGCAACTCGTCGGCGAGGGGCACCGGCGGCGTGTCCGTGTCCGGGTACATTCGGTCGGGGCCCGGCAGGATGCGCTCGAAGCCGGTGGTGCCGTCCGGGTGGGGCTGGCGGGTCTCGGCCGGGACACCCGCGAGCGCCTCCCGGGCGCGGTCCATGACCTCGCGGCACGCCGTGTCCACGTCTTCGCGCGGTCCCCAGACCAGCACGACCGCGTCGCCCTTCGGCCCCTCCGCGGAGACCGCGTCTTCGAGCTTGCGCCACAGCTCCGAGTCCGAGTCCTCGTCCGGCCCCGTCGACCAACGCAGCGCAGGCTGTGGAAGGCAGGCGATGACCCGCACCCGCTCGGAGAGCTCGTAGGCGAAAGGGAGACCGGGCTGCAGGGTGTGGTCGAGCAGGCCGCCGAAGCCCGGCAGGCGCACGGCGCATGCAGCGGCCCCATCCTCCACCGCCTCCTGCGTGGTCCGGTGAGCGCTCGAGAGCACGTGGCTCGTGACCTCGGCTACGTGGGGGGATCTCTCCCAGGCCGGCCCCTCGCCTCCGACTCGCAGGTCGTCACCGGACACGCCCCGGCGCCTCAGCTCCTCGCGAATGCGCAGGAGCTCGAGCTGGCGGAAGCCCTCGTTGTGCACGAGCGCGGGGATCCACCTGTGGCTGGGCACGCCCTTGATCTCCACCCGCCGGCCGCCGGCGACCGACACGTTGACGTCCTGGCGCGCAGATCCCGGGCCCCTCCTCACCTTGCCGGTCGCCCGGGCGACCCGCGCGAGCAGACAGACCGCGCGGGCCGCGTCGAGAGGGGTCGTGATTTCGGGCTCCGTGACGGTCTCGGTCAGCGGCATGCCGAGGCGGTCCGGCCGGTAGATGATGCGGTGCTCGACGTCGCTCACCTCGCGGCAGGAGTCCTCCTCGAGCGAGAGCTGGCGGATGCGTAGCCCGCGGTCGCCTCCGGCCTCCGTGCCCGTGAACGGGATCTCCCCGCCGAGCCCGACCATGGCGGTGCGCTGGAAGCCCGTGGGGATGGAGCCGTCGAGGTACTGCTTGCGCATCACGTGCAGCTCACCCACGATCCGCAGCGCGTAGAGCCGGGCCACCTCGATGGCGATGCGCACCGCCTCGGAGTCGATCGGGAAGGGCGGCGTGTCGTCGAGCTCGTAGGTGCACACCGAGCGCCGCGCGAGGCGGTAGACGATCTCCTTTCTCGTCTTGAACTCCATCAGCGCCGTGCCGTCGTACTCGCCGAGCTCGCTCAGGGTCGGCCGCATGTGACGGAGCACCTCGGCGTCGACCTGGCGCGAGCGCAGGCCCGCGGGGCAACGGCAGAAGAGCTTCCCGCGCGTCAGGATCTGCTGGTGGACCTCGAGCCCGACGAGCAGCCCGAGGGCGTCGTAGTCCGCCGGCGTTAGCGCGCCGAAGGGGCAGCGAGAGAGATCGAGCGCCGCGTCGCTGCGCGGGTTCGTCTCGCTCGGAGGACCTAGAGCTTCTGCCACGGGCTCACCAGAGAAGGCGGCCGAATATAGGCCCGCGCAGAGAAAAGGTCGATGCGCCGAGCGAGACACGCGCCCCGGACACCACAATCCACCGACTAAGGCCGGCGGATTGCAGTCGTCAGCCACTAGCCATTAGCCGTTAGCTGCTTTGCCTCCTCGTGGAAGGTGCACCCGATGGGGGACGGGACTGCCTTCGCTAACGAGTTCCCGTCCTGAAACTCCCGTTTCAGGACGGGGGCTGTTAGCCGTTAGCTGTT